>JAITVQ010000086.1 GCA_031285745.1 Puniceicoccales bacterium | reverse complement strand
CTTCCGTTTTACGGAAGTCAAGGGCTCGCAATATGCGGTGCTGGAAACATGGACCGGCGGCGTGCAAGAAGATCCCTTGCCACCCAAGACCTACGTTTTCAACCGCTGGCTAACGAGTCCCTATCTTTACGATATGACGGGCCAGATATTTGTCATGAACGACAAAGCTTACAGTACTTATGGTGAAGGGCGGGCCAATGATTTGCTGGAGGTGAAATCTGCGGACAACCAGAAGGTTCATTTTAGCATCACCCTGCGCTGGCATCGTGACTTCAATAAACTGGTGTCAATGCACAAAACCTATCGTGACCAACTGGAGGAACGGCTGATCCGTCCGGAAATCATCAAGACCGTGGTCGCCAACGCCACCGTTAAGCCAGCCTTGGAACTATATTCGGGGCAAAGTCTGGAAAGCTTGCGCAGCGATGTGGAAAAAGTCCTGAAAGACCAATCAGGGGCGCTTTACACTGCGGGAGTCATTGTTGATGCCTTCATTGTGGATGGTACCAATTTCCCGGACAAACAGTATGTCGAAAGCATTGAGGCCCGCCAACGTGCCATCATCGACGAATCACGCGCCAAGGAGGAGGAAAAGGCCAACAAAGCCAAGGCCGAGGCCGCCAAGGCCGCTGCGCTCAGGCTGCAATATGAACAAGTCGTCGCTGCCGAAACCAAGAAAAAGACTGCTGTCTTGCAACAGGAAGCCGAGTCGGAACAGGCCACTATCAAGGCCAAGGCCGACGCGCTGAATGCAATCACTCTCCAGGAAGCCGAGTCAAAGAAAATCGTCCTGCAAGCCAAGGCTGACGCAGACAAACAGGTCGCGCTTTCCGAGGCGGCCAAGCAGTCTGAGATCAACCGTGCTGCTGGGATTGATGCTGTCGGAAAAGCTACCGCGGAAGCCCAGCGGCTTCAGCTCACCGCCTACTCCGTCGAAGGTTCCGACCTCTACGCCAAGATCGAACTGGGGCGCAGTTTGGCCCAGGCATTCACGAATGTGAAAGGCTGGCTGCCGCAGGGTGTGACTTATAACACCGTCGCAAAGGATTTTGAATCCAGCGTATCACTGCTGTTGAATAGCGGCGTGCAACCCCAAGCCACGCCGCCGACAAAATCGGAAAAGAAGTAAATCTTCCGAATAAAAAGCGCAACGCCAACCACGTTGCGCTTTTTTATGGGAAGAATGAACTTGCCGATTCAAGCATGTCCATTTGCATGACAACTATTCAATTTACTCTCAACCCTGACCTCGCATGAGAAAATCACTCCTCCCCTTCATTAGTGCTATCGCATTTGCCAGCACCTGCGTATTCAGCCACGCGGAAATAACGCCCTTGGATCAAAAGATTCCCGAAGAAAAGGTAACCCTCGTCAAATGTCCCCTTGATGCGAAGAACCCCAAGATTCCTGCCATCGGAAAACGACCCGTGGAAAAATTGGACTTCGGAGAATATTCCTACAACCTCTGGATCCCCAAGGGATACGAGGCCAGCGGCAGCCGCAAATGGCCCTGTGTTTTTATTGCAAGCCCCCAAGGCAAGGCCGGGATGGGAGCAATGGCCGAGCATCTCAAAGGCAGTGGTTACATCGTAGTAATGCTCCAGGAGTCCAAGAACGGCAAAGACGGGCATTGTGCGGAGAACTTTATTGCCGCCCATGATGACGTGACCAAGCGGTTGCGTGTTGCCGAAGGCTTGAAGTTCGCAACCGGCATGTCGGGCGGCGCACGAGCTTCATCGGAATTTGTCCAGCTTCGTTCCGGATTTGGCGGACTTTTCCAGCAGGCCGCGGGTTTCGCCTACGATTCTGCCGGCAAGAAAGTGGAAAATCTTCCCAAGAAAAACTTCTGTATTGTTACTACCATTGGTTCCAATGACACGATGAATTTCACGGAATGGGTTAGCATATATTTCCTGCTCCCCAGGGGAGTTCCATTTCAACCGTTACTGTCCAAGGCTCCCCACGGTTGGGCTTCGGCGGAAACTGCCACCCGTGCATTCATGTTCATGGAGTGCACCACCCTTCTCAATGTCACCCCATCCAACGACACCAAGGCTGCCGCAAAATCATGGCTGACCCGGCAGGCCCAAATAATCCCTCAACAGAGCGCCTTGGCTGATAAAATATTATTGGCAGAAAAAACGCTGCAAGCCGCCACCAAGCAAAATGTCGGCAACGAACCTGCGCTGGATGCGCTGAAGAAGCAATTACAGCAATGGAAATCCGATCCGAAGGCCGCCACCGAACTCAAGGCCAACGATGCATTCTGGAAACTGTTTGGCAAACAGATGGAAGCGCTTCGCAATCCATTTACCTATTCCAATATGGATCAGGCAGGAGCGGCCAAAAAGTCTGCCGAGGAATTCAAGAACTTTGCCAAAAAGAATGCCGACACCAACGCCGCTACACTTGCTGAGCTTTTTGTGGTCGGGCTGGAGAAAGTGAAGAATTAGCAATATCTTTACAGCTATCTATCGCACGTTGGATAGAACCAAAAGGCGGCAGAGAAACCTCTGCCGCCTTTTGGTAAAAACATGACGCTTCTCGCAAATTACGACACCGAAAGTTTGGTTTCGCGGCGACGGAATTTATCCTGAACGAAATTGCGCAGGGTTTCCGCGAGTTCCTCGTTATCCACCTTTTCGATGATTTCCTCGAAGAAACCAAAGACGAGCAGTTCGTAAGCGGTTTCCTTGGGAATACCGCGAGCCAGCATGTAGAAGAGTTCACTGGTATCGAGCTGCCCAGTCGTGGCACCGTGCGAACACTTCACATCGTTGGCCTCGATTTCCAGACCAGGCAAGGAATTCGCCTCAGCCTCGGGCGAAAGCAAAAGGTTGCGGTTGGTCTGGTAAGCATCGGTCTTTTGTGCATCGGGTGCGACGCGAATCATCCCGGAGAAGATGGTGCGAGCCTGGTCCAGCAAGGCGTTTTTGTAAAGCAGGTCCGAGGTGGCCCCAGGGGCATTGTGCACTTGCAATGTGCGCTGGTCGAATTCCTGGTCGCGGTCAGCTACCGTGAGCCCGTAGAGGCGGACATTGGCCGCTGTACCATTGATCTGGATGGCACTCTCAAACCGAGCCCGCTTCGCGCCCAGATTGACGGAAACACTGGTGATCGTGCTGTCCTGCTCTGCGTGAGTCGTGTCGATCTGGTAGGATTGGGAGGCTTCGTTCCAGTTCTGGACGGATTTGCGGAATACTCCCGCTCCCGCTCCGGCATGAATGTCGGCAGCAGAGGTGGCCAGCGCCGGGCTGGTTTCGTCAAAGGAGAGATAGAAATCGACAACACTGACCCGGGCATTGTCCTCGGCGACAATGAGTGTGTGAGGGAAGATGGCAGCCCCGGCGGACACCGCCCAGTTGTAGATGACAACCGGCTTTTCGATTTCCACGCCCTTGGGGACGTAGAGAACATAGCCGCTGCTTAGATAAGCCTGATGCAGGGCAAGAAACTTGTCTCCCCCCAGTTCAGTGCCAGACTTGAGCAGATATTTCTCCAGCAACTTGGGATGCTTTTGAGCAGCTTCGGACAAGGGAGCCAGGATGACCCCCTTGGCAGCCAGTTCACTGGGAAGACTGTCAGTTCCGATCAAATAACCATCGGCAAAAACCAAGCGGGCGGAGATTTCGCTAAGGAGGTTGGACTTATCGAGAATGATTTTTTGCAGGTCAGCCGAAGGCGCTGCGGGGATGGAATACCCCTCCAGTGTGACATGCTGGAGGTTGGCAAAGCGCCAGCGCTCCATTGTCCGCTTGGGCATGGGCGTTTGCTGGAATTGCTCCCATCCGGCCTGCTTGAGTTTGGCCAGCGCAGGCACGGCGGTATCGGTGATCTGGGAGTCAATCGTTTCTTGGGAAAGTATGGCTGTTGGCATAGTGGATAGTCGTTGGTGTGAATCGTGAGGAGGTGGTGGTGCGGAAATAAGAAATGGAAGCTAATGAGAGCTGATGTTGCGATTTTGAATACCGTTAGGAATTTCTTATCTCTTATTTCTTCTTTCCTATTTTCCCCTCAGCCCACGCTGCCTTCCATTTCGAGTTCGATCAGACGCTTGAGTTCCACGGAGTATTCCATCGGAAACTCCTTCACGAGGTCGTTGATGAATCCGTTGACGGCGAGACTCATGGCCTCCCCCTCGGAAAGCCCCCTCTGCTGCATATAGAATATCTGCTCGGCGCTGACCTTGGAAACACTGGCCTCATGCTGGGTACTGTTGTTCGCCCCACGTACCGTAATGGCCGGATAGGTATCGGTCCGGGAGTTGGTGTTAATCAACAGGGCATCACACTCGGTATTATTTTTGCAGTGCGAGAATGCCTTGGGGATGGTGACCTGCCCGCGATAAGTAGCACGCCCCTGCCCGACCGAAATGGACTTGGACACGATGTTGGATGTCGTGTTCGAGGCGGCATGGATCATCTTGGCCCCGGTGTCCTGGTGCTGTCCATCGCTGGCAAGGGCAATGGAGATAACCTCACCCCGGGAATGCTGCCCTTTGAGGACAACGCCGGGATATTTCATCGTCAGACGTGAACCAATATTGCAATCGATCCAGCGAATTTCCGCGCCTTCCTCGGCAACACCTCGCTTGGTAACAAGGTTGAAAACATTGTTGGACCAATTCTGGACGGTGATGTACTGGATTTTCGCCCCCTTGAGTGCGACGAGTTCAACGACAGCAGAGTGCAAGGTGGCAGTCTCAAACTTAGGCGCTGTGCAACCTTCCATGTAGGTAACCTCTGCTCCCTCGTCAGCAATGATGAGGGTGCGCTCAAATTGTCCGAAGTTTTCGGCATTGATACGGAAGTAAGCCTGCAAGGGTTGGGCAACCTTGACTCCCTTGGGGACGTAGATGAAGGAGCCGCCCGAGAAGACGGCACTGTTCAACGCGGCAAACTTGTTGTCCCCGGCGGGAATGACTTTGCCAAAGTATTTGCGGAAGACGTCCGCGTGTTCCTTGAGTCCCTCGGTCGGATTGACAAAGATGACCCCCTGCTTGGTGAGTTCTTCCTTCATCCGCGAGTAGGCGGATTCGGAGTCAAACTGGGCTTCCACTCCGGCGAGGAATCGGCGTTCCTGCTCGGGGATGCCCAGACGCTCAAAGGTTTCCTTCACGTCGTCAGGCACCTCTTCCCAAGTGCGGCTGGGCTTCTGGCCCTTGGCCAGATAGTAACGGATCTCGTCGAAGTTGATGGTTTCCAGGTCACGGGTCGCCCAATGGGTGGGCAGTGGCTTGGATTCAAAAATCTTCAAGGCTTTGTGGCGAAATTCGCGCACCCACTCCGGCTCACCCTTGACCTTGGTCACATAGTCGATGACTTCGGGAGAGAGCCCGATGCCGGCATCGTAGGCATAGTCTTCCTTGTAGTGGAAATTACCCTTCTCGCGGTCAATATCAATGGCAGCCGAGGTGGTGTCGTCGGCAAGGACGTCGGTATCGTGTTCAGAAATCGTATTGCTCATGGCAGTGTTGGTTGGTTTGAAAATAAGAAATGAAAAATGGGAAATAAGAGATTAAGGAGTGCCCTGATTCTATAATGAAGCTATGGATACTATCAGAAATTTCTTATTTCATCTTTCTCGTTTCTTATTTCACGCGATAGCGACTTCCTCCTTCACCCAGTCGTACCCCTTCTTTTCCAATTCCAGCGCGAGGTCCTTGTCTCCGGACCGGACAATCTTCCCATCGTACATGACATGCACCTTGTCGGGAACAATATAGTCGAGCAGGCGTTGATAGTGGGTGATGACGAGGATGCCAATGTCGGGACCGCGCATCTTGTTCACACCGTCGGCCACAATCCGGAGGGCGTCGATATCCAGACCGGAGTCGGTTTCGTCCATGATGGCGTACTTCGGCTCCAGCATCATCATCTGGAGAATTTCGCAGCGTTTCTTTTCCCCGCCGGAAAAACCCTCATTGACCGAGCGCGAGGTGAACTTGCGGTCCATCTTGAGCGCATCCATCTTTTCATAAAGGCGAGCATAATAAGCCTTGGCATCAAACGGGGCTCCCTTGGGCTGGCGGGCAACGAGGGCGGCGCGAATGAAGTTGGCGATGGTCACACCGGGAATTTCACTGGGATACTGGAAAGCCATGAATAAACCCGCGCGTGCAATGGCATCGGGTTCCGCCCCGATAATATTTTCGCCGTCGAGCAGTGCTTCACCGCTAATAACCGCATAATCCTCATGGCCGGAAAGCGCCTTGGCGAGGGTGCTTTTTCCTGTGCCATTGGGCCCCATCAGTGCGTGAACCTCGCCCTTGGGTACAGTGAGCGAAAAGTTTTTCAAGATCTGGCGTTCGGCGACAGATACGTTCAGATTGCGGATATCGAGTGTGTTGCTCATTGGTTAAATGAAAAGTCGAGTAGTTAGCGTTTGATTCCAGTAAAGGTGAGTTCAATACCCTCGGCATCGAAGCCCTCGGGCAAAAGCGACAGCAAAGCCTCATGGGCTTCTGCAGTCAGGTCGATGTCATGAATCTTGCCGGTCTTCCGGCAGTGAAAATGGGCGTGCTCATGCAGATTCGGGCAGTAGCGCGTGGATTTTCGCTCCCGATTCACCTGGCGGACCAGGTCACAGGCAACCAGTGTTTCCAGGCAGTTGTAAACTGTCGCGAGCGAAATACCCGGCGCCACTTTTTTGCACCGCATATAGACTTCGTCGGCAGTAGGATGGTCACGTTTGGAAATAAGGACATTGTACACCGTCTCACGCTGGGGCGTGGGGCGCATGCCGTGACGCTCAAGGGCTTCGGCAAGGCTTTTTCTTTTGGTGTGTTTCATCGGGTCAATGTCGTTCTTCCCCGAATTGGAATTAGAATGATTCTAAATAGCAAATCGTTTTCTGAGATTTTTTCTCAAAACCATAAAAAAACACCGATAGCGACGGCAGAAAGAGATCTCCTCGTAGCGGAACCCTTTCATGAAAATACTGATCTGATCCTCATAATATGATACATGGATGAAGTTTATTCGTAATTTATCATTCGGCATTCTCCATTTGAACATATTTCTCCTGAAGAAAGAAAAATTCCATGTACAACTGACGAAATAGGTTTTGTGATTTTGAGAAGTAGAAAAACCTTTCTTTCCAAGACCCCATTTGAGATCGCTTCATGCTGGCATTTTGAAGACGCACCCTAGCCTCTGTGCTCTTTGGGCCAAAAGAAGGAGAAACAAGGTCGGACAGAGGGGAATATTCTACTTAAGAATTAAAAATGGGGACGGACTTCGTGATTATTTGGGCCGACTTTGTTGGCAGGGGTAAACACATTGGTGGAGTTCCCTCCTAACTCTCGGACAGACACTCATCATTTAGATGAGTTTGTCTCGAAAAAGTAGGAAGTTACTGCCCAAGTTGGAGAGATGCTTTCGAAGGTTCGGAAAGAGGGAAACACAATTGAGAGGTATATTTCGACTTCTCGGGAAGCTTCAAAACTTTTGAGATGATGGTTCCGACATTTGTCGCTACCATCATTTCAATTGTTTTAGCCCTTCCGACAAAAGTCGCTACGAGCATTTCAAAAGTTTTGGGCATCCCGACAAATGTCGGAAGAGACAAATCATTTGTTTTGGGACTTTCGACAAAAGTTGCCAGGGATATTCCAAAAGTTTTGGCGGTCTCGACAAAAGTCGGGAAAGGCATCTCAAAAGTTTTAGTACCTCCCGAGAAGTCGGAAGAGACCTTTCTATTGTGAATAACTCCTTCGGAAATACGGAAACAGGCTGTCTATTAAACACAAAGGGAGCAACAGGCAGAAGGGAGCAGACAAGGGAAGAGGGACAAAGCGTCAGAGCGTCAAAGGAAAGATTGGGCGGTCGACCTCGCTTTCTGGACCCATGTGTCAGGATTACATTTAAGTTCTGAGATGTTTTTAAGACACCCCTGAATCACCTGTAACAAATAACGTGTCATGATAAAAACCAAAAAACCCGCCATTTCTGGCGGGTTTTAAATGGTGGCCGGACGGGGACTCGAACCCCGAACCAATTGATTAAGAGTCAACTGCTCTACCAATTGAGCTATCCGGCCATTGGTAAGAAGTGGCGGAAGGTGTAGATGCAGGCGTGAAAATCAACAAAAAATTATCCCCTTTTTCCCTCTAACCACAAAAAATTAGCAGATAAAAACCTAAGAAAGCAGTTCCTTCCTGTGTCTTTATCATTAGGGTCCCGGTCATTCTTTCATTTAAACACAACTTTCGCCATGCCTCTCTTTAGAATTTCCCTGCTTACTCTCGCGTTTTCCGCATTTTTTTCGCCCATCATTCAGGCCGCCGATACGGCTTCAGACTGGGCTAAATACGAAGAAGCCAAAAAGAACGCCCTGCCCAAGTCAGCCATCACTGCGTTGGACCCCATCATCGAGAAAACCTTGGCTGACGGCACTTATGACGAGGCCCTCAAGGCCATCCTGCTCAAGGCTGCCCAAGTCACTGCCATTGACGGTAATAATATGTCTGCCCAGATTCGGGAGCTTCGCGCCTATTTTGACAAGGCACCTGCCCAGCTCAAGCCGATGCTGGCAACAGCACTGGCCCACGCTTGGCAAAGCTACTATAACCAAAATCGCTGGCAGTTGCTTCGTCGCTCTGCATCCAGCGCAGGGGATTCGACTGATTTTCTCACTTGGGACGCCACCCGCGTTCGCTCCGAGATAGACAGTCTCTATACATTCGCACTGGGTAACGCCGCCGCCCTCAAACGCACCCCTGTCGCAACGTTCAACGCCGTACTCAAGCCAGGAAGCCTGCCCGACGCCTACCGCCCCACCCTTTACGATTTTCTGATCCATGACGCGATCGCGTTCTATAGTCTGGGTGAACAGGGAGCCAGCCAGCCGGAGGATGCCTTTGAGCCCGAGGCAAAATCCCCGCTGCTCGGCACCCTAGAAGAGTTCCTGGCGTGGAAACCTCAAACCACCGACACGGCATCCCCGAAGCTCAAGGTGATCCAACTGTATCAGGAGGTGCTCCGTTTTCACAAAAATGACACTCTCGCACTGGCGTTGAGTGATGCCGATTTCCAACGCATCCTCTGGGCAGGAAAAATCCTTGATTCCTCCGAAAATATCGGCGTGCAGGGCGCCCTGCACAAATTCATCGAGCGCTGGAAAAATTATGAAA
>JAITVQ010000074.1 GCA_031285745.1 Puniceicoccales bacterium | reverse complement strand
CAGACAGAATTACTGCGGACCCAATTAATGACAGCGTCGGCGCGGGTCACAATGACCTCGCCCTCGACCTTGCTGTTGTAACCGAAGTCGGTCGTCGAAGAACTCATGGAAAGTAGCGTCTTGAGGGAACCCGGGATGCCCCGGTTTTGAGGGCAAAAACGGTAGGCAAGGTGGACGGTGAAGCAAGTATAGAAAATCCCCTCCCTAAAATCCGATTTTGCTCAGGACTTCAGGAGTGCAGCAATCCCGGCAAACATGAGAAATATGCCCATTAAGCCGGAAATAAGTCCGAGGATTTGTAATGCCAAGCCGGTGCGCCCCTTCCGTTTTAGATATAGCACTGCGGCGGTCAGAGCGAGAGCCGTCATCAAGCTGCCGCATATGACTCCAAAAAAGAATGGCTCGATCTGAAATTCCTCCGTGAACAAAGTATGTAACCCCAAACATGTCAGGATCAGTCCGCCAGCCACACCCAGAAAGTCAAAAATGAGAAAAACGATAAGTCGTTTTTTGTAATCGGCGGCGGTCAATTCGGGGAGTCTTTCTTTCCAGGCTTTTCGAATCAAGGCCCACGTAATAAGTGGGTTTATCAAGCCGCCTAATACCGCGCCAATGGCCACAGGGATTCTCTCTTGGGAAAAGGGCAGTATCTGGCCTGCCGACCAGATTGTGGCCAAGCCGACTCCCATAAGCGCAACGGGGAACCCGATGCGCCTGCCGAAACAGAGCATCCCCATGCCGATAATGGCGGGAAGTATCAGGATTGCCATGGGCATATCCTGTTTCTGTTCGTTCGCAAATATGGCAATCGGGGCGGCGGTGGTTCCCGCCACAACAAGTATGCACCAGATGCGAGCCCCTATGGAAACTCTTATCCGTGAGGACTTGAGCTCGCACAAAGTCCGAATCGCCAAAATGGCCGGGGCAAGAAACAGTGCCTCTGTCGCCAGATGCCAGAATGAGCTGATTTTGACTTCAAGAGGAATCTCGGGACGGAGCAGCATACTGATTCGAAAAAACAGCCCGATCACAAAACTTGCGCCCCCGGCAATCCACGCAACCGCAGTGAGTCCGATTTTTTCTCGTAACAGAATGCCGAAAGTAAAAAGGATTCCACCCAAAACGACTCCACTCGTCAGGGTCGCCCCCAAGGAGTGCGTGAATATCTCCCAATAGGCGGTATCCGGGGCTTGATGAACGGTGGTTACGGATGAAGCATGGGCACCAGAATAAAGAATTGCACTAAGCACGATCCCGATGCCGCCAAAAATCCGGGATAATGTTTCCGGTCGATAAACAAGATATAGCACTGTCCCTAATACCAATAGAAACAAGGGCGGGAGAATTTGCAGGCCCAGGTGCCTTATGCCGGGTTCCTTGATTAGGATGATGGCGAGGAAAATGGCCAATATTCCCCCCATGAACCACACGGCGCGCATAGGGTTGGGTCGCAATGGTACAACCTGTCCGGGCACAGGCGGCGGTTCGATTGAAGCAATAGTTTGAGCGGCAACATCAGTGCCGCTGGCGTTTTGTTGTGACATGCTGGGGAAGCGCAAGGGGTGGTCGAGATTGGAACGCACATACACATGATGTATGTTCCTGAATACATCATAATTCAAACATCTGCCTGAAGGCAAGCCGTTCTTTTGCAGCGTATACGGATTCTTGATCCATAAGGGACGTTCGCATGTTCAGAAAATCCTTCCGGGTTTGATTAATGACAGCCCGGCAGTTTGCCTTTGTGATTTTTAGAACATTACTGTTTGGTTTTAGCCCGTACTCTTAACTTTCGTATTTTCCACATGAATTGGCTGGCCCATCTTTATCTATCCGAACCAACTGCCGAATTTCGCATCGGGAACCTATTGCCGGATATTATCCGCATCGGAGACTTGGCGGAGGTGCCTGCACCGTTCCTCCCGGGAGTGATATGCCACCGCAAGATAGACACCTATACCGACTCCCATCCCGTGGTCGCCCAAAGCAAGGCACGTATCGGAGCCCCTTTCACAAAATTCTCCGGAGTATTGGTCGATGTATTTTACGACCATGTCCTGGCCAGAAACTGGGCAAGATTTTCATCCATCTCTCTGGTCCCTTTCGCGGAAGAGGTATACAACTCCTTTGATAGATTTCATGACTCCCTGCCGCCATTGGCCAACGAGCGACTGGCATTGATGAAGAAACACCAATGGATTTCTGCCTATGACCGGTTGGATGGGATAGCGCTCGCGCTGCAACGGATGAGCCGGAGATTGCGCCGCCCCCTTGATCTGGGAGACTCGGTGGAAATTCTCGCGGAAAAGTATGATGAATTCAGTGCGGATTTTGAGCTGTTTTTTCCCGATTTGGTTGCGCATGTGAATCTGCCCCACAACTTGTCGCCTTCCTGATCTATGCGACTCTGGACTTTGCATCCCAAATATCTTGACCCTCAAGGGTTGGTTGCCGCATGGCGTGAGGCATTGCTTGCGCAAAAAGTCCTGATGGGAGAGACCAAGGGCTACTGTAATCATCCTCAGTTAATCCGTTTCCAGAAAACGCCCAAGCCTGTGCATGCCATGGGAGCGTTTCTCAAGGAATTGGAAAAGGAAGCCCGGGAGCGGAGTTATAATTTCGACAAGAAAAAGATCATCTATCCGCAATCCTGTTCCCCTATTTCAACAACACAGGGCCAATTACTCTACGAGTGGCAACATCTGCTGGAAAAACTACGCCAACGGTCGCCTGAAGTCTACGCCCGACACTGCCATATTCAGATACCTGAACCCCATCCGCTCTTTTGCATCGTCCCAGGGCCAGTAGAGCCCTGGGAAAAGCAAAGATAAGTGTGAGGGCAAGGTCTACCTCGCTTATCTCGACAAGACCGGGTCGCCGATCACTGCCCAGTCGGAGCCGATTCCATCGCCTGCATCCTGGATGTTGATCTGCAGGGTTTGTACTTCTTTTACGGATACATCAATATCCACGGTCTTTCCCTGTTTTAAAACTTCACTGAGAAAGAGTACCTTGTCATCACCCTTGACCTCGATGCGAATGCTGCCGTCCCGGCCAAAGGGCATGCCGGCGGTGGTCTTGAGTTTTTCCCACTTTCCGCCCAGATCATACGTCAGATGACCCACGGCGTGCAGCATGATGAAACGCTCCGGTGCTCCTTTGATGAAATGCGGCTGGGGACCTATGTCGGAAGGAATCATGGAATCCCAGCATACGGCGTCGTAACCACTCCTGGATTTGGTGGGCTTGCAGTCCACCAGGCTGACGGTCTTGGTTTCTTCGGCGATTTCGGCAGCAGTCCCCGCCCATTCGGGAGTAGTGCGATTGAGTGCTTTTTTCCAGGCAGGCAGGGCTTTTTTTACTGCCGGGACATTGCCATATTCTTTTTCAACCTCGGCCAGCTTTTCCTTGGCCAAGCTGTAATTGTGCGCCTCCCACGGGACGACCACTGCGGAGAAATAGCTTTTCTCTTCCCACGAGGGCGAGGTCAGTCCCTCTTCTGTAATCCAGGCAGGGACTGCAATCCGGTTGCGGGTGCCATCGGTGAAAAATGCCGTTACCCGCATTTCCAGATAGCCCTTGAATCCCGGGCGTTTGATTTCCACGGAGAATTTGCCGTCGCTGTCGGGGATTCCTGCTGCGGCATTGGCATCATAGTCGCTATGTCCCTGCGGAGGGTCGAGGTGCACAATGACAGCATAGCACGGCTTGGCTGCGCTAATGGTTCCGGACAGCACGCCACCATCCTTGACGGGCTTCAGCATGACATCCTTGTAGGTACAGCTGGCGCTGTAACTGGAGGAGGGACTTTCCACGCCGTTGAACAGGGGCACTGCCGCGAGCATCAATGCATCGGTAGGAACGAGGAACGAGCCCTTTCCTTCACCGCGCAGGTCATTTCCGTAGGTATGGTTGCCTGAGCCCATCAGTGAGCGTCCGCAATCCGGATACTCCCAGCCTTCCTGCGTGTGCGGCATGCCGAAGGCGTGGCCCAACTCGTGGGCGGTTCCGCCGATGTAAATGGTGGCATTGCGTCCGACGCTGGCCTTGTACCTGCCGCCGAAGTACTCCTTGCTGAGGAAATTGCGCGGGTCGAGGTTGGCCTGGTCGCAGGTCCAGCCTGTCCCGTTTTTATACGATCCGCCGCCATAGTAGGGCCCGATGCCGTCTTCCAACTGGCAGACGACCAGGGCATGGTTCTTCTCGATATCGATGCCTTTTGCCGCGAGCACCTTTTTGGCTGCTTCGCGCGAGACAGGCCCGGAAGAGCGGACGGTCACATCTTTCATCAACATATCCACATGGGCATCATGGATGATTAGCTTGCCCTGCTCGTCCAGATCGAGGGCAAAAGTCAGCGGAGGAAATCCGTTTTCCCGCATCTGGTCAGCGTAGTAAGCCTGGATGTTTTTCAGAATGTGGTCGTAGCGCTCATGGTAATTCTCCAGCGCAGGGCGGTCCTTGAAAGTCACGTAAACCACGTGCAACTTCCGATCACTCTGCGGCTGGTCTTTCACCGCTTCGCAGACGATCTTCCATGCCTTTTCCGCCCGTTCCTTGTCCTCGGGACGGACTTTCCAATTTACCGGAAGCTGTGTAAAGGCTTTCCCGTCTTTCGCTGCGATTCGCGCCTGCTTGCTTCCCAGCGTCTCGGCAGGAATTCCCGTGGCGACTTTCTGCTCAACGGAAACGGATTCCGCATAAACGGGAAACGGCGTTAAACAAGTTCCTAAGAAGGCAACAGCGAGAAAAGGCAGCAAGCGCATACGATCCTGTGTACGGGGCAGGGATGGTTACCTCAAGGAGATAATCGGGTCGGGGGAAGGTGCAATCGGGGACAATTGCGTGCCCACTCATGTTTTTGATGCCTGTGAATAATTAATGGTTGTTTCAGGCGGTACTATTATCAGGCTTTAATTAACCCTAATTTATGCCTCGTTCTCCCAGTTTGCGAAAAGTTATCATATCCTTTGCGTTGTTTGTTTTGGGTATGGTGGGCATATTGGTTTATTTCTCACTTCAACCCAGGCCGGGAATTTTACTGGGGACGTTGGATGGCAAAGGCAGCCGCCCTTCCGGAATAAACAGATCTGGACAGATTACAGGGGAGTTCCACGGGGAGGTTGGGATTGCGCGCCCTTTTATCTGGACCAAGGAACAAGGCATGAAGGGCCTTGGAATTTCAGGCGTGTCTTGGGGTATCAATGATCAGGGACATGTGGTGGGAATTGCCGGAACAGATGTGAGAGATGAGTATGTTTTCCTTTGGACACCCTCGGCAGGCGTAAGCAAAATTTGTGACTTGGCTTTTCCTTTTGGAGCTTCGGTTCGCTGGGGAGAGCAGGCTGGGATGGTGCTGATCAGCTACAGGGACGAAGACGAGAATTACTCTTACTTCATCTGGACTGAGGATGCCGGTAAACGCGCTGTCACAGCTCGCGAATTCCGCGATTATCGTCCCTATGCCCATGTCGATGGACCCAGAACTGTGCGAATTGAGGAGGACGGAAGTTCTTTTGCATATGTCATAACCGCAAGGGATGAAAAAATCAAACTACCGCTGATGGGTGGTGTTGCCAGTGCGGCATTCGACGGCAATGGCAGCGGGCAGATTATCGGGGTTATCTCCTTTGCCCCGCCTTGGTGGGTTCGTGCTTGCGAGTGGTTGTGTGAAAAATTAAATATTCCACGCCAATACCGAATCAATACGGCCAAATATTTTCGCGATGAGGCTGTCCTGTGGACAGTGCCAATGCGGGAAGACAATTGATTCATGATGGATTACGGAATTTTAGATCGATAATGTTTCAATCTCTTTGGGGTTTATTCTCCAATACTAACCTTGTTTGAAGTTGGGGCAGGAACAGAATCTGTTGCTGGGGATTTCTTCAATGATTGGAGTCTGCTCCAAGGGTTTTTACGGAATTAGACCTGTTTTTTTCGTGAATTTTGATCATTTTTATACAATTTTTATATTCCGGTCAACCTGCAGGTCCTTTTCGAATGCGTTTGATCCTTCCATGTCACATGAAATGCCTTTTTCGAACGCGTTTGAAGCATCGAATCCGACAGGAATGGTCTTTCAACCATGTTTGGAGACGCCAATCCGAGTGATTTCACTCCATCAAACGTGTTTGGGGCAATGAAATCAGTCGGAATAGACTCATCAAACGCGTTTGATCCGGTCATTTCAACTGACACGGTGCTTTCAAACACGTTTTTTGTGAATAAGTCAGTTGACTTGGTTCCACCAAACGCGTTCGAAGGGGACTCTCCGGACGGAATGGATATTTCCAACGACTGTTTTTGCCGTACGACAATAAGCAGCGCTTCTCTTTCGAGGGACTATCTACCCCTTGCGCATTTCTGCGAGCCTAGGTAGATATTTGGTTTTCATCAGGCGCCAGAAAACCACGAAGAAGGCGGTCAACGGGACGGCCAGGATCATGCCGAGCAATCCATCGAGGGCCAGCCCCCAGAAAAAGATGGAGAAAATAATGACCATGGGATGGAGCCCGGTGGTTTTGCCCATGATGCGCGGGGTGAGAAAATATCCTTCGATGGACTGGACGACGACGAAGACACCCGCGACCCAGAGCAAGGTCCCCAACCCACCATCCTGCTGAAAGTAGGCCAAGGGCAGCGAGACCCCCAACCCGATCATGGTGCCGAGATAGGGGATGACGTTAAAGAGACCGATCATCAGCCCGATCAGGAGTCCAAACTTAAGCCCGACGCAGGTAAATCCAGTGGCCATCAGCACGCCGAGGATCATGCCAATCAGAAATTGTCCCCGAAAATAGCTGATGAGGATGCCAATGAATTGCTCGATGAGGAATGAGATATCATCGCGCAACGAAGGGGAGAGGAAGTTGCTTTCGCGCCGCAGGTCGGCGATAAAGTCCCGCCGCATGTCGAGCAGATAAAAGAGGTAGACAGGAATGATCGCCAGCCCGGCAACCTTGGCAAAGAAAGCCTGCAGTTGGCTGCCGGCCTTGGCCAGTGCGGGCAGTGAAAGGCCGATCATTGATTTCAACCAGGTGAAAATCTGCCCGGATAGGTCTTCGTTGTCGGCGGCTTCCAATGAAGTGGCAGAGTCGCCCACTGCCGGAGCGATCAGGGCGGATGTGTCACTGGCTGCCTCGGCGGCGTGGGGAGTCAGAATCCCGATTTGCTCCAGCTTGTGACGGACACTTTCGTTGAAATGGGTATCAGCATAGTTAATGGCACTATCCCACAAAGCCGGAAGGGATTTCAGGAATCCGGTGAGCTGGTTGATGACAACAGGCAGGATGATCAACGCCAGTAAT
>JAITVQ010000202.1 GCA_031285745.1 Puniceicoccales bacterium | reverse complement strand
ACTCAACTTGGCTGCCGCATCAACGGGCTGGTTTAACCAGGAAATCCGATCAACCTGGGCTTCCTGGCTATAGAGCCCCGGAAGATCAGGACGCTCAAAGGCCACCTTGAGCGCATTGTTTTCAAAATCCTTGGCGACGACCACATAGTGCTCGTGGTCGGTATTGGAGGGCACGTCGATGCCTTTGCGCTGCCCAATGGTGTAACGGTGCAAACCGCGGTGAGTCCCGACAGTTTTTCCTTCCGCATTCACAATGGGACCGGGTTTGTCAGGGATGTACAGGGCCAGAAATTCGTTGATGCGGACATTCCCGAGAAAGCAGATGCCTTGGCTATCTTTTCGCGCTGCATTGGGGAATCCTGCCTCGCGGGCCAGGGTGCGTACTTCGCTCTTTTGCAGGTGCCCGATGGGGAACCAGGCCTTTTGCACCTGTTCTTGTCGCAGCAAGGCCAGAAAATAGGACTGGTCTTTGTTGGGATCGAGCCCTTCCAGCACATCGGCAGTGTCGCCGTCATTGATTCGCTTGCGGGCATAATGACCGGTGGCCACTCCGTCGAATCCATCTGCCAGTGCTTGCCGGAGGAATACGCCGAATTTCATCTCCCGGTTGCACATGACGTCGGGATTTGGCGTGATGCCGCGTTTATAGCCTTCAACGAGGTATTCCACGATGCGCTCGCGGTAATCCTTGATCAGGTCAATCACTCGAAACGGAATGCCGAGTTTCTCGGCAACACCCCGGGCGTTGACCACATCCTCTTCCCATGGACATTCCCCGAGCAGTTTTCCGCCTTCCTCGTTCATCCATGTCCGCATATAGGCGGCATGCACTTCATGCCCCTGCTGTTTAAGCAGGAGCGCGGCGACGGCGCTGTCAACGCCGCCGGAGAGTGCTACCATGATACGGGCCATGTGGAGAACGCAGTGAAATGAAAAATAAGAAATTAAAAATAAAAATATGATAGGAAACTATCCCGATGAATAATCGGGTGGTTTTGAGCCTTTATTGTTTCCTCAAATGCTTGGGCTCCTGAATCTCCCCGTTTCCAAATGACCAGTTTTGTGCCCCGTCATTTTCCATCAATACAATGATCACATTGTTCTTGGTTACTTCTGTTAAATCGGAAATCCGTGAGGCGATCTCGTGATATAGTTTTCGTTTTTGCTCCAGAGTTCGTCCGGCTCCGGCGATGATTTGCACATAGACGATGTCCTGCGAGTGCGATATTCCGAGATAGGTTTCGGGATATTTGATATGTTCCGTTTCTAATTCTTCAATGACGTGGAAATAATCATCCATGGGGATGTTGAATGTATCTATCAATGCGCTATGCACGGATACGGATATGGCATCCTTGGTCTTTTCGGAGAATTTTTTCGGCAGACTGATTCTAACGAATGGCATGATGACAATTCTATATAAATTAATGTCCTTTTCAACCCCTCTCGTTGAGACGAAGGAGCTATAAATAGAAAAGAGGGCAGGTAAATTCCCGCCCTCTTTCTATATTTGGGATTCTTCCTAGAAAGCAAAACAACCGCAGCCGGGGCCCCAGAAGTCCGAGTATTTCGGACGGGTGCTGGATTCGGCTCCCGCAAAGAGTTGATGCGCGGAATGTGAACAACCGTGAGTGTGGCAATGTGCCGTGTGTTCATGGGCAATCGGCACTCCGGCCCGAACCGCCTTCTGGACATCCAGTGGAGCTCCGTATCCGCCGAAGACCGCGACAGGCGACCATTCGGGCAGCACGGGAATAGCCGGCGGATCGTATTTGGAAAATTCGTCGGTGGCATAGACGATCTTGCCGTCCACCACGGTCAGGACTGATTCGATGCCCTTGATCTCCTCATCGGGAACGGAGAAAAAATCGTCACTAAGAATGGCGAAGTCAGCCAGTTGTCCCGGTGTCAGCGCGCCCTTTTTTCCGCTCTCACTGGAAAACCAACTGCTGCCCTGCGTATAGAAACGGAGAGCTTGTTCGCGGCTCACGATATTATTATCGGGGTACATGGATAGTCCGCCGACTGTATTCCCTGTGCTGAGCCAGTAGAGGGATACCCATGGATTGTAGCTGGCCACGCGAGTGGCGTCGGTGCCGGCTCCCACGGGAATCCCCATCTTGAGCATTTTCTGCACGGGCGGCGTTTGCTCAGCCGCCTTCTTTCCGTAGCGGTCGATGAAATACTCGCCTTGGAACGCCATGCGGCATTGAATGGCAATGCCGCCACCGAGCGCCTTGATGCGTTCCAGGTTTTTTTCGGAAACAGTTTCGCAGTGATCGAAGAACCAATTCAATCCCTTAAAGGGCGTTTCCTTGTTTACCTCCTCAAAGACATTGAGAAAGCGGGTGATGCTCTCGTCGTAGGTGGCGTGAAGGCGGAAGGGCCATTTATTGGCGGCCAGCAGGCTGACGACTTCCTTCAATTCTTTTTCCAGCGTGTCGGGCAGGTCGGGCCGGGGTTCCAGGAAGTCCTCGAAGTCGGCGGCAGAGAAGACCAGCATTTCCCCGGCACCATTACAGCGGAAAAAGTCATCCCCCTTGCCGGGGCCAGTCATTTTGATCCATCGGGCGAAGTCCTCCTTCTCCTGCTTGGGCTTCTGGGTGAAAAGATTGTAGGCGATGCGGAGCGTCATTTCCCCGCGTTTGTGCAGCTCGTCGATAACGGCGTAATCCTCGGGATAGTTTTGATAGCCGCCGCCTGCATCAATAATGCTGGTCAGCCCGAGGCGATTGAGTTCACGCATGAAGTGGCGCGTAGAATTCATCTGGTGCTCGGGAGGCAGCTTCGGCCCTTTGGCCAGTGTGGCGTAAAGGATGGTGGCGTTGGGGCGGGCGATGAGCAGGCCGGTGGGATTGCCCTGGCTGTCATGCTGAATTTCACCGCCCGGCGGGTTGACGGTATCCTTGGTATAGCCACAGGCCCTGAGCGCCGCCTTGTTGAGCATGGCGTGACAATAAAGGTGCAGGACGAAAACCGGAGTGTCGGGCGCGGCAGCGTTGATCTCTTCCAGCGTGGGCATGCGGCGCTCGGCAAACTGGAATTCGCTCCAGCCTCCGACCACGCGCACCCATTGTCCCGGCGGCGTCCGTTGGGCCTGTTCCTTGAGCATGCGCAGGGCGTCGGCCAGCGAGGGAACGCCATCCCAGCGCAACTCCATGTTGTAGTTTAACCCGCCGCGGATCACATGCAGGTGCGAGTCATTGAGACCGGGAATAACGGTGTGTTTTTTGGCATCAATTTCCCGGGTTTTGGAACCTTTATACCTTTGTATGTCGGCAGCGCTTCCCACTGCGAGTACCTTGCCGTCCTTGACGGCGAGGGATTGGGCGAATGTTCCCTTGGAGTCGAGCGTGGCGATTTTTCCATTTGAAATAATGAGGTCGGCGAAAACAGGTGATTTGTCCATGGTAGCTAAAGTTGAGTGTTTGCA
>JAITVQ010000164.1 GCA_031285745.1 Puniceicoccales bacterium | reverse complement strand
TATACACGTGGAGGGGAGTCTTCCCGCCGAGGCGCTAATGGACTGCTTTCAATGGGCAAAAGATAATGGATTCCAGAATGTCAGCATCGACACTGTCCTTAAGGATTCGGATCAGGATGCACTCGTCTCAAAAAAGGGTACGCCGGTCACACCGGATAATATATCGCACCTCTTTATCGAATGGGATGCGCAACATAAAAAACCAATCTACAAAGCCCAATCGGCACAAAGCACCACAGTCGACATCCAGTCAGATGAGCAAGTCCTCAAAAAGTTCCTCGATGCTGAAAACAAAAAGAATCCTGATACCAGGTTACTCATACATGTAGACGAAGTGCTTCCCAACAACGTGATAATAGATTGTGTTCAATGGGCAAAGAATAGTGGATTTATAGATATCAGCATTGCCTCGATTTCCCAAGACGCTGACTCGGGTAATAGTACCAAAATCAAAGCCAGCCCTAACATCCTGACAATCGAGCAGGACGCAAAAACCGGGAACCCTGCCTATAAACTTAACAGCCGTCTAATTGGATTTTCCGACAAAGGCCTCCCCTTTATTGCCGAAACCGGACAACCGTTGGATGAACTGCTCAAGGCTGAAAAGCTGAAAAACCCGATATTGAATTCCGCATTAATATTGCTGCAAACGTCGCCTACAAGGCGGCCATTGATGCCATGGTTTGGATGACTGCAGCCGACATCAAGCATGTGACGCTTATCGTCCCTGAATCAACTACCGGAAATGCGGCTCCTGCCGGTGAAACCGATGCGCTTACCTGGCTGGCCTTAATCGACACCCAGAATTATCCGGAAGGCTACCAGCATCTGGCGCTTTGCGAAACCTCCCAGGTAAATTCCCAGGATTGGGCAAAAAAGATAACCAAATTGAGAACTCCCTTGGGAGATCTGGTTGCTCGAAAACGCAAAGTCTCCATGCTGGCAATCGCCAAGATTGATGGAAAGGACCCACAGGAGCTAAAGGCTCGTGTGGTTAAATTCAAAACAGATTTTTCTGAAAAAAAGGCTACCGAGGAGACGGTAATTTTTGTCCAAGAGAACGACCACTGGCGCATATTGAGCTACGATGTCCAGGATGAACCAGTGAGGCCGTTGGTTACGGATATTCCCGATCTAAACAAAGCCGCTTTTTGGAAAAAAACTAATGGCAAATGGGAGCCAATGCTTGGGCAAACCGAAAAATCAGAATATCCATTCGAATCCGAGGCCTCTGAATGGTTGGTTTTTAGCGACGTCGGAAAATATCGAGAAAGTTATGCCCGTTTTGCTGAATTTGCCAAGAAGTTGATCTCTGAATCCGACTATGTCTCAGCCATGGAAGCCGTGCGCAAGCCGCTCGGGAATGTAGTCTTTCGCAAAATAAAAACTGACGAAGTCCTCACCTCGCTACCCGGCATGCCGGATGGAGATTACCGTGTACTGACTTTCGAAACCGAGTTTACCGCCAAGAAGAATGCCGTCGAAATAGTAACCTTTGTTAAGGCACAAGACGGCACTTGGCTGATTACTGGATACGTTATCCAGTGATCGCGTCGCTCTCAATGGCTTCGTCGAATCCCGATTAATCAATAACGTAAACCTCACAGGCTTCTCTCTTTCTTATCCATTACAAAAATGACTTCTCTCCATCTGTATAAAAAACACTTTCTACTCCTTGTCCTTGCACTGGTGGCAATGGTAGCAACCTTTCCTGTTCTCTCGGCTCAGGAAAAAACTGTCACCCCGGCAGACGACTTTTTGAAAAACCTGCCGCAAGAGATAAAGCTTCAGAAAACCACGGTCATTCCACGCCAGCAGATAACCGCATTCGAGAAGAAATTGGGTGGCAAGATTTCCCGCATGAGCAACTCCGTCATCATGGTTGATGGAAAGACACTCCAGATCAATGCCATCCTTGGTTCCGATGATGCTGCCGCCAAGACCATTCATGCGAAGATTGTCGAACTGGGATCACCTGCCCCCGTATTCGCTCCGGCAAGACAAGTTGGTTATCGAGTACTATGGCATGGGAAAAACATTGGACCGGGAATTGGTCCTCAAGACCTTCAAGTCGCTGGGATTCTCCGCGAGTTCCGGGGATAACGCCACGATTGCCCCGCAAACGGAAAAAGTCATTACTTGGATTGAACTGATCGACACCGGTAAATATGCCGAGAGCTATCAGGGGCTCGCCGGATTTGCCAAGGGTCTGGTCAAGGAAACCGACTGGAGCAAGGCTCTGTCGGCGGTACGCCCGCCGCTGGGAAAAGTGGTCTCCCGGAAATTCCAATCCAGCAAGGCTTACGACACCCGCCCCGGACTGCCGACCGGCAACTACTGCATACTGACCTTTACCTCGGAATTCACCAACAAGAAAAAGGCCACCGAGACAGTGACTTATGCCAGGGAGAGCGATGGCACTTGGAAAGCCGCCGGATATTTTATCCAATAGCCCGGCCATAACGGTTATAGCAAAAATGATCCCCGGCGACACAAGTCCATCTCCTGGCACGAAAGAGGTTCTGTTTTTCGAACGACAGACTTACCTGCAAAATCCCTTTTGCATCTGGCCGTTGGTCGGGCTGGCTGGCTTGGGAATAATACTCGGTGGGCTATTCCTGTTGCTCGGCAATGGGAGCAATCTTGGGACAATGGTATTTTTCACATTATCGGGGGCGGCATTGCTAGCCCTGGCCATCCTTCTCATGATATGCCTAGAAACAAGGATTCAACGAGACGGTGTCTATTACCGGCTTTTTCCACTCAATCTCATCGGTAAGAAAAAATCTTGGGAAGAGATCGAGAACGCCTATACCTGCCAATACCGTCCGTTGATTGATTTCGGCGGTTGGGGAATCCGGGTGAATTTTTTTGGCAAGGGCTGGGCATGGAATGTCTCCGGCAACAAAGGTCTTCAGCTTATCCTAACCAACGGAAAGAGGATCCTGATCGGCACCCAGAAACCGGAGGAGATCGACCGGGTACTCCGGCAACTGGAAAAATTGCCGCCTCCGGAAAACCTGCAGCTTAACCCTGAACCATGACCTCCGGCGCCTCGCATGATTTTTTTGCCACCACGCGTTGGACAATGGTGCTCAAAGCTGGCAGCGAGTCCGCAGGCATTGCCGATCGCGATGTGCAGGCGGCCTTGGAAGAATTATGCCGGATCTATTGGTTTCCCCTCTATGCCTATGCGCGACGGCGCAATTATGCAAAGGCCGACGCGGAAGACCTGACGCAGGGATTTTTCGCGCAATTGCTGCAACGGAAGGATTTTTCCCGCCTACAGGCGGAACGCGGTCGTTTCCGGGCATTCCTGCTGGCATCCTTGAAACACTATCTGGCCAATGAATATGATCGGGCCCATCGCCTGAAACGCGGTGGCACAATCATGCCGCTTTCGCTGGATTATGAGGGAGCAGCCGCAAAATTCGAAGTCGCGGACAAGACCGCCAGTCCGGACGAGATTTTCGACCGCGAGTGGGCATTGGCATTGTTGGAATATGTGCTGGAACGTCTCCGTCACGAATGGATGGAGCGGGGACAAACCGAACTTTTTGAGGCGTTGAAAATCTTCCTCACGGTGGAGAAGAGCACGGCCAACTACGATGCGGTCGCAACCCAGCTTGGTGTCAGCGAGGGCAGTCTGCGGGTGGCTGCGCATCGCCTGCGCAAGCGCTACCGGGAATTACTGAAAGACGAAATCAGCCAGACACTGGCGGAACCCGGCATGGTGGACGAAGAACTGCGGACATTGCTGGGAGTGTTCGGATAGGTGGGAGCGGCAGGCAGGATGTCAGGATCAACAGGATAAGGTTCGACAGGAAAACAGGAAGATAAAGTCGGGTAGCTTCACGCGAGGGAACATGGGGCAAATAAACCTCTGATTTGAAAAATCCCAGAAGCACTTTGGTCGAGTGTTACTTATTCCCTCTGTATTGTCTTATATTATTTCCTTTTCGTTCTCTCCAAAATCTTCTGCCCATCAATTATGTCTCAAAAGGATGATATTTATTATCAAATATTCCTTCCCATCCCATGATGTTGAGATATACTGATAAATTACTCACCCACTCATTCCCATGACTCTATCCCCTCTTCCCCGCTGGTGTTTGGTTGCGGTTTTTCTGTTTCTCGCGGTTCCGTTTTTGACCGCCGCTGACGATGTTTCTCCCGAACTGGCCCCGATGGCCGAGAAAATCAATGCTCGCGAATTTGCTCCGGCCATTGCCGAGCTTACCCAATTCATCGCAAACCATCCCAACCATGCCGAGGCGTATTACCAACGCGCCCGGGCGTATTTTAACTCCCAGCAATTTTCTCTGGCATCGTCCGATATCAACAAGGCTATTGAGCTAAAGCCGGATTATTCCAGCGCGTTTGCATTGCGAGCGACAATAAAACAAATATTGGGAGACCTACCCGGCGCGTATCGGGATTGCGACAAAGCCATTGAGCTCAATCCCAACGATGCCAATGCCTATTTTTCCCGGGCAATTATCGTCCTGAACGTACCGATGAAAGAATCTTTTCTGGCTGCCGAGGCTGATAGTATTTTCAGAAACCATGCATTGGCTGCCGTCGATCTGGACAAAGCCATCGCCTTGAATCCGAGTAAGGGGAATTACTACTCCGCTCGCGCGCAAATTCGATTAGCCGCTAAAAATTTTGACGGAGCCATCGCCGACTATTCCAAGGCCATCGAATTGGCACCTGCCGAGCCCAATAATTATCTTAACCGGGGGGCCGCTTTCGGCATGAAGAATGATTATGCTGCAACATTGGCAGATTCCGAGAAAGTGCTGGAATTGGAACCGGAAAATCCCACGGCCTGGAAAAACAAAGCCAACGCCTTGGGTGAACTTGGCCGATTTGCGGAAGCGCTGCCTGCCGCAGAAAAGGCAGTTCAATTAGATCCCCACGATCCCTCCGTTTATCATGTCCGTGCTTCTGTGTTTAAAGGATCCGGAAAAATCCCCGAGGCGATTTCCGATTACACAAAGGCCATTCAACTGAATTCCCGGAATGCAGATTCCTGGCTTAAACGAGCCGCCGCCAAGGGAGACATAGAAGATTACAAAGGAGCCGTGGAGGATGCCAGTCAGGCCATCAAGCTCGATCCCACCAATGCCTCGGCATGGGCTCTCCGGTCCGCTGTCTATACTAATCTCGAAGAATATCGCCTGGCCCTGAACGACGCCAACAGTGCCCTGGCTATCAATTCCACCAATGCCTTTGCTCACACTTGTCTCGCCACGGCGTTACTCAACCTCGGCAACATAGACGAGGCCATGGATAGCGCGGCAAAAGCAATCGCGCTGGATGAGAAGAGCGCTATCGCCTACTCCATTCTGGCACTGGCCTACACGCAAAAGAACAACTTCCCGAAGGCCCGGGAGCTGATCCAGCAGGCTCTCGCGCTGGATTCCACAAACAAGTCTATTGTGAATAACGTCGAGAAAGTCTTTAAGCTTATCCGGAATGCCGAGGATACCTCCGCCGCTTTGGCCGACCTGGACAAGGCGATTCAGGCAGATCCGGCTAAGGCGAATCTGTTTTACGAACGAGGTTTCCTGAAAGACCAACAACTGCATGACTCCAAGGGAGCGCTGGCCGACTATAATCAAGCCCTGACGCTGGACCCTCAGCATGTCGAGGCCCTGATGAGCCGGGGCGCAATACTTTCCGAGATGAATAATGATATCGGGGCATTGGCAGATTTTACACGAATTCTTGAGAGTAACCCCCAAAATGTCCGAGCCCTAACCAACCGCGCCATGACGTTTGCCAACCTAGGCCGTTTGAACGAAGCTGAAGCCGATGCCCGGCAGGCCATGCAGATTGATCCTCAAAGCTCCACAGCCTACGGTTGCATGTCAGTGGTTTTTGAAAAACGCGGGGAATACCAGAAGGCCTTGGAACAAATCAACAAGGCCTTGGAGCTTTCGCCAAAAGATTACCGACACTGGTTCAACCGAGCTATTATCAGGAAACGGTTGGGCGATGTCGAAGGAACACTCTCCGATATGGACCGGGCCATTGAGATCGACCCCAACCAGGTCCAAGCCTATGTCAATCGCGGTATTTTGCTATTCGAGAAGAAACTATACGAGGCAAGCCTGGCCGATGCCCGGAAGGCAATGGAACTGAGGCCTGACAATGTCGAGATAAGGAACGATTATTGCGCTTCACTGCTGGCCGTCGGCCAGCCGCGTGAAGCAGTGCGCATCCTGGAGCATACCAGTGATGATTCAGGTCGGGCCTATGAAATCAGATTTAACGCGAAAACCATGTTAGGCGATTTGGCGGGGGCGGTAGCCGATGCCAAAAAAGCCAGGGAGTTGGGATCTGATGAAAAAAGGACAGCGGAATTTGCCACCTTTCCAGAGACACAGCCGGAAGCCTACGCCGAAGCCGTCAAATTCGACCAGGCCATTGCCGACAACCCTCGCGATGCCAAAGCCTGGTTCACCCGGGGAATTTTCAAGCTGGATCAACTCAAAGCCCCCTTTGGAGCCATTGAGGACTTTGGCGAAGTCATTGCCCTCGATCCGCAGAATGAGGCAGCCTATTTGGCTCGCGGCATTGCGTATGGCCAAACCAAGGATTACAGCCAGAACGCCATAAAAGATTATAACAAGGTATTGAAAATCAATCCTGACAATCACGATGCCCTGCGCAACCGTGGCATTGAGAAGATGAAGATATCGAAACTGGCGGAGGCTGAGGCTGACATCAATCGCTCACTGGAAATACATACTGATTGTGCGGAAGGATTCAGCGCCCGGGGTTCTCTCCGCACAAGGCAACAGCGATTCCCCGAGGCGTTGGCTGATTACTCCCGGGCCATTGAGATCAAGCCTAGGGATTTTGAGGCGTGGAGCAATCGGTCCAAGGTGAAGATGCAAACCCGGGATTATGCCGGGGCGCTGATCGACACCAACAAGGCCCTGGAATTCCAGCCGGATGATCCCGAGTTGATCCAAAACAAGTGCGCGGTGCTTTTCATGGAAAACAGGTTTTCCGAGATGATTACCTTTTTGAACGCCGTCATTGCCAGGAATCCGGCCAATGCCAACGCCTGGTTTTTCCGGGCCGTGGCCAAACAGAGCATGAAGCCGGCAGACATGGCCGGAGCCAAGGCCGACGCCGAGCAGGCGCTTAAACTGGATCCCCAGCATGAACAGGCCCGCAAATTCCTGGACAGCATCCGCCAGCGCAAACAGTAATCTCCATTTGATTACACGCTGATCAAACGCGTTCGGTCTTTTGCCAACCAGCAATTAAAACTCGCAGACGGTTAATCCGCTTGTGAGAGTGGGCCTCGCTAAAGTTTGTTTATGCCCGAGCCCCGCTCTTCCCTTCCCAACGCCCCTCTCCACATCAAAACCACATCTGGAAGGCAAAAGCATTTCAGGGTTGCCGTCTGTTCACTTGTCATCGGCATCTTCATCATCCTGCTGGCCGTTTATCTCGAACCGCCGCCCAAAGGTGGAATCCGTTTGGGCTCCATGGGGGGACTTTCAAGTTATGCAGGTAGCATTAACGAAAAAGGACAGATTATCGGGGTGATCCAGACCAAACCGGAAGGATACTCCCGGGCTTTCTTCTGGGACAAGGAGTCGGGCATGCAGGACTTGGGGTCTCTCGGAGGGTCCATCAGCATGCCGTTCGGGATTAATCGTGATGGGTAGGTCATCGGGTGGTCCAATCTTGCCAATGGGCACTCCCACGCGTTCCTGTGGAGCAAGGAGTCCGGGATGCAGAATCTCGGCACCCTGGGCGGGAACATAAGCCTCGCCAGATCCATCAATGACAAGGGGCAAGTCACCGGCTATGCCTATTCACTCGATGGGAAAAAGCATGCGTTCATCTGGACAAAGGAATCGGGCATGCAGAAACTCGATACCTTGGGTGGGATAGGCAGTGATCCCAGATATATTGATGACACCGGGTTCATCATCGGCCTATCGGAATCGACCGACGGGACCTCTCATGTTTTCCAGTGGAACAAGGAACAGGGCATGCAGAATCTGGGAGTCCCTGCACAAGATAATTGGGATAAAAATCCTTTCATCAAGGGACAGATACTCGGCACATTTAAAACACCGCAGGGCGCAACCCACGCCTATCTTTGGACAAAAGAAACCGGCATCCAAGACCTCGGGGATCTGGGTGGTGACGGCACCCCGCATTGCATCAACAGTAAACAGCAAATCGTCGGCACGCTCAGGACCAAGGACGGCAACCGGGCCTTCTTCTGGAGCAAGGAGCAGGGTTTGCACGATTTGGGCACCCTCGGCCTCGATTGGAGCCGCGCCACTAGTATCAATAATCAAGGGCAGATTACCGGCACCGTCGGGAGCCTCGCCCCGTGGTGGGTGAAGTCCTGGAATTGGGTTGGCAAGAAATTGGATCTATCCCAAAAATATTTCTTGGATTTGAAGAAATACGCTCCCTCCGAAGCAGCACTCTGGTTCGCACCACCTCCTCTCGCGGTCAACAATCCTGAAGATAACAAAAACGACTCTGCTGATTAAGGGCAGGCAGCCCCGCTCATTGATAAAAGTAACCCACGCTTATGACCAAGTCGCTTAAAACAAAAGCCAAGGCTGCGATTGGTATGCAAAAGCACTTCAAGATAGTCATCTGTGCACTGGCCACCGGCATTGTCATCATCCTGCTGGCCATTTGTCTCGAACCACAACCCAAAGGTGGAATTCGTCTGGGCGCCCCAAGTGGACATTTCAGTACCGCCCTTAGTATTAATGAAGACGGCGAAGTCATGGGATTTTATCTGGCAAAGTCACCTCCCCGGGGATTTCTTTGGACCCAAGAAACGGGGATGCAGGATATCGGCACCTTGGGCGGAACAATGACCATGCCTTTTGCCATGAATGACAAGGGCCAGATCGTCGGATACTCCTCTACTGCTGCCGGAAACTCCCATGCATTTCTGTGGACCAAGGAGTCAGGTATGCAGAACTTGGATACTTTGAGCGGACTCCGTAGTCTCGCCTCAGCCATCAATAACAAAGGCCAGATTGCCGGACATCTTTATCTGGGAAATGACCAGACCCATGCGTTCTTCTGGTCCCGTGAGAATGGAATACAGGACATCGGGACGCTCGGCGGAAAAGACAGTTATCCTAGGTATATCGATGATTCCGGATGCATCATCGGCGAATCGGAATTGGCAGACGGGACCACTCATGTTTTCCGCTGGACGCAGAAAGACGGCATGCAGGACCTGGGACTTCCCAAACATAATGACTGGGGCAGAGTTCCTATTATCAAAGGACAACTATTGGGATGCTTAAATGTGTCTCCCGACAACGTACCCGTCTTCCTCTGGACAGAAGAATCCGGCACCCGGAATATCGGGAATCTGGGCCACACCGCGACTCCCTTCCATGTCAACGACAGTCAGCAGGTCGTCGGCATATTTAAAATGAAAAATAACACCCGGGCTTTTTTCTGGAGCCAGGAACAGGGCTTTTGTGATCTTGGCACCATGGGTGCTGATTGGAGCCAGGCCGTTGACATCAACAATCAAGGGTTGATTGTCGGCACGGTTGGAAAATTCCCGCCTTGGTGGGTAACATCCTGGAATTGGGTTAGTGAAAAATTACACCTGCCAAACCGGTTTACCTTCGACATAGAGGAATATGTCATCCAAGAAGCAGTTCTTTGGACTGCGCCCAGCTCAGCTAATTGATCCATTCGGCTTATATTTATCTCCAAATTGAGAAATTAACCATACACAGTGGACAGGCATAAGCGTATGGAACCTATTTTTAAAGACAGGATTAGATAGCGAATAGACAGGAAAACGAGAAATCACCGGAATTCGCAAATTTCTGATGAGAGTTTTGCAACTCTCCTCATCGAACGTTAAAATTTAAGCATTCGGGGTTGAGTGTTTTTACCAATACCCTCAAGCGGCGCCATGTGTTCCAATGCTCCATTTAAACACTATGCATGAGAGACCGTCTGTCCTTCCGCGTCACACCCCGCCTTGTTTTTCAAGACACTCAATAACAATAGGAAACTAATCTAAAATGACCCCAACTAAACCATGAAGTTCAGTGTGCATGCCTCTTTCGTTCGTGAACAATCGGGCCATCCACATTGTCATGGCTCTTTTGTTCGCGAACGATTGTTACAGGTACATTGCACTTCATTGTTTTGTTCACGAACATTGGAGCCACATACACTGTACTTCATACCTCTGTTCGGAAACGATTATTACACCTACAATGTACTTGATGGTTTTGTTCGGAAACAATGGGACCATTTACATTGCAGGGGTACCTCTGCTTAGGAACGATTGCTACAGGTACAGTGTACTTCACGGTTTTGTTTACGAACAATTATAACACCGCCAGTGTACTTCATACATTTGTTCGTGAACAGAGACGCCATGAACAACGACATGGTGGCATTGTTCGCGAACAAAAGGGACATCCACACTGCACTTGGTGCCCTTGTTGGTTGATAAAGGTAGCTACGTTTATGCCCTAATCACCTGAAACAAAACCTGTCGGAATTGCGCCAATCCAAATCATGCCTCATCAAGGCATGAAACACATATGACGCATTCCAAGTTTGATTATTTTCTTTTCCGGCGAATAATCAACGCTAGCAGAGTAATGCCTGCCGCACCCAAAGCATAGGTAGAAGGCTCGGGAATAGCACGTAATTGAATGCCGTTGATACCAACATAATTTCCCCCGCTTAACGTAAAACTGAATTCGCCAGTATCCCCAGCCACAAATGTTCCTGTTACCCAACTACCCAGCGGCAATTCGCCAGAAGAGGTATTTTGCCGGTTAACAGTGATCAGATTTGTGTTATCAGTAGTGTCAGTAACAGTAGTTGTAAATGCCTTGGAACCTGTCCGAGCATCGCTAAACCACATTTGCACTAGATAGCTTTGCCCGTTTGTCAGACCTGAAGCTGTTATTGTTACATTTGAACCCGCAGCGTTTCCGACTGAGAATCCATCGGAAATTAAACTTGTATAATCCAGATCCAATCCGGCAACGGCCGTAGCATTATTAGCGGTTGATGCATAATTAGGCGTGGCATTCCCAAACCAACCGGAACCAGTCGTCACCCAAGAAAGAGCACCTACAGAACCATTCACTGAAGTCCCGACAGACTGAGAAGAAAACGTAACACCGTTAACAACAGGGTTTGTCGAAGAACCCGCTTTTCCACCCGGTCCCAAATCATAGGCAAAAACGAGACTCCCTGTTGTTTCAACATCCGAAACACCGGAAATCCATCCCGAATCCCATGTTACAATTGCAGCATGGGCATTTGAGAAAGCAAGCAAGGCCAAAGCTGAAATAAAAGGAACAGCCTTCATAGGTGTCCTGTGTAACAAGTTTTATTAAAAAAAGGCAACTCTTTAAGCCTACTTCGCCAGGTTAATCACAAAAAGTTACAATGTTTTCCAATTCCCTGCGACCTTATCAGAACGCTCCGCAAGCATTCGGTACTAAGGCTATTAGCACCGAATGCAGTTGATTTTTAATCCTCCGGACGTTCACCCGCCGGGGCCATTTTGACAAGGCGGGGATCGAAGCGGGCCAGTGTTTCGACAAGGTCGACCTGGGCAGCCATGACCTCGGCGATATCCTTGTAAGCCAGCGGCGATTCGTCCAAGCCGGCAGACATGAGCTTAACGCCGCGCTCCTTGAGCCATGCATGGGTTTGTTCCCAGGTAATGGTTTCAAAAGCCTTGGTCCGGCTCATGCGTCGCCCTGCCCCGTGTGAAGCCGAGTGCAATGATTCCGCATTGCCGCGTCCGCGCACGACATAGCCGGGCGCACCCATGGAACCGGGGATGATCCCCAAGACGTCTGCGCCAGCCGGGGTTGCCCCCTTACGGTGGACAATCACTTCCTCGCCCTGATGAATTTCCTTCCAGGCAAAGTTGTGGTGATTCTCGACGTCGAGCAACACCTGCGCGCCCAACTGGGCCGCAATGTGTTTGTGGATACAGGCATGGTTGGCAGCCGCGTATTCACCCATGAGTTCCATGGCCGCCCAATATTCCTGCCCTTCCGGGGTATCCAGATCAAGCCAGGCCAGGTTGCGCTGGTTGTCGGGAAGCTCGGGGTGCATTTTCTTGGCGAGTTTGCTGTAATGGTCGGCCACGGAGGCTCCGGTTCCCCGGCTTCCGCTATGGCTGAGCAAGGCGAGATATCGCCCGGCATCCAGACCCAAGGCCGGAGCGTCCAAGGTCAATACGCCGTACTCGACAAAGTGGTTGCCGCTTCCGCTGGTTCCCAACTGGGCCCAGGCCTTGTCCTTGTTTTGCCGGGTGATCGGGGAGACGCCCCAATCGCGGTCCATGACTTCATGTTGGCGGCGTTGCTTGAAAGTCGCGCCCACCCCGAATTGGGTTTCCCGGGCCAGTGCCGACTTGAGGCGGTTTTCATCGTCTTCGAGCAATGACACCGGAAGGTCGTAAACGGAGAGCTTCATGCGGCAGGCAATGTCGACCCCGACCGCATAGGGAATAACCGCATTGCGGGTGGCAAGGACGCCGCCGATGGGAAGGCCATAGCCGACGTGGGCGTCGGGCATGAGCGCCCCGGCAAACGAGACCGGCAACTGGCAGGCCACGCGCATCTGCTGGACGGCAGTTTCTTCCAGTCCGCTCCCCCATTGTCGCCAGGGTGCCGGTTCGGCACGCGGGACATAGCGCTCGGACAACAGGACCTGGGCAAACGGACCGGCCTGCGGGTCGTCGGCAAAGGCTGCGGGATCCTGGACAACGGCGCTGATCCGCGCCTCCATGGCAGCCCGATCCGCGCCGGATTCAGCCATGAGCTTGATGAGATGGAAAGCCAGGGAAAGCGGTTTACCCTCGGGGACGCCGAGTTTGATGATTTCTTGATGTGTCATGGTATGTTGGATACGTTGGTTATGGTTTGACCTCGATTTCGTAATCGAGGCGGTCGATCTTCCGGACGTTGATGCGGGCATCGAGAAAGCGTCCGATGACCGCAATGTTGGTTTGGGTGTGGCGGGAAGGCGGCAGGGTGGTGAAAACACCCCCTTTGGCCAAGGCGAGCGGCAGCAGAAGCTGGTCGGCCAGATGTTCGCCGACGGCACCATTGCTTTTCAGGTACCGCCGGACCTCGTCGTGCAGTCCGTCCGCCACTTTTTCGGCATGCCGTCCCTGTTCCCCAAAAGAGGAGAAGGTTTCGGTAAGCTGGCTGCTGCGCAGTTTCACGAAAAGGGCATTGCCGGGACCAGGCGTGTCGTTGATTTCGTGGATGCACATTTCGTCGGGAACAAGGCTCATCGCGGAGCCCAGTCGCTCCAGTTCCCGTTCGGCGATCTTGCGCGAAAGATTGGCAACAACGCCAATGGCTTCGCGATCCAGAATTTCCGTGCGCGGCCCGATCTTGAGCACGCGGCGTTTTCCTCCCGGAGTAATGGTGGCCGTGATGATACCACCACCCGCCGGATAGAAGCCGGGACGTTCCAGTTTCACTTCGACCTGGTAGCCGATCTGGTGCAGCAAGGGGAGGAAGGTTTTTTCGATGAACGGAAACGGCGGGGCAAACGGGTTGTGCGTACCACCCTCGATGGTCACCGTGCTCGGAGCATCCGCATGAAGCAGGGGCAGGAGGATCGTCTGGAAGACCAGCAGGGCGCTGCCCGCCGAGCCAATGGAGAAACGGTATTCTCCCGCAGTAACGTTCCCGGGATGAAAAGTGAGCGCGGTTGACCCAAGCGCAACGCCCTCGGCCTTGGCGCGGGATATTTCCACCGCCGCCTTGACCGAGGCCAGGTGCTGCCGGAGCAGCCCGGGCTTGGAGCGTCCGGCACGAATGTTGTCGATACGGATGGGCTTGCCGGTGATGATGGAAAGCGCGAGGGAAGTACGGAGGATTTGACCGCCGCCTTCGCCTTCGGAACCGTCGATGTGAATGAGGGACATGAAAGGGATGGTTGAACTTTAAAGGGAAGAGGACCGACAAGAGGTTGCCGTGACGGAGACATGGTGTAAATGTAGTCACGGCGGCATTCGGCCCAAGGTGAAATGGTGTCTTCTCCCGGCAGTGCCGTCAAGGTGACGACGCCACAGGAGGCGCGACAAGGATTGAGGAAACATTTGCAGGCTATCCAGACCTGCAAGCCGGGTTCGAACCGACATTAGACCATGTAGTTTCCCCGGCATTCGCGCCAAAGGGGCGGGAGAGGGTTGAAAACGGGATGCGTGACAAGGAATCCGGGAACAGACTGCTCTACCATTGAGCTACTCCCGCGACAGTCAGTTGCGTCCTTCGCGAGAGGCGGGATTCGAACCCGCAACCAATGTAGTTCCCAAGGCATTCACGCAAATTTGAAAAAGAACAGGAGGCGCGACAAAGGTGGTGTGAAAACAATTCCTTGCTCTACCACTGAGCTACCCTTGCTGGCAAGGGGCCGGGACTCGAACCCGGCGTCCGGGAGACCATGTAGTTCTCACGGCATTCGCGCCAAGATGATGAAAGGTGCAATGGAGTGTGGCAGGTGCGCTGCCGCACTCCATGTTTATGGTCAAAGCTCGATGGCTTCGATCCGCTTGATGAGACTATCGCCGCCATCCTGCCCTTGGGCAAAATCGGCAATCATCTGGAAGACGTGGTCGGAAAATCCCCCGATGTTGAGGATATCCGCGCTCCCTGTTGCCTGGGCGGTCCCGTAAGGCTGCAAGTTAATGCAGACCATCCGGGCCCGACGATTGCGGGATTTGAACTTGGTCCATTCCTGCATGGTCGCCGTGCAATGCGTTGACCGGGCATCTACCCAGGACTGGTTGTCGGAGACATAGATGATCAGGTCGGCCTTGGCCCGCTGCGCGTTGAGCCGGGTCAACGGCGCGCTGCAGTTGGTTCCGCCGCCGAGCGCTGCCGCCAGGCGATTGGTGTTTTCCAAGACAGTAGCCCCCGTTCGCAATGAGACCGAGACCACATCATCGGCAAACGGGATGACATGCGCCTGCGGGTTCTTCCGGAGAACAGCCGCCGCGATAAGCGCGGCGACATCGACACAACGGATTTTGCTGGTCGCACCTTTTCGATAGCCCGTGATGGAACTTTCCATGGAGCCCGAAACATCAACACAGATGACCACGTCGCCTGCGATGGCCGGAACATTGTCCACGGAGATTTCCATGGCATCTTCCAGCACCCGCTGCACTTCCTGCGGAACTGCGGTGTCAACATGCCGTGCGGCTGAGAGCATCTGGTAAGGAAACACACGGGCGGCCCGGATGGCATTCGCATCACGCAAACGCGAGGCAATGGTCGCACTCATGCCCGGCAGCGAGAAGACGCCGTTACGCGCCAAGGTGTTCAAGTTCATTCGCAATGTCTGCCAGGAGGCACGCCGGGCGATATCCGCCCATTGTTTGGCCCCGAGCGGGAATGAAGTAAGCATCTGGAACGGAACATCCGGCAAGGAAACCGTTTGCGGTGATAACTTGAAGGCTTCGAAGTCGCGGACCAATGTCGGCAAAACTTCCGCCTTGTGCGGACGATCCGTGAAGTAGGCATAAAGCGCCTCGCGAGCCGGGGTTGCCGGGGTCGGGTGCACCATCTTGATGATGTCGCCGAGTGACGGATCCGCGCCAATGGATTGGCGGAAGAGTGTATCGTCATCGAGCCGGTTCAGCCAGTCGATGATGACTTTCTTCGGACGGGTACCCAAGGATTTTCGGCCTACTGCCCCACTGCGCATGATCTGGACAAATGTGCGGATCAAGCGGGATGAGTTGAGTACCGAACGCGCCACCCAGTTGAAGAGCCGGGTATCCCGGGTCGAAAGAATCGCGCAGAGCAGTGCCGGCATGTCTTTCATGCCACCCTCGTGCCGGGCATACACAGCCAGCCGGGCGATGAAGGTGTCATCCACTTGGGAGCACAGGTCGATCACCCTGGCCAACTGGACTTCCGCCTCGGCATAAAATGTGCCGTTGAGGCAGCCGGTCAGCGCGTATTGGGCAAGTGCCTGCTGCGGTGACAGGGCGTAGGCCTTCCCTCCGGCTTCGTTGATGGTGTCCGCCGGGCGAGCCACAAGAGAGGCGATGGTTGAGAAGAGTGTTTTGTTGGCCATGATGTGATTTCTCCTTTCTGAAGTTTTTGTAGCCATCATTAATGCCAGCAGCATGCCAACTTCCGGTAGTGGAATTTATAATTTATGTAACTCTATAATTTAAATTGCTTTAAAATAATAAAACTTCTTCACCAATGGTTACTGTCCTTTTCCGTTCGATTTCATTTACATTAAAAACTAGCTTTTAAGCTAATTTTTTAGAATAAGAGCGCGCATGAAAAGGACGATTGTGATTGGTTTGCTGGGAACCCAGCTTGACTCACGCCATCCGCAGGATCGTTGGTCCAAATGGCGACCGTCGGTGGGACTCTGTCAGCAGGAAGATTTGCTGGTTGCGCGGTTCGACCTGTTGCACGAACCGCAATTCAAGGCGTTGGCGGAAAGCGTAAGCTCCGATATGCAGACGGCATCACCGGAGACCGAGGTTCGGCTGATAGAGGTCGATTTCAACAAGGATCCCTGGGATTTCGAGAGTGTTTACTCCGCGCTGCATGATTATGCCAAGAAGCAGTCTTTTGACCCCGATTCAGAGGATTACCTGATCCATATCACCACCGGGAGTCACGTAGGGCAGATCTGTTTGTTTTTGCTGACAGAGTCGGGCCATCTGCCCGGTCGATTGATCCAGACCTTTCCACCCCGGCGGAACAATGACGGGCCCGAGGGAAACTATGGGATTATTGACCTCGATCTGTCGAAATATGATCGGCTGGCCGCCCGATTCGAGGAAGAGCAACGGGAGACCGCCGCCTTCCTGAAATCAGGCATTGAGACGAGCAATGACACTTTCAATCGGATGATTGATGATATCGAGCAGGTAGCACTGCATTCCCGGGCGCCAGTTTTGCTGATGGGGCCAACGGGGGCGGGGAAATCGCAACTGGCCCGGCGTATTTACGAGCTGAAGAAGTCCCGGGGACAGTTGAGCGGCAATTTCGTCGAGGTAAATTGCGCGACACTGCGCGGCGATAGCGCGATGTCCGCCCTGTTCGGACATGTAAAGGGTTCCTTTACCGGTGCCACCACGGACAGGCCGGGATTGCTCAAGGCGGCGCACAATGGCTTGTTGTTTCTGGACGAGATCGGCGAGTTGGGTGCCGACGAACAAGCCATGCTATTACGGGCATTGGAAGAAAAACGATTTCTTCCCCTGGGCGCCGACAAGGATGCCAAGAGCGATTTTCAGTTCATCTGCGGTACCAACCGGGATCTACGACAGTCAGTGACAAAAGGCGACTTCCGGGCCGACCTACTGGCCCGAATCAACCTGTGGAGCTTTCGGCTGCCGGGTCTGCGCGAGCGCCCGGAGGATATCGCGCCCAACGTGCGTTACGAGCTGGAGAAACTGGCCCGCGAATTCGGCCAGCAGGTACGCTTTAACAAGGAGGCAGAGGAAGCATTTCTTCGTTTCGCAACCAGCCATGAGGCCCGTTGGAGCGGAAACTTCCGTGATCTGAACGCCGCCTTGGTCCGCATGGCCACTCTTTCACGCGGTCGAAGGATTAATATGGAGGTGTTTGAACAGGAGAGATCCCGGTTATTGGAAGATTGGCGCGGCGATGCCGACAATCAATCAACACAGGCATCCGTGGATTTGCTGGAAAAAGTTCTCGGGAAAAAACACCTTTCCCACATTGATCGCTTCGACCAGGTGCAGTTGTCTGTCGTGGTCGAAACTTGTCGAAAATCAAAAAACCTCTCTGAAGCCGGGCGGTACTTGTTCGATATTTCCGGAGAAAAGCGCAGGACTCGCAATGATGCCGACCGTTTGAGGAAGTATTTGGCTCGTTTCGGCTTAACGTGGGAAAAGTGCTTAGGAGAGAATGCTGTGTAAATCAGTTTTCAGATAACTCCGTTGGGTAAAACTTTCCTTAGGTCCCGGGAAAATAGGCTTGGCTCAATGTGGTAAGCTTCTGGATGCGAGTTCCTTTATCCGCTTCATGATAACACTGGGGGCTCCGCGCCCGGCATTCCATCAACTCCCGCAGGCGGGATTGGCGGTCTTTATGTGATACATAGCCAGTGTTCTTTCGAGGTGTAGGCCTTAACTTGACGCACATTTGCTCCAACAGCAGTAAAGATTCATCCATTTGAAGAGAAAAGCTTCTTAAAAAGATGCCTTCTCTGAAGGGAATGTTCCTTTTTACCAGAAAAAATTGACGTCCGTCATTTCTTGAGAACACAAGTTCCCAAGAATCAATATGATTCTTTTGTAAAAGTTATCTAACTCCTCCGGCTCATGAAAAGCCGGATTACATACCAGAGCATGGTGATAAATCCGGCAAACAGGACCACTGCGGCACCGACATACTGGTCCGTATCACATTCATTTTTCACTTTCCAAGTCTGCCAGAGGATTGCCGCAGCCATCAACGCCACCATGGCCATGGAAAACCAAGCCCCCAGGGAGAGACCACAAACGGCCACGACAATAATAACGCCCAGTGCCGCGAACGATCCCAAAACCACAGCCGTTTTCAGGAAAGAGAAATCCGTCCGGGTCATGAAAACCGTTACGGTCAGGCCAGTGATCAGAAGCGCAGTCACGCCGCCTGCCGGTCCCAGGATCTCCCGAAAGGCCGTATCCAAACTGCCCCCTGCCTGCATAAGCACGATGGCAATCAACGGGACAAATATAATGGCCTCTGCGACAACATATATGGCCAGCCCCATGTATTGGGTAGCCCGCGAACTCCGGGAAAATGCCATGCTTTGCGCCACCGATGTCGCAATCCAGAATAGCCCGAGGACCGCCACCCAGCCGATGCTACCCAGACTCATGATGGCATTCAGAATGGGGATGTGCATGCCCACGGCAAAAATGGCAAACAGGGTCAGGACCCAGCCCAAAAAAGCGACTGCCACCAAACCGTAGGTTTTCCGGTAGAATGTGGCCCGGGCATCCGCTGGAGCCTCGGCAACGACAAAGGGATTGTCATAGGATTGCATGCCCCCGAAGTTTTTGAGTTTTCCCAGTAAGTCAATCGTGATGACAGGCCCCGGATTTTCCTTTTCCTCTTCCACTCCGGCATCTAAACCTGCTGCATGCTCCACGATCCCAAAAGACTTTTGCTGCTGGCCGGCCCCTGCTCCCTGGAAAATGAAACCGTCTGCCGCACTGTGGCCACTGAGTTGGCAGCCATGCAAAAAAGATTTCCCGAGCTGAATATCGTCTTCAAGGGATCCTTCGACAAAGCGAACCGCACCTCGCTGGGAGGAAAACGCGGACCAGGCATTGACTTGGGGCTGGAGCTTCTCGCCATGGTGAAAAAGGATTTTAGGTTTCCCGTCGTCACCGACATTCATTGGCCCGAACAATGCGCCCGCATCGGGGCCGTGGCCGACGTACTGCAAATTCCGGCATTTCTTTGCCGCCAGACCGACCTGCTTGTTGCGGCGGCCAAAACCGGCTGCATCGTCAATGTGAAGAAGGGGCAATTCCTGTCGCCGTTCGAGATGGAGTTTGTCACGGCAAAACTGCGCGAGAGCAAAGCCGCTGAAATCTGGCAGACCGAGCGGGGCACTACGTTCGGATATCAAAATCTCGTCGTGGACATGCGCTCTTTTGCCATCATGGCCAAGAATGGATTTCCCACGTTGATGGATGCCACCCATAGCGTACAACTACCTGGTGCCGCTGGAGGAAGTTCGGGAGGGCAGCGCGAGTTTGTTCCGATGCTGGCCAAGGCCGCCCTTGCCGCCGGAGCCAATGGTCTTTTCATGGAGACCCATCCAGCCCCTGCCCAGGCTATTTCCGACGGTCCCAGTCAGATTCCGCTCGCAGAATTTCCTGCACTGGTCGAGAGCTGCCTGCGGGTGTGGCAAGCAGTCAAGTAGGTGTACGCGTCAGCGGCGGCGACGGCGAACCGCCATGCCAATCATTGCCGCAACAGCGCCGACACCAGCCACTGGCAACAGGGTGTTGGTCTCGGGAATCAGCGCCATAATCTCATTCCGATATACAGAAAGGTCAGCCATGTAGGTTTCGTTCCCGAGTATCGCAGTCTCTCCCGGCTGGTCCTTATAAGTACCTATGGTAATCATGGTTCCCGCCAACTCCCACTCGTCGCCATTCTTCACAAAGACCCCGCCACCCGAGTCGCCAATAGCACCCTGCGCACTGTTGAGTTCATTTTGAAAAACGGTATAGAATGTTTCCGTTGGCCCATAACCAATACTAACAGTATTTGTGCCTGATACGGTATTCGTTCCCCAGCGAATGGCTTGTCCTGATGCCCATTTATAGCCCGTTATGTCGGCACCCATAGATGCCTCAGTCCAAGTCCAAGGATCTGTGCTTTGGTCTACATTCCAAGAAGTCAAACTTGCCGCGCGATTGCGCCCATTGCCAATCATCGTCACAGCGGTGCCCGTGGTCGGCGTACTGGAAGCAATGGCCAGATTACTCAAACTGGATAACGTGTTTTGATTATCCTCTATTTGGAACATCATCAAGTCTGCTCCACCAATCTGAACATTGGACCCAGCAACAATGGAATAATCAATGCCGCCAAGAGAAATGGTTGATGCGCCACCGCCCCAGACATGCAGCGCAGTAATAACCCAATTACCCGTGGAATAATTGCCGAGATAAACGCAAGAGGTTCCATTTACACTTCCGACATTGGAAAAACCTTGATCTCCCACGGGCACAGTCGTGTTCCCTGCCCCATCTCCTCCATAATAAATAACTGCTTGAGCAAATGGGCAGCAGACCAGAAACGCCGGGATAAGGAGATGTTTCATTAAACAAGCAATATGGCTTGGAGGCTCGCGCCGTCAAGCAAGTGCTATTTTTCTTGGTTAATTTACCGGGGCTAACAATTCCGCCAACAATCCACGATCCAGCTTTCCCCGTTCATTGAAAGGCAACCGGGATACGGCAATCCAGCGCCTGGGAACACAGTGACGCGCCAATTGGCTACGAACATATTCAGAGAGTTGATTCTGCCAGTTTGGGGAAACTTTAGGGGCATTATTCAGCTCCACCAATGCAACGATCCGCATCCCCCACTCTGCATCAGGTTCACCGACCACAAGCACGGCTTTTACCATTGATGTTCCAGCCAATACTTCCTCCACCCGACGGGGATCCACTTTTTCGCCCCCGGTAATAATATGCCGATCCAAACGTCCCAGTAAATAAAGGCGACCATCCCGCAAAAATCCTTCGTCTTGCGTATAAAGGCATTTCCTTCCGACACTATCCACGGCTCCGATTTCATCTGCCAGTGAATCGGCAGAAATCACCACACGTCCATGCTCACCCTCGGCAGCAGCATTTCCTTCCGTATCCAAGATACGAATACCGGCATGAGAAAGCACGGTTCCTGAAACAGGTTTTTCTTCCAAGAAGTCCCCAGGAAGATGCACCGCAACAAAAGCCGCCGTCTCTGTCATGCCATAGCCAATGCCAATGCGTATTCCCTCTTCGCGTGCCTGCTCCAGCAAATCCGGGGATGTCGCCGCGCCGCCAAGAAGAACACAGTCAAACTGCCTCAACCACGTAGCGCCATCGGGTTTTGCCAAGATTCTCCGAAGTTGGGTCGGGACGACAGAGAGTAATAGAAAGTTTCTCCCCGACAATGGAACCTTCGACCCTGAAAACAAATTTGGCAAAGGAATGGATTCTCCAAAACTACCGTCGCATAACTGCAACCGACCTGCCGAAACCATGGCTCGCACGACCGGCATGATCCCGCTGATATGCCATGGCGGCAACGGACTGACACTATCCAGCGGTTGTTTCCCAAAGACGGCACATTGCGCCCGGGCTGCCGCAGCCAGTGTCATCTCGTTATGTGCCATGAAACGCACTTTCCCTCCAGTGCCTCCGGTAGGAATAAAAATCCGGACACTCTTCTCTTCACTGGGAAAAGCATCACCCTGAAATATAATTTTATTACAAGAGGCGTTTTCCTCACTTCCAAGCCAAACTGTACCCGCAGGAATCTCCCGCCCGGCCTCGTCCCACTCCTGCTCTCGCCAATGCGGATTGGCACAATACACCGAGCGATTGGCGGCCAGGGATGCAAGCATCAGTCCGATATATCTGCTGAAAGACGAACAGGCGATAACAACACTGTCAGCCGGGCTTTCTTTCAATTCAGCCAACGCATTTTCATAAGCCTGCTTCGCCTCCTGTGACGAAACCTCCGGGAAAAGCTGTTTGCCGAGAAAACACTCTATTGATGCGCGAGAAAAAAGCGCCCCGGAGGTATCACCTGAGATCATCTGATCCAAAAGAGTATTTTAAATTGAATCCCACCAGATTTCCCACTGCGAGGGAGTCCAGTTCAATGGTCGCACGGTTACTCCACCCGGATGGACCTCGTAAGCATCATGAACAAGCATGCCCAAGGTACCAAACCCCTGGGCAAAGGCATCTACTCTCTCATCACCAAAGGTAAGCTTCAGCATGGCTTCCCGGCCAATGGCAGTCTCAAACACCGATGAATATACCACCGGGGTGGTAGTCCGCTTTCTCCACTCCAAAAACTTTTCCCAGCAACCAAGGTGCAGCGGTTTCACAATCACAAAGCCCGGCCATTCTTCGGGAAGCGTTGAATTTGACGAAATCGACTCATCCAGACCGATCTTGCAGGCAATCCCGTCATCAAAAACCTCCTGAAGCATGCGCCCGGGCAGATAGGGTTGTTCGAAATATTCGAGCCGAGGGTCTTCCAAAACCGGGCGCCACGGCGTGAGATCAACCAGCATCCCGTTGGCATCAAGGCGGAGCTTTTCCTTGCCGCGCATTTGCGACAACAAAGCCTTGGCAATCTGGACTTCCTCGGCAGCAGTTCCAATGCCCACCTTCCACTTAAAAACAGAGATGCCCCTATCTCGCAAGATACACAGGGACTCCACGGCCAAGCCGCCGCTTTGCAGCAACCCTGCCGACTGCACCGACTCAACCAGTTGGGGCATATTTGCCCATCCATCCGCCCAACCCTTGGCCATCGACAACGCAGCCCGGGTACAAGGCAACCCATCCAGCAATGGGTTTTCCAGGATATTCCAGCCTTCGTTCGCAAATTCGCCTTCTGCATTGCGCAGAAATTCTTCTGCATCGGCCAGTAATTCACCCCCGAAGCCCGGCCACGGCGCGATTTCCCCATGCCCCGTCTTCCCCGAACCATCACTGATTTTCAATACGATACCGTCTCGTTTTCGATAAACACCTGTGGCGGTACGCACCGGGGTACGAAATTGCCGCAGGTACCTTTTCCAGCTACATCGCAACAGAGGTGTTTTCATTGTGATAGCGGAAGCATCAGTAATTTCATTTTTTACGCAAAAATAAATTGTCATAAATTAAAATGACCCTTATCCCCCCTTGGGGAAATACAACTGTTATGGCCACAAAACGACGCACGACAAACAACGACGACGAACTCTTTTATAAACCGGCTGGAAAATTTTTCCTCGACCATGCCGGCATCGGCCTGACCTATGACGATGTTTCCCTCGCGACCCGCTATTCCGACATATTGCCCCGGATGACCCGGATCGACACGACGATCTCCGACCGGATTTCACTATCCCTGCCGATCATCTCCTCGGACATGGACACCGTTACCGAGTCCCAGATGGCGATTGCCATGGCGCTCAATGGCGGCCTCGGGCTCATTCACTACAACATGAGCGAGGCCGATCAACTCCGCCGGGTTCACAAGGTCAAAAGCTACATTCACGGCATGATCGACGAGCCGGTCACAGTAGCTCCCGAGCAGAGCATCGCTGACATACTCCATTTGATTGAGGAGCAGGATTACAAATTCACCACCTTCCCCGTGGTGGACAAAGATCACAAGCTGCTCGGTTTGCTGCGGGGCAGTGTTGTCAAGGAGCGGCACCGCCACCTCAAGGTTGCCGTGGCAATGACTCCGCGCAAGGATGTCTATACCATCCGGGAAAAGGAATTGGGCAACGATCCCATTGCCACCGCCGACCGGACATTTTCGGAACATGTGGGCATCAACAAACTGCTCGTGGTTGATTCAAAAGACATTCTGCGCGGCCTTTTCACGCTGTCCGACGTCGAAAGCATCACGATGGAGTCCAAGGTGGGACTGCGCCCTTCACGGGATGATCAATTCCGCCTGAGGGCTGGCGCAGCAATATCGGTACCACGCAAACCCGACGGTGAAATCGACCGCGATCATCTGCTTGGGCATCTCGGAAATCTCGTGGACGAAGGCCTCGACGTGGTGGCCGTTTCCACCGCCCACGGACTTTCCAAGGGAGTTGGTGACGGGGTCCGTCTCATTCGCAAAACTTTTCCCAAACTGACTATCATTGCCGGCAATGTCACCAGCGGCGAAGGCGTTGATTTTCTGGCCGATGCTGGAGCCGACGCCATCAAGATTGGCCAAGGCCCAGGCTCCATCTGCACCACTCGCATGGTCGCGGGAGTGGGCATCCCTCAATTGACCGCCCTCTATGTAGCATCCCTGGCTGCCAAGAAGCGAGGCGTCCGGATTATCGCCGATGGAGGCATTACCAAGAGCGGGGATATTGTCAAAGCCCTCACCCTCGTTGATGCGGTCATCCTCGGAGGGATGTTGGCCGGATGCAAGGAAGCCCCGGGAAAAATCATGGAGATCAACGGCAAGCTTTATAAGGAATACAGAGGCATGGGCAGCTTGGAAGCCATGAAGAAAGGCTCTGCCTCTCGCTACGGACACGACGTAGCCAAGAATGCCAAGATGACCAAGGTAGCTGCCGAGGGCATTGAGGCGTTAAAGGAAGTCTCCGGCTCGATAGACCAAGTGCTCGCCACCTTGGCGGGTGGGGTCCAAAGCGGTCTTGGCTATCTTGGTGCACACGACTTGGCGCAACTCCGGGAAAAGGCTCGTTATATCCGCGTCTCGGCAGCAGGTCAGCGCGAATCGGCCCCCCACGATGTCGTGGAAATCAAGACTTCGCATTGATTTGCGGAGTCTTTATCCCAAGCAACAAAAAGCATGGGGCTGGATCTTGTCGAAGTAATCATGACGTGGGAGGAGGTTTTCGACTTCGGAGAAATTCCCGAGTCCGATGCGGTAATCTTGAAAACCCCAGCAGAGGTCATTGATTATATCTACACACGGGTAAGGAAAGACAACTTACCCGTGGATACAGGCAGCCTTACCCTCCGGGCTTTTTACCGGCTCCGGGCGGCCTTTCGCCATGAGATGCCGCCTGGGTTCAAGTTTGAACCCAGGTCAAAACTCTCCGCCATTTTATCTTCGAAAGAAAAACGCAGCCTATTGAACACGATTCTGGAGTCAGCAGGTTTCGCCCCATTGCCCAAGTTGCCGTTTGGACTTCAGTTCATCTCCGGGCGGATGGTTGACCTGATTGCCCAAGTCGTGGTGAAAAACCACAAGACTCTGCGAAAGCCAGGGTACACTTGGTCCAAAGAACAGGTTCGAGAAGTTGTGCGTATTGTAATTATTGCCAAAACCAGATTAAGAAATTTCTCCGATAATGCTTCTTTCCGCAAGGACCTCAACTTGGCATAGCCCTGTTCTTTGATGTCCATTGCATCGCAGGATGTATTCTATTCCAAAATTCGGTGCAAATTCGTTCATTTCTGAATATGCAAGACTTCGATCATAAAAATTCCCGTGGATGGAACATAAATTCCCTGCTTTTGTATATATTGGGGATGAATTCACCCGCATGTTTACTCTCCGCCCTCGCGGCACTGACCCTGCTTCCTTTTGCCGGAGCCGCTGACAAGATCACGCCCCCTCCCTCCGAAGAAACCACTGCGCAACGCGACGCCCGCATGAAATGGTGGCGGGAAGCCCGGTTCGGCATGTTCATCCACTATGGGCTCTATTCCGGGCTCGAGGGAGAATGGGAAGGCAAATCCATTGGCGGAGGCGGCGTGGAGTGGATCCAGTCGCGCAAAGGCATCCCCGGCGATGCCTACCGCAAAGAAGCTTTCCCCAAGTTTAAACCGCGCAAGGGTGTTACCAAGGAATGGGCCCAACTCGCCAAGGAGACAGGCTGCAAATACGTGGTCCTCACCAGCAAACACCACGAAGGGTACGCCCTTTTTGACTCCAAGCTGACTGACTACGATTCGGTTGATACCAATGGTTTCGATATCGTAAAAGAATACGCGGAAGCAGTTCGTTCAGCCGGATTGCGGGTCGGCTATTATCACTCCGTTATCGACTGGCATCACCCACAGTATGATTTCCGCAAGGCCAAGGGCCTGCCCTATCCTTCCGGCGAAGCCAAGGCCGCAGGAGACACTCCGCGCGATCATGACAAATATATCGAATTCCTCCACGGGCAAACCAAGGAACTGCTCTCCAATTACGGCAAGGTAGATATTATCTGGTGGGACTACAGCTCCACGCAATTTGATGGTGAGGAAGCCTGGAAGAGCATTGAACTCATGAAAATGGTCCGGGAAAAACAGCCTGAAATCATTTCCAACAATCGTCTTTATCGCAGGCCCGAGGCCGGTTTCAAAGGCATGGGCACCAGTGCTGTGACAACAATGCTGGATCCCCGTTACGCAGATTTCATCACTCCTGAGCAGCACATCCCCGCCGACGGCACACCCGGGCTCGATTGGGAAACCTGCATGACCATGAACGGCACCTGGGGCTGGTCAAAATACGACACCAAGTGGAAATCCACCCAGCAACTTGTTCGCAACCTGTGCGATATTGTTAGCAAAGGCGGCAACTATCTGCTCAATATTGGGCCCATGCCCGATGGCTCCATCCCTCCCGAAAGCATCGAACGCATGAAAGGCATCGGCAAATGGATGGATGTAAATGGCGATGCCATTTATGGCACCACTGCATCACCGCTTGCAAAAGCACCCGATTGGGGTCGTATCACCACCAAAGGGAACCGGGTTTACCTGCACATTTTCGAGACACCCAAGGACGGGACTGTTACGGTTGCCCTCAATAATGAGGTTAAGAACGCCTTTGCACTTTCCGCCGACGGCAAGAAGATTGCTGTAACCAAATCCGCAGAGGGATTAAGCTTTCCGGCACCTGCGGCAACTGGTGATGGTCTCCCTGTAGTCGTGGCCCTTGACCTCACGGCAGCGCCAGCATCCCTGAAGTAATTTGCTTCGACCCAACCGATTGGGATTAGTTATATGCAACAAGGGTGAGCTATCTGGCTCATCCTTGTTCGTTTTGAGATGTTTTCTGTGGAAAAACAAACAATCTAATCAATAAGAAATTAATCAACGGCATAACCAAAACTTGAATACAAAATGCGATCATATAATGCCACTCAAGAAGGCTACACACCTTCATAATACTATATGAAAAAACAACCCCTATAGCAGACACTATAAAAAACTTTAAATACCTGACCTTGCTTACTGAAAACTGGAAACTCCAGACACTATTTAAATAATATGAAAATATATTTGCGACAAGGAAAGCACACACATTGGATATTTCGCTGGAGATCAGTACCTTTTCAACGAGAAAATACAAACATATAAAATGAATTCCCGTGCTAACGCACCCGACTAAGAAATATTTAATAAACGGCCTGAAGAACATTTCATTTATTCTTCTTTTTCAAATTTCTTCGATCGTCCAAAATTTATTAGTCCACGTTCAAAAGAAAGCCGATGGTGTCTCTCCACTGTTTGCAAAATTAAGCCTATGGCAAAAACAAGCACAGATAGCACAATCAGACTACTGGCAAGTATTGCTGTAGGAAATCTCAACACTGTTCCTGTTGAAATAAATTCATATACGGGAATTGCACCAAACCCCAACCCCATAATAGCCAAAAATGATGCTATCCCTCCAAAAAACAGAAAAGGTCTATAGTCTCTGAAAATCGAAAATACCTTCCGAATCACCTTGGTGCCATCAGTAATTGTATTAAGCTTGGAAGCACTGCCCTCAGGCCGAGATACAATAGGTGTGGGAATTTCCCTTATTTCAAACCTTCGATCCAAGGCAAATAAAGTCATCTCAGTTTCTAATTCAAATCCTTCACTCAAAATAGGAAAATTCAAAACAAACCGTCGGCTAAAAACACGAAATCCACTTAATATGTCATTCATTTTTGCACGGAAAAGCTTATTTATAATCAAACGAATGAGTTGATTTCCAAAAGAATGAAATTGCCGATTTGTTGCATCACGATATTCTTGCGAAGCTCCAGATAACCGATCTCCCACAACCATCTCCGCCTCACCTTTGAGAACCGGTAGTAACAAGTCGTTTATTTTTTCCGCAGGATAAGTCGCATCCGCATCACACATGACGTATATTTCGGACTCTATATTGGTAAAAGCCCATCGCATGGCATTTGCTTTTCCTTGCCGAGCTACGAAAAACACTCCTCCTTGAATACTATTTTCTTCTATAACCTGTCGTGCTATTCGATTTGTGTTATCCTTGGAATTATTATCAATGACATAAATATACGCGTGAGGACATGCCTTATGAAATGCGCCTATTGTGCTAGCAATAGTCAATTCTTCATTATAGGCAGGTAAAATAATTGCTATTTTGGGAGATTTCATACTTGTTTGCGTTTATATTCAAAAACAGCAAAAATTGTCTGCCCAAACGGAAACCTTATGATTTTTTCAACAATACTTTGAGGTGGAAGTATCAATCTATCAAAAATCCAAATCTGCCGGTCATTTTGATTGGATGCTTTTCTTATTCGCGCATTCATCCACCATCCCAATGCCCCAATAGGATTATAATAACGCAATTTCAAGAATTGCCCAGGTATTCCTGAAAACAATTGCTTCATTTGTGACTTATCATAGCGGCGATAATGACCTAAAAGTTTATCGATTTCTCCGTATGCCCACATTCCAGCGGGAACCTGTAAGATAATCCGAGCCCCATCAATTAAATAGGGGCAAATCGCATCAAGAACTTTTTTGTCGTCAGGAATGTGCTCAAATACATTGGTGGAAACGATCGTGTCAAATCTCTGATTTAAAGGCAGATGATCCTGTATATGCTCGGAAAATATATTTAAACAACTCACATTGGAAAAATTTTTGGTTTCTTCAACCAATTGAGAATAACAATACTGGTTTGGCTCGATCCCTACAACGATATCCGCTTGTTGGGCCAAAGTTGTAGTAAAATTCCCAATGCCTGATCCTATTTCGATGACTCTCTTTCCAAGAAATGGAAATATAAGACTATTTTGCCATTTTAAATAATTCCTGGCGCGCTTCATCTGCTCCAAATCTTTAATATAAAAAGCATCTGTCGTAACTTCTTGGTTAATTCCTTGTGAAGTCATTATCCGTTGCTTTCCCTTAAGATGACTTTGTGGACGAAGTTGAAGTAGCTGGCAACTTTCTTCCAATCCAATAATTGAAAAATCTCGCAAACTCGAAACCCTCTTTTTCCGGTTGGGTTACCGATGAAATTAAAACACGATCCGCAGAATTCATCTTTTGAAACCAAGGTTCATATTCAGCAAGTGCGCCATTAGTGGATTGAATGGCCCGCAGTGTTTTCAGATCGTCAGGCGGCATTAATCCTGGTTCATAACCCAAGATAAAACGGAAAAAATGATCATGAGGCAATTTGAAATAAATGCTATAAAATGGGGTCATATCTGCACAATACAAAATACCTCCGCGATCAGGCAAAGACTCTTGAAACTGGTCCACAGGGCGAGCTGTTAATGTTTTCAATCCCATTGTATAGCGTCCTCCCAAATCGGAGCCAATCCCCAAGAACATCGCAATCATTCCGATAACTGCAACAGTCCATTTTTCACGAATTGCCAATTTATCAACAAAAAGCATCTGTCGACAAATCCATACCATCAATGCAGGAATTCCCCAATCCAACCAGAAACGAGTGACTGCCAATCCAAGCAACCACCCCAAGATAATTAATAAGAAATCAACTTTTTTCAATTCAAGCAAAACATCCTCTCCCCGCATTTTTCTTATAATCAATATAGCAGCAATCAGAGCGATAGAAAATACAGGTGATGCATTCGGCTGTAATTCAGTAACCAGATTGGTAACAATAATGTTATCAATACCGACTGAGTTGAATATGGCGTATAGCGGAAAAATGAAAATATCATACCAATCACCTAGGATCAGCGCAGCAGCAATCATTGAAAAAGGAATACATCCTGCAGTTATCAATGAAGATCGTTTCTGTCCGGCAATCCAAAGTGCAAAGATAGGAATGCTCCATAGATACCATATCGTGGGGTGCATCAATACGCTTACAGTCAAAAGGCTAAAAACAATTGCCGATTCCTTGAATAAACTTCTCTTTTCGGGTTTCAGCCAGAAAAACAATAGGATAACAAGCACTGCCATTGATACGGCAAATGGCCGCCCCAATAGCAATCGTGAGTAAATAGAGGGTTCCATAATCAGCATAACGCCACTTGCAACAAGCCAAGCCAAGGGTGAACGTGAAGCGATCAGCCCTGTAAACATGAATCCGACAAATGTGGCCGTAAATGCCAGAACAACCAATCCGTCTTGCTGAATATTGAGAGTCCGGTGAACAAATCTTAACACTGCGTGCCATCCAGGATGACTGTCCATTTTGGGATTCAGCGCAGGATTTAAGACTAGGACTTCAGACCATTCCCGATTATCCACCGCATATGCAGCATGACGCAATGCATCGTCCCCGGGTAAATAACCCAACCCGGCAATCTTAAGCGGGATTAGCATAATTGTTGCTCCACACAACAACACCAAGATCAGTTGTGCGAATTTATTGAAAGACTCCCCTTTGGTTGCAAGATGCATAAATTTTAAGGATGTCTCTAAGCAGAAAATCGCCGCTTACGAATCCTATTTCTCAGGATCACCGATATCGGGAATGCCAATACCAGTGCCATCATCATTGACGGTTCAGGAATGACTTGGAGTGTACCGGTGCCCGTTATCCAATCCATAGCTGACGTATATTCTCCCTGGCCAAGCTCAACTCCGTTCACAACGACACTGGAAACAGATAGTATCCCCGATTCCAAATCCAAGAAGCCATTTCCTTCTATGTAAAGTGTCACGGATGAATCCAACGCTCCTGCGACCAACCCAAGGCCACCCTCTTTCACTCTGACGTTTCCGGTAAATGTGTTATTCCCCGTAAGCCACAGGGTTCCCTGCCCATCCTTGGTGATCCCGCCAGTACCTGACAAATCCGCACTAATCGTAGCCTTCAATCCTTCGCCAGCTGTGGTCTTGGTGTTTACGGTTAGACCGCCTGCACCCAAGGTAACTTCTCCCGAAAGGAATCCTGCACTTTCGGATGAGACTTTTCCATCTCCTCCGAGGATGCTTTGGCCATCCGTTGAATTATAGGTATCCAGCTTGAGCAAGTTCCACGTTGCTCCGTCGAAAGTAATTCGCCGGGCTCCTTGAGTATCTCCCGTCGGGGCTTCCCGACGAATTACCGTCGTGGTCAAAGTACCCTGTATTGTTAAATCGCTAACGCCTTTCCCCACGGCCACTGCTTGCGCATAAAGTGAAGCGCCCTGCGCCACAGACATGCTTCCTTGAGACCCAGCTTGTGTAGCCAGCATAATATCTCCAGTCACTTGCACGGACCCGCCATTCTCAATCTGCAAAGTCCCTTGGCTAAGCGCATCATAGCCTATCTGCAAGCTCCCTGTTTGAGTCCAAGAAGAACCAGCGCCTGTGACAATAACCCTGCCTTGTGTATTGTTTTGCCCAATTGCAGCCGCATATTCACTTGCGCCGACAACTTGAGCTCCTCCGCTGATAGTCAACTCGGCAACGTTGCCTCCCGTACTTCCAACAAGTAAAGAATCTGTCAGAGTCCAAGTAGCCCCGTCAGTAATGGTACCTGCTCCCAATACATAAGTCTGTCCGCTTGCTATATTGGCTTGGTCAGCAAACGAGAACTCGTTTAGGCGAAGCCCTTTTGCCTCAAGGGAAGAATTTAGTCCTGAGACGGAAACCAGACCCAAACCTGCATTCAATACGCCATTGGTCACTTTTAATGCACCTCCATCGTCCACAGTAATAGAACTGTTGGACGAGTACAGAGTCGCAGAACTTCCAACATTTAGCACAGATCCCGATCCACTAATACTCAAATTGCCACCCGTGTTCCCGTCGAGTCCTCCCACGTTTAATGTATTGCCAATAATTACATTGGATCCACTTTCCACGGATAATCGGCCTGATGAATTTTCTCCTCCCAAATACGCATCATAGCTAATTTGCCAAGTAGCTCCGCTTACAACGGAGACAGCAAACTTCGAGCTATCATAATAGTTATAAATATAAGCATACGAACTATATGCGTCCTCACCATTGGAAGCGGTTGAGATCCCGGAAATCTCTAATAAGACTTCCTCTGTTCCATATTTGTCATAAAAACCCATAGATTTTTGAGCGGTAGGAACTCCTTCGCTCCAATTCCCCAACAAGAACCAATCTGTATTACCATCCTGAGGCATCCACCACGAGTCAGCAGTAAAATCTTGGGCAGAAACCATCAAAGCCTGTGCGAAAAAAAAGAATGCTACGCCTGCGGCCCACTTGCGAGCCGCAGTAATTACGGGTTTTGTCATGACGTACTATGAAACCTAAATGATTTAGTAAACGAGAGTGGTTTCTTCTTTGACAACAGGCTCTTTGAGAAAGTCTGCCCGTAGCTCCAAAGTGATTTTGCCTGTTCCAGCAGCAAGACCGCGTGCCGTTAACTCAAAGCTGCGCTCTTCCTTGGGTGCAAGGATAATGTCCGGAAGAAGAACAGTCTGGCCATCGATATTTTCCCCGGAAATCCCACTGACACTCATGGGGCGTAAAACAGAAGTGAGCCTCAATACCAACTTGGTGCTAATAGGCTCATGCTCGCCTTGGTTAACGACCCGAATCTTGTAAACGGTTTCGTCACCTACCAGAATGGGGTCCTTGTTGTCCGAGATTTCCGTCAGGACGCCAGGAACACCTTTCCAGTGTGTTTCCGCCTTGGATTGCGCGCTGTACTGTTTTCCTGTGGCCGCCGTAGCTTCCACACGTGCGGCGGTTTCCAGCTTGAGGGGTGCATTCGACACCAAAGAATACTCAAATGCCATCATTCCACCCGGAGCCAGACTATCAACTTTCCACTCCAAAGAGCCAGCCGTTTCCTTGCCCGCCCAAGTGACCTTGGGAGATTCCGAGGCAGAAAGGAGTTGTACTCCGGAAGGGAAACTGTCGGTCACAACAATATTCCGCACCGGCATGTCTCCATCGTTGCGGACAATAATCTGATAAACAACCGGCTTGGTCACAAATACCGTGCCACCGCCGCGCTTCATAAAGTTTACCTGGGGAGGATCTGCCACAATCACCGTCGCCTTGGCTTCGGCAGGGATTTCAACACCATCCATGAATGCCCGGACCAAATTGGTATGCTTTCCCTTAACGGTGGTGCGTCCCGTCAGCATAATCTCCCGGGATTCTCCCGGCTTCAGATCTCCGATCTGGGGATGAAAGTTCCCCATGCTCAATGTTGGCGGAGGAATCTCCATGACCTGAACATTTTTTGCAATGCGCATGCCGGTATTTGTCACCGTGATCTTATAAGGGATGACTTCGCCCGTCTCGACATACTCGGGGCAGATCTTGGTTACGTTCAATCCACCCGGAGTATCGCTGACAATAGGCAGGGCGACCGTCGCATCGGCCGTTACCCAGCTCCGGGTAATAAATGTACCCGGGTGTTCTGCCTTCACGGATAGATCAACGCTTCGCTCGGTCCCGGCAGCCAGCTCAGAAACACGCCAAAAGATCTCTTTGCCATTGATACGGTCAGGCTCAGGAGTGGCCTTTTCCAAGGAAACTCCTTCCGGTAGGCTTTCCACGAGCAGGATATTGTTCATATCGCGCTGGGCCCGAAAAGTGAGCCGGTAATTAAAATGCGTCCTGTCGTCGTTGTGCTCCAGAAGTTTCTTCTCAACAGAGTAAAGATCGGAATCAAAGCGGGACGGATGCTCCTTTGAGAAAGTACCGGAAATAACCGGGTCGGAACTCTCTGCACACACGGAAGAGATCGGGCCAATCATCGCTGCGAGCAAGGCAGCAAATCCAACGAAGAGTTTTTTGGACATTATAGTTACAGCGTTAAAAGGTTTAAACAGGCCAACTGGCTTATCGGCGCCGTTTGGTGGAAATCCGCCAGGCATACCATTGGGCCAGCCAAAGGTTGTAGAAAAACATCCCCAGCCAGAAGATCACGCTGACCAGCGAGACCATGGTGATTTTCTTATAGAAAAAAACCGTGAATCCAACCAAGCAAAGCGAAATGAAAGCAAATCCAAAAGTGGCCCTTACTTCACGCCAATAAAGACTCCGCCAGCGCAGGTAGTTGCTGGGGTTTTCATTTTTGGCATGAGTGGGAGGATATGCTTTCTTGAAATGGAACCATTGCAGCCAGATTGTTGCCAAGGCAATCAGCATCCCGGTCAGCAGCATGGCAACATCCACCACCTTGCCATCGATCAAGGGTGGTTGTTTGTCCGTAGTTTCAAAGTAAGCGATGGAGAAAGAGCCGATCATCTAGTCCGTTGTAGGTGCAGGCCCCTGAAGGTCAAGGTAATGACCCGTGTCTTTTGATTTTGTGTTCCGGAGCTGGTTTTTATCATCATAATTACCAACACCGATTGGCGTCGGGCCTTCACCACCACTTTTCTTAAAGTAAACTTCCACTTGGGTGATTTCCGCACTGACCCTTATTTTGCGCCCTTGGTACAGCGGATTGGTCGGGTCTGGACAACTTGGATGGGTATTATCCAATTTTTCATCCAAAATTGAACTATTTCCCCATCCACTCAACACTTGGACACTCCACTGTTCGATCTTCCAGCCCTCCTTGGGCAAGGCCCAGACAATCACAATATCGTCCAGTTTGCCAACCCCGGCTTCCGTGACAGTTCCACCTTTACAGCTCAAAAGACTGCGTTCCTGTTCGGGAACATCTTCGTCTATCTCGTCACAAACCGCCTTGGTGATGAGCATCGGATTAATGGGGAGCACCAGAGCCCGTAAATCCAACCTTCCGGCAGAGCCATCAACGTTGAGCATCGTGCTGGATGCGTAGACACCACTTTCCAGCAATTGCTCGGAGACGCCCTCCCACCGGACAAAACGATATTTTTCCATGTCGGAGACAGTACATCTTACCCAGACTTTTTCGCTCTCCATGATTGTCTTGGTCACCGACGAGGTGGCTGCGCCAGCCTTGGCAGTGGTTCCATCCAGATAGACTTCATCATCCCCCACACCCCGGTGTGGAGTGACAAAGCTAACGGTAACAATCACCTTTTGGCGTTTCTTGGAGAAGTACCCGCGAACAATGGTCGGATCGCTGTTGACAGTGACAGAAACCAAGGATCCCGTGCCGCTGACACCATCCCATTGTCCAGCAAATTCCCAGCCCGGGTCGGTAGCTGTGGCAGACAGTGCCACGACTGTTCCCTTGGCATACATTCCTGATCCCGACACCGACCCTTTATTTGAAGGCGATGCCAAGCAATCCAATTGGAACAGGTATCCGGATAGCGTAATTTTTATTTCCTTGTCCTCATTCATGAGGATACGAGCCCGGCGTCCGCCTCCCGGAAGAACTTCGTCTTCAATAAACAAGTTTCCGGAACTGGTACCACCCCAACCACTGATATCATAACCATCCTGGGGATAGATTTCGATAATCATGGTCCTTGGGTCGTGGCTGGGATCCGTAGAATAATATGTCGAAGCAGAAGCTGCCCCCTCAGGCTCAACAATCAGCGTCAATGCATAGGCACCCGGAGGAGTAGGAATTTCAAACAAGGCATGAGCTATTATATCCTGGGTAACGGTCAACGTAGGTGAAATTGCGGTTTCATCGACGATTCCATCGTTATTAAAATCCCAGCCTCGGAACGCACATCCTGCAGCACAATGGGCGGTCAATTTAATCAGGCCTCCATGCGAAACCATTGCGGAGTCGGAAGACGAATGGGCATTGCTGCCTATCTGGATCTGGCCTCCATTGGTGGGAAGCGCATAGACCTCTACCTTGTGTTTTGATACGGCAAAGTTTGCCCGAACGGTCTTATCTCCATCCATGGTCACCCGGGTCTGCGGAATATTCGGGTCATTGAGCATAACCGGCCCGGTCCATCCTGAGAAATCAAACCCGCTTGCAGCAGTTACGTAAAGATCGACTTGGGTACCTTCCTTGAATTCAAACACTCTGGTGTCCGGTTCAAGCCCACCCACAGTTTCACCATTATGCTCGGACGCATCTATCGTGACACTGCCATGTGACGCAGAGTCCACCTGCAGCGTCAATTTATACCTGACAGGAACTCCGAAGAGAGCGCAGACATAGCGACTGTCGTCCAGAATGATCTTGGTATCCGGATTTTCCGGTTCTTCAACTGCACCCGCCCAGCCTGTAAACTCTGCCGGGGCTATCGGTGTAGCTTTCAATGTTATCTCGGTATTTGCATCAAAACGCCACTGGTTCAATCCCACGGGAACACCACCCGAGGGTGAAACGATCTCGGCAGTTCCATCTCCATTGGCCTCCAGTGTAAGAACACACTGCCTGACGAAGAGCGCGTAAATATCCTGGTCATCGGTAACAGTAATTGTGGTCACTTCGCCCGTAACATCTGAGCCGCCAAAGGCCTTGTTCCCATCCATATCCCATCCGATAAACCGGTACCCTGTGGCTGTGACAGTCACTGTCAGCGTAACAGTATCACCGTAATAGTAGTATCCGCCTTGGGCCATTCCGGGATCAACCGGATTCGGGGTTACAGAAACAACCCCGCCCACTCCGGTGACCTGATAGGAAGTTTCGAAGGTTCGGACATTGATCAGGAATTTTTTCTTTTTAAACAACGGTGTCACCGCGACATCTCCGCTATCAGCCAAGGTATTATTGATGGTAAAGGTGAGGGTGGCCTTGGTGTTATCGGCTGTTACAGTGTTAGCAGTCGCACCGGCAGTTTCCCCTTCCCAACGAACAAACTCATAGCCCGTCGGCGCAGTCGCCACGATATTAAGGGTCTGTACTGCTGTCTTGATATCATAGTCCTGCGTGCCCACAGGGGAAACGACTCCACTCATCGCCACCCGTTGCGAGTCATCCTCTCCCTTGGTAATGTCTACACCGCCATTAACAGTAATTCGCGCCTGCCGGATGAAATTAGCATTAAAGGTAGCATTGTCATCGAAGACAAAAGGCAGCGGATTTGTCGTGTAAGATGTATTCAGTGAGGTTTCGACCCACTTATCAAAACGATAACGTTTTCCTGAAACAGGCGTGACCGGCTGGACTTCCAGATTCTCAACAGGCTCGGCCTCGGAATAGGTACGTGTAACCGAAGGCCCTCCTGTCAGGAAGTTATGCTCATCGGCAGAGCCTTCACTGAGAATCAACTTCGCAGCAACCGTACTCCCCGGATGAACCTGGGTTCCATTCACGGCAACGTAAGCTGTCAGCGTGTATTGCTTGCGGTTAAAATGCGCGGTCGCAGTAACATTGCCGTCGATGATAAATGACGTGGCCGACACTGCGGTATTTGCGCCAACACTGCTGGGAGTGAAGACCCACTTATCAAATAGATAATGCTTGGGATTGGGTACCGCCTCAATAACGGCAGTATCTCCTTCGGCAAAAATGTACACTTCTCCCTCCATGCGCCGGAGGTACATCGAGCTGGAATTAAGTTTCACGGTTCCGGTCACAGGATCCGCCACCGCCAGCGTCAACCCAACTGCATTCTTGAAATTGGCAGTGACCTCCCGATCTTTATTCATGACCAGATTTTGCTGGGAACTAGTCACCGCTCCATCAATATCACCAGTCCAATTGATGAAGATTGTCCCATAGCCGGGCGTGACATTTTCCACCGCCTTGATGGAGACTGTGTCGCCCACCGGATGTGCGCTTAGCGCGGCCAGTGCAGATCCATCGGCTTTCGTCACGCTGCCAAGCCCGTCTGGAGCAATTGTGTATTTCAGCAGAAACTCACTCCGCTTGAAATAAGCCTTAAAGCTACAGTCCCCGGTCAACACGAAGGAATAGCTTGGTTGGCGAGGTCCTGTCGGATTTCCAGCATCCACAAGATCACCCTCATCCACGGCGGAACTGCCTTTTCTCCACGAGAAGAAGTTATAATAGTCAGCCGGTGAAGTCGTGAACGTAACGTTACTCTTGTAAGGCAGCGTCCAAGTCGTGCCTTCCGTCAGGAAATTATGCGTACTAGGACCGCTGGCACCAGCCAAGGTGCTGGCAATCGGAGTCATTGCGTGGTCGGAAGCAGGAACCAGCGTTATCGTATACAGCTTAGGCTCAAAAATCGCCTTCACTGTGATTCCATCTGTCACCGTGATTTCAGTTATTTTATCAGTGACGTATATTACCGCGCCACTACCGATCTGAATTTCCCACTGTTTGAAAACATAATGATCTCCGTCTGTTCCCTGTAGACGAATTGTGCTATTTTCCCGATAGGAAGTTTCGGCTGTTTGGGTACCATTGGACTGAACCGTCAAGGTCGTCCCGATCCCCGCCGTATCACTGGAAGTCGCCCGACTGTTTTCATACCCGTCCCCGATGGTCAGCTTGAAATCATAAAGCTTGGCATAATTGGCCGTGGCAACCGTGTTACCGTCCAAGGTCAACGTCTGGGTTGCACCGGATAAATTCCGATTCCTAACACCATCTTGATCGACGATAGTCCAATTCACAAAATCGTAGCCGGCATCATTGACCGCCTGAATGTTCACCGTGGACTTATCTGTCAATCGCTGCCCTTCATAATGCGTATGAACACCCACGGCAGGAGTGGTGATTGCCGCCGGCAAGGACGCCGGGTTCACTTGCATTGTCAGTGTGACCTGTCGCTCAAAACAGGCGCTCACGGTTTTCGCACCATCCACCAGTACCGTCGTGCTGGCCGCTGCGATATTGGCAGGCGCCGACAGGGATGTAGGCGTGACGACCCATCCCTTGAATTCATAACCCGGCTCAGGAATCGCTTCAATGGAAGGAGAAGATCCGTAATCCAAGTTACGAGTTTCGCTGAGACTTCCGTCTGTTGGCGTTCCATCCAACTTGATCTTTCCGTGGGGAACCCCATCAGCGCTATCGGCAACATTCACCGTCAGCGCAAACTTCTGCATGGCGAAAACTGCCGTTACCTTGGTGGGATAGTCCAATGTAACATCAAGCGTCTTGGTCCCCGGAGTACCGTCCGAGAGAATTTCGACAGGCGGATCATAGGTCGCACCTCCGTCAGCAGTGGCTTTTTCCACAATCCACTTTGATAATACGTGGTATTGTTGCGGAACTGCCACAACGGTGAATTTACTATTGAAATCGTAGGTTCTGGTTTGGGTAAGGTTTCCAGAATCAACTTGAATCCCTGGTGATGCAGAGAAGTACGCGATATCTGTTGAACTTGCAGTGGGAAGCTCAATGGACAAAGTCATGTCCATTTGCCGCAAATAAACAGGCGCAACAACCCGATCTGCCGTCATAATCCTGTCCCAAGCGCTAGGCCAGGAAATCCATGTAAAATTGGAAACCGAGAACTCAGCCAATTGATCAGCATTTGTATCCCATCCGGTAAAACGGAACCCTGTCGGAACTCCACTGGCGATCAATACCGGAGCAGATCCTCCCTTGGCCCGCTTGGTTTGTTTCAAATAGGGCGCAGGTGCAGGATCAACGTCGAGTGGATAGAAAATATCTGGAGGCAATTCAGTCGTATCATAATCGTAGAAGGAGAAGTCGCCACCACTGGTAACAGCAGGCGCTGTCCAACTGACAGGCTGAAGAATAACAGGCTGATCAATGCTAACTGTAAATGTCGCCACATCAACATGCGCAGTAACAGTCTCACTGACACCATTAATACCAGCCGTGGTGGTAAAAGTATCTCCTGTGTGTGTTTCTAACGGATTGGACCCTTTTTCATACGTCCAGTAATTGAGGGAGAAAGGCCCAGCTTGGAATACCGCATCCGTATCAAATATTTCGATATGCCCCGTAGAGAAAATTGCCATGGCATGTTCAACCGTCCGGTTTACAAAAAGCAGTGGCCGTCCGGAATACCCATCAATCGTATTTCCTTTTACATTCCCGAGAAGATCCCCAAACAGGTCCATATTGAAGAAATTATCCTTATACTTGTCCATGACGGTCAATCCGCCAGCAGCCAGAGCCATCCTTAGGTGCAAATCATAGCCTTCACCAGCGGTGAAAAGCGCGACCAGCCGGACTTCTTTTCCTAATGGAAAATTAACCGTGGTATCATTGCTGTAGAGTTCTTTCACCCACGTCAGGCATTCTTCAAATCCAGGATATGAAATCCAACGAAGGAACCCGTACCCTTTTCCATTTATCAAACCTGTTGCTCCAGCATCCGCATGGATGGGAATCTCGCTATAAGGATGATTGATCCCAACATCGGCAATGCAAGCAGGGCGTCCATCAACCATTGAGTAAGTCTGATAAACCGCGCCTGGAACGTTAACATGATGAATGTCTATTTCATTTTCAGGTTCCGTGAAAAGAATGAGGCGATGCAACCCATAAGGGAGGAAATATGCGGTAATCTTAGTCACTGGCTGGGTAAGCTCCTCGGGATAAACCGTCGAGGCAATTTCAGAGAATCGCTGCGTTGGATTGCTCGAATATCCTTCTCCATAAATCCAAGCAACAAACCCGTACCTTGCATCCTCGGAAGTGGCGACAATTGCAGGCTTAGTCCCATAAAAGACTTCATACACACGCGGCTCTGGGCCTGTGGTAAGGTGACAACCCAGGGCTTCCCCTCGAACCTGAGGATTGCCGGAGGGAATAGTATAGATTTCCAGCGTGACCCGGACCTTCTCAAAGATAGCAGTCAGCGTCTTGGGGCCGTTCATGACCACATCCATGGTGGTAGCACTTCCCAGATTCTGGGTATCACTGGTAAGACTGTCAGTCCATCCGACAAAACGATACCCCGGCGCAGCAGGAATTGCGCTGACCTTGGCCGTTTGCCCGGCAGCAATTGTCCGCACAGAGTAATCCATGGCATTCGGATTGCTCAAATATATCCCCGCCCGATTTCCGTTTCCGTTGGCTACAGATGTTCGGGTTCCGCTAGCAATCGCAAAACTTTTGCTATCTCCTGTATTTGCCGTGTTTTCATATTTTACCCGAACCTCCAATTTGTGGCCAGCCGTATAATTGGCAGTGACCTGTTTGTCGGCCACGTCTAGCAAAATGGAGGTAATCTCTTCGCTAGGATCTCCCGGCAGACTCCCCGCGTTGACGGTCCATCCAGTAAAGGCGTAATAATCGATGGTGCTTGCAAAAAGATCACTCCTGATACTCGGAGTCATATTAAGATAAAGATTCCCAATGGGAGCAGGCAAGCTGGTATGGACACCCACGGTAGGCGTAGTATCGCCAATGCCAGCCGGATTAATGGCCATCGTGAGAATCACCTTGGTGCGGTATATCGCAGTGACAGTTTTGCTACCCAGCAGGTAAGTAATTGTCCGGCCAGGTAGTGTAGAATTGTCCTCCCATCCGATGAATTCATAGCCTGCAGGCACACTGGCTACAAGCGCGGGATTATCACCTTTGTAATAAGGTTTACTTTGACCTCCAAGAAGTGAAGTTGTCGCACTTTCGCCCTCAACAGTAGAATTTCCTGCAGCAACAGTGAGTGTGCAACCAGCTGGGTTAACCACATCATCCAACTTAATATCGACAGTCAGATTTATCTGAGCAGCCACTCCCCGGGTGAAGTTGGCAGTCAGAACAGTACTCCCGGTGACCTTGAGAGAAATAGTGTCACTGGCATTGTTGTTAATCAGTATATCATCCCGATCCACTGCACCGGTGGAGTTCGTCCATTTGAAGAATGAATACCCAATCACATCATTGGCAGTGGCAATGATGTTGGTGATTATTTCGCCATGGTAGGCTACATACGAGGCAGGTTTATTAATTGTACCACCCGAACCATCTGCAGGAGCCGTGAGAAACTGGATGGTATATTCTTTGGCATAAATTGCCCGAATTCGGAAATCCCCGGCAATTGTGCGTGGATAAGGGCTTGTTGCTCCAATGGTTTCTTCAATGGTATTCCAATCGTTATCGGTATCGATCTGCCAGCCAAGGAAACGATACCCAGTGTCTGCAGTTGCCGTAAACTGGGGCCGATCCCCATAGTAATAAGTATAAACATTGCCGCTCTTTCCGCGGAGATCCGTAGCAGACTCGGCCCCGCCAGCTCCTCCTCCAAGCACTAACGGAGTGTCGACAGTAACAGTATGGATGCTGGTAAAGTTGGCAGTGATGCTCTGGCTGCCAACCATCTCTATCATGGTAGGATTGGCAGTGTTAGCAGTTAAAAGACTGCCAGGAGTACTGGTCCAATTATTAAAAACTAGCTTGGTCGATGGATAATTCGCTTGGATTATCGCTTTATCAAAAGAGTTATATTCCTTGTTTCCTCCGGGAAGAAGGGTCTCCGTGCTGGCACTACCATCCTTTCCTGCAGTGAAATTCAATCCGGAGATAACCGGATTTTCGATCCCATTGACTCTGGCATTTACCGTCAGGTAATTGTTCCCCAATTTGAATTTCGCCGTCACCGTATGGTTACTGGACATCGTAATGGTCACAGAGCGTTGTCCTGCAGCCGGAGTAAATGTAGCTCCAGTATCACTCTGCCACGTGTCAAAGACATAGCCTGAACTCGCAATATCGGAGGCAGTCAATGAAACAGTAGCCCCCGCATCATGCCAACCTCCGCTGGCAGGAGATGCCGTTCCGACCGCCGGACTTTCATCGGGAGAGATTTGTACGGTTAATTGATAAACCCGAACAAACACCGCTTTAACCACTGTGTCTGCGTAGAGGGCTGGCGTTGTGTAGCTGGCGGAAGTATTATTAACAGTACTGCCGCCGTTGGTAATCCAGCCCTTGAACCGCCAAGCCTGGCCATCTATTTCAATAATGGCATTGGTAGCACTTGCGCTAAGCAGTGCCAATGTTTCGCCATTGCCAACGGTACGTGTTTCGCTGGCAGAAACCAAGGCGGTACCACCAGCCTGAATCTTTCCAATCAGGCTCGTCATGATAGTACTCGTTGGAGTGCCACCCTCGGTTGTGACATCTATCGTGACAATACGTTTGGTTTTGTAATAAGCCTGCAGGCCCTGATTATCATCTGCAGAGTTTACGGTGACCTGAGATGTGGGATCACTTTTAGTCGCGGAATCAACCCCCGCGCCCTGCCATGTCGAAAACAACAATGCACTGGTTGCACTGGGAGCCGCAATGGGAACCGTGCTGAGCGCCCTTAATTGTTTGACTCCCGCAGGAGCAACCGTGGCTGAATCCACTGTGACTGATGGAGCACTGACAGCATTCTTGACTCCATCCACGTAGACATCGACACCCATATTCCGCTGATTTGTATAAACCGCCGAAATATGAAATGCAGCCTGACCAGAGGGTACCGTCAGTGAGCAAACAGGATTGGTAGAAATCGTATCTGAACCCCAGTCATTGTCTCCCTTGACCCACCGTTTGAACTTCCAGATGCCGCCATCTTTCTGGAGGAACTGAGGTGCAGAAAGCATCAAGGTTTTTTCTCTTAGAAAAAAGCCCTGATCTGCTGATAATGTGGAACCGGGAGGATAAATTTTTTCCAGCCGAACCCCGCCTTTCCAAAAGAAAGCATTATCCGACAGCGCCGCATAGATGTTATCAGCATCCTCTGCGCCAAGAGACAGTGAGCCAGCCCCTGCATCCGTGCTTTGAACTGCATGTATTTGAAGCCAGCATCCTTCTTCAATTCTTGCCGTAACAGTCCTGTCCTGATCCATGGTCACTTGCAGCGAGGTATTCTGCAGCGCAAGCGGATTCGCAGTCCCCGTGTCACCTGTCCATTCCACTAGAATACGCCCATCGGCAGGAACAACCTTGGCCGTGGCAGTTTCCCCATAATTGTACAATCCACTTCCGGTCTTTGTTGTCCAAACTCCATCAGGAGCATTTACAGTCAGTCGGTATTTCCGGGTAAAGTTGGCCGTGACAGTCGCATCACCAGTTACACTATAGGTGCCAGGATTACTCCCTGTCACTCCACTGGACCAATGTGAAAATTCCCAACTGCTGTCGGCAGGAAGGGTCCAAGTGAGATTAAGCGTGGAGGGCATATTGTAGCTATTTGTCCCAACCACACTGGACCCGCCGATTTTGACATCCGCTCCATCCGTTTTTGCTGCAACCGGGGATATCGCGACTGTAATATTAGCCTTGGTTCTTTTAAAATTGGCGGTGACAGTCCGCGTTCCTGTCATTGTTACCTTACCAGTGCCTACTCCTGTTGTAATAACAGAACCGCTCGGCACATCCGTCCAGTTGTCGAAAGCATAAAAACTCGCGGTATCCGGATTCGCGGTTAAACTAACCTCGGTGCCCTTGAGAATCGAATATGAATGAGGTCCTCCTGTTAGAATATCGCCGATTGTTTTGGTCAGGCCTGTTGTAATATCAAAATAGCTTGCACCCAACTGAAGAGTGCCACCTGTTCCAGCTGTCAGATTCAGCGTATACATTTCAGGCTTTTTGACAAAAACCGCAGTAACAGTACCTCCGCCTGCGCCAACAACAGCCCCGGCAGTAACGACACCTTCATAATACCCGGCAGCAGAAGATCCCGAAACTGTCGCATTGTCCTCCTCCCATTTCAAAAATGCATATCCCGAGTCAGGCGTAGCAGTCAGGGCGACTGTTCCTGTGGCAGGAATGGTTCCCTTCCACGGCCCCCCTTGGGAAACCATAGTGACACCTCCACAAGTTCCTTTGAGGAGGCCGCCTTTTTCTCCGCCACTGGAGGCATTTTCTACCCGTGTTTTGACTCCAAAATCATATTCCCGAACCTGAAACTTTGCAGTAATATTCATGGAGCGGGTAACAGTTACCTTGTTACTGCTAACCGGGCCATCCCATCCCAGAAAATAGTGTGTGTTTGCATTGGTGGTCTTGGGAGTCACCTCAAAGACATCACCCACCTGCGCTGAAAAAAGTTCTGATGAGCCGTCTGCAACAGTCACCTCTATTGAGTCGGTTTTTTTGACAATCACCGAACCGCCTGAAGCCGCATTGACGATGAGGCTGGGAGCATCAACATCGGCAATTTCGAAATAGGCCGTAATCTTCCATTTATTCTGCGCATTGGCTGCTCCGAGGGTAACACTGGTTGTCGCCGAATTTGGAGAAGCAATGGAAACCGTCCCATTATCCAATACCCACTTTTTAAATTTGAAGCCGACACTTGGAGTTGCGACCAACTGGAGGGTGACACCCGGGTTAAAGTATCCGGAGGAAAGTCCATTCACTGTCGCCGTTCCACCAATAGTAGCGCCGCTCGTCCCTGAAGGCGATGTTGCCAATTCCAAGAAATAAGTAGTCGTGGCATAATTGGCAATCACCTCGGTGTCCTGCAAAACCTGAAAAGATGTTTGCGGTCCGGTACTGCTTAAAACCACGCCTTCCGGCACGGTGGTCCATCCTGTAAAAGTCAGCCCTTCTTTCGCTTTTGCCTCAATGGAAATATAATTTCCCCGGGCGATTTTTTTACTTAAATTTAATCCTGCAGGCGCCTTGATCGTGATATCTTCGGCCGGAGTAAGTCTTACTGTGTATAGAGCCTCCTCAAACGACAGCGTTAGATTATAATCGAAATCCTCCAACTTAAGAGTAATGGTTTCTGCACGACTGTTGTTTATTGTCTGCCCACCTTTGTCTTTATAAGAATCACTGCATTTCCAACTGAATGCAGCCCCATCCTTGGCCTTGGCCATGATGACAACCTCGTCTCCCGCTGCACCAGTATAGGATGTGAGATTTAAGTAGGCGGCATTGCCGTAATTGGGAGACCATGAGGCAGCGTATGCACTGTTCTCCACACTGATTTGTATTGATGCAGCCTGTACCTGCACCAAAGCAAAAAACGCAAAGACGAAATAAGCGAAATGTCGCTTAAGAAAACTTTTCATTGGAAGATGCTTTCTCTATTGAATAGGCCTAAAATACGCATGCAGCTCAACGGTTTTTCCCTCCGTCGGAGTGAATGTTGTTTCAGCTGCATATGAATTAGATACCCCATTTCCCCAATGATCAAAAATATATCCTGCCTCAGGTAAAGCTTTTATTTTGCATATTTTTCCTACGGGTTGTGCCCCTAAATCCCCCTCAATTTTCCCAGCACCTAGGGGAGATACCTTTGCCGAAACCCACGCAGGCTTGGCAATAAAACGTGCCTTCAATTTAATGTCTCCATTAATAAATGCTTCCGTTTCTTCTCTCCCGGCTCGAGACACAGGACCTTCCCACCCATTGAACAGATAACCTTTGGCAGGAATTGCCTTAACTTTCGCCATAACTCCACGATCAAAGGTCCCCAATCCTTCTATCGTGCCTGCACCTGCGGGTTCAACTGTCGCAGACAGGGTGTATTGCTTAATTTCCGGCTTGAAGCGGGCAACAAGACTCAACGGCCCTTTTAAAGGAGAGGCCAGCATTGTGGTATCTGAGCTTTTGTCAGCAACCGGGCCCTCCCATCGATCAAAGACAAAACCCCCATAAGCTTTAACCGAAACGGGAGCCATGGCTCCATAGGGGATATACCCCCCACCTCTGACATCGCCTGCCTGGCTTGGCTCTGTGGTAATGGTTAAAAGGAATTTTTCCGGCTCAAAGGCAGCTACCAAACGCTGCGGTTGGCTACTAATATATATATTTGTTTTAGGGTTGTTTGGATTGGTTACGACTGCGCCTGCCCAATAGGCAAAGCGATAATGCTCTTTTGGCACTGCAATAACTTCGACAGCCTTGCCAATGGGATAGCGCCCTTGTCCAACTACCGTACCTCCTTCTTTAGGCTGCGCTTCAACAAACAATTCCTGAGAAGTAGTTTCCGTTGGAGAAGACTGCGCCAACAAGTGCGCTGTAAATCCGCATGTTGCGGCACACAAAGCCAAGGTCGCATGAAAAACACTCACGCGAAAATAGAGATTCATAACCTTACCCTTTCTTTTGTTTGTTATAACTTAATTTGTCGTGATAGCCGCCGGCTCGTTGAGCAGAAATGAAAAAATTTCCTTCTCGGCGCCAAGACTACTAGGCCGATTACCAAGATCATCGGGTTGCCACCGGGTTATTATCACACGGCGTCCTTCCAATATACCAGGAGCAGCGAATCCAGGAATAGTTGTACTGGAATCACCTGATGCCACATCAATCTTTATTTTTCCACTGGTTTTCTCACTATGGGTTCTAAAATTGGAATAAAGCGTGAGCGCCTCACCATAAACATAGTAAGTGTCTGATCCATCTGTTTTCTTCTTTTTGATATTATGATTATTTATGGTAACCCGATGGCGGGGCTGGACAATACGCACGGCGATCACCCGCTGCGCATAGGTCATGCCAGTTGGGCTTTTACCATCCCATTCGGCACCCCATCCTGACGGTCTAGAGCATGTTGGACCCCAGTTGTGTTCATAAAGTGTATTAAACCAATTTTCATAACTTGTCATATCCCCGTCAGCAGCTGAGACTGTGTAATCGGTACTAGACGGAGCAGGGATGGCTAATTCCGCATCCTTATTGCTAAACATAAATGAAAGTAGCAAATACCGTTGAGCCTCCCGGTTAACCTCTTTATCATTGGCCGGACCAACCAGCAACAATCGACGCGATCCATATGCATTAAAGACAATGGCCCTCAATTCTCCTTTAACTTGAGAATCATTGGACAGCAATGTCCCGTCTGGAGGAGGGGTTTCGCCTCTTGCTCTTGCCAAGCGAGAATACCAAGAATCATAAGTTAACGCGGTGGAATCTGTACCCACTTCTGTCAGCAACTCATAATCGAATCTGGTTGGAGTAACAGTATCAGGAATACTCCCATTGATCGCAGAAATATTTTTCGTCAAATCATCCATCCTAAACGAAGTTTTTATTTCTTCAGCAATTTTCTGGGTAACGTCGACTTCTTTGTCAAAACGGGTTCGCTCAATCAAACCATAAGCCGGAAATATCATGATACCGGCCAAAATGGCCAAGATGCACATGATAGCTAACAATTCCACCAATGTGAAACCTGCAAAGTTGTGAGTATTTCGGAGAAGTTTTTTCATAAAAATCCTTAACGGTTTGCACTAGACATTTCCTCAACCATCTGCATCATCGGCATTAATAACGCGTAGGCCATTATTCCGACCATCACCACCAAGAAAATAAGCATGGTTGGTTCAAAAAGTTTTAGCGCACGTTCTACACGTTCCTTGGCTTTTCTACTGTGATAATTCGCCAATTTACGCAATGAATCATCCAATTTCCCATTTTCTTCACCTATCCGGATGGTAAGAACCACCATGGTCGGAAATATTTTAACCTCCTTCAATCCGTCGGAAATAGACCGGCCTTGTTCGACGGCTTCACGAACAAGCTCCAACCCTCTATTGTAAAGATGATTTCCAGCAATTTTTGAGCAAATCAGCAAGCCTTGGACGATCGGGATTTCCGACTCATAAAGAGCGCCCAAATTAGACGCAAATCGCGAAATACAAACATCCTTTGTAATAGGGCCAATGATAGGCGCTTTGGCCATGCCTATATCAACATACTTGCGCAAAAATTTCGCTTTGAAACAAGCCATTATCAGTGCCGGAATTAATATAGAAACCGTTAGCACGATAATCGGGTGGTTGGTAATCAGGTCAGATGTGGCCAATATAACTCTGGTCATCAACGGTAACTTAACTCCCAATTCTTTGTAAACCATGACCAACTTGGGAACTACCAGACCAAAAATAATAACCACAAACATTATCATCATCACAATGACCAAGGCTGGGTACATACAGGCGCTCGAAATAGTCGCTTTCAATGCATCTGCCGATTGAAAATATTCGATCAAACGGCGAAAAGAATTAGCCAACTTCCCTGTACTTTCCCCAACGGCAATCATCTGCCGCGTATGCTCCGGAAAAACACGGGGGAATTGCGCACACGCTTCAGCGACCCGCCCACTGGAATTAATTTCATCCGAAATGTGGGCTATGACAAATTTCGGCTTACCCCGGGGAAACTCATCGACAAGATTCCGAAATGCATCGTCGATGTTAATATTTACCTCCAATTGAATTTCGATCTGGTCAAGAATGGAAATGAGATCGGAAGTGGCTAATTTAGTGCGATAAGTACGTGACTTTCGCTCCTCCATCTTGATGGAAAGCGGCCAGCATTTCTTTCGCTGCAACATTCCTTGCAGATACGCAATATCCGGGGCAAACATCGTTTCCTTGCGAACGCGCCCCTTGGGATTGGTATATCTGACAACATAAGCCGGCATGTTGTTACTAATTTTCCAGTTAATTCACGGAAGAAAGCGGGACGCAAATCGTCACCGCCTTTCCTCTCGGCACCTCCACGTATTTCCCCATCATTTCCAGAATGATGGCATCACGACGAATGGCATATACTTGAAAACCTTCCAACTTATCCCCTTCTGAACAAAGATATTTTCTGCCTTGATTTTGAGGAGTTTGCGCTTGGGGCTTTGATTGATCTTTATTCGCAGCATCCTCCCTTGCCTTTAACTGAGCCTTGGAAACAACAACCGGAGGTTTAACCAGCAAAAGCGCGGTGGTGCGCTTGCCCCCTTGATCTTCAATGATGCCGCCTACTTCGACCTCAATTTCCCTCACATCGACTCGCACCTGTACGCGAATTTCGAAAGGGTTATTCAAATCCTGCTCACTCAAGCGGGAAATACTAAACATCTGGATCCGCCCATCCCCGCCTGCCTTGAGCAAATCCAAAGCATCTCCCATTTTACCAGATGCAGCATTCAGTGCTTTCTGTACCCCAAGATCAGGCAGCGAGGTGTCCAATTCTTCATTCTTATCCAAATTAAAGGGTTTGATTGCATCACGCCCACGCCCGGAAGATTTCACGCCTTGGGAAATATTTTCATGAATGTCCGCGGGCATGGTTGCTGGAAAAAACAAGACCAGCAACGCCACCCAGCAAAGCTGCCTTAAGTTTAACCAACCTGATGTGAGAACTATACGCATTTTTCTATTTTACCTGGATATACAGTTTTCCTTGATAATCGAATGGTTTTGCTTCTGCCGGAATTTCGACAAAAGCGCCTCCGGTCTCGCCACGCACCATTTTGAATCGGAATTGCTCCTGTAGTTGCTGGAGCTTTCGGAGCTGTTGCTCAAGGGCACTCGCATTGGCTGCCAATGCCTGCTGTGCTTTTGAGCTTTTTTCAATTTCCGTATTCAGAGCTTGATACTGCAATGTCATCTTTTGAAGCTCTTCATCAAGTGTAGTCCGCTGTTCCTTTAGTTTCTGAACCTCCGCAATAAGCTGGGTTTTTTGCTGGGTCGCCAATTGCTGGCTTTTCACTGAATCCTCATTCACCAATGCAGCCCCGCCCAAAAAATGCAACGCAGCTATACCACCCCCGCACACCAGGATACATATCGCAGCGGTAATCAAAACAGCTTTCCATAATGCGGAACGGGACAGATTGGCCACCTGCCGGACATCTTCCTGCAATGTTTTGGTCTGTCCCTCAAAAGAAGTTAATTTTTCTTCCAAGACAGGAGTAATGTGGCCGGAATCCACCAAGGCCTTCATTACATCCATCATCTCCTCCCGACAAACAACCCGCAGGCGTTCCAGCAGGTTTCTCTGCCACTCCACATCGGCAGGAGACTGGGCAGAACGATGAAATTGAGGTAGATTGGAAGGGTCGGTAGCCATGACAGTTTTGCTTTGTTAAGGAAGAAATGGTTGGAGATTATTGAAAAGCCGCAGCAGCATCCAGAGCCGATTGGGCTTTCCGAATTCGCTCACCCAAGGCATCGGCTTTTTCCTGCAACGTTTTTAATTCCGTCCGCTTGGACTCAACATCGTTGGCCAAGGTGGATTTTTCACGCTCCAAGAGGGTCAGCTCCGCCCGGATGGCCGACTTCTGTTGCTGCACCTCTAAGTCTATGGACCGGGCGATTCCAGCCCGCTTTTGCTCCAGCACAGCAATTTCTCCCTGTACTTGCGCTCTGCGCTGGCGCTCTGCCAGACTCACCGCCTGGCCGACCGCAATTCTCTGTTTTTCCAATGCGGCAATCTCGGCAACCAAGGCTTCGTAATTTTGCAGCAACTGCAATCGCTTGCGTAATGCCTGCGCCCGGATTGGATCATTGGTAAAGATTTCGACGAAAGTCGGATTTCCATATTCCGCCGCAACTGCCTCGACTGCCATGCGCATCCGGGTTTTCATCACTTCCCGTTCAATTTGCTGCTCGGAAGCAACGCGAGGCGCAGTCATAGGAGCAACTGCCCTTGGGCTATACTGGGCTCCATACGATGCGCCAGCGCTGGCAAAGGCAAATTCCGGTTCCAATGCGTCCGAAGAAACGATTGGTGTACCAATTGCCTCTTCGTTCTGCCCGATCGCGGATGAGGAAGCAGTGCCTGACGGTTGTACCGGTGGAATTGCGGCAGGAACCGGCTCACCTTGGCGAGCATTGGCAGTCGCCTCCACTGGAGCGGCAGAAGGAGTTGGAGCCGTCGTCGGTATAGTCTCATCCTTGGGCGCATCTGTTGGAGCCACGGCGGCCGGAATCACGATTGGTTCCACAATTCGTACTGAGGCAAACGAAGGAACCACCATGCAAGACAACGCCACCAAGGTAAATCCTGATACG
>JAITVQ010000137.1 GCA_031285745.1 Puniceicoccales bacterium | reverse complement strand
ACCACCGGGGCCGAATTGGATCGGCAGATGCTGGAGCTCTTCGACAAGCTGAAAATTGAGGACAAAAAGGTGCTCCAGTGGCTCCAGCGGGTGATCCGCGCCAAGGCCAAGACCGAAGTGGAGGACAACACCGCCCAGCTTCGGGAGATCACCCGGCAACTCGACCAGAACAACAAGGACAGGGACACCCTGCTCACCCTGCGGATGCACGGCGAGATCGAAGCAGACACCTTCGCCCGGAAGGACGGCGAACTGCGGAACATGGCGAAGCGCCTGCGGCTGCGGCTGGAAGGACAGGAACAGCAGAAAACCGAGATCGGCGACATCGCCATGAAAGTGCTTGAACTTTCACAACGTCTTAAAGAAAAATGGTTTGCGGCGGATATAGCCGAAAAGCGCATAATCCTCGAAATCGTCTGCTTGAACCTCACGTTCAAAGACGCAAGTCTTGAAATATCAATGAGAAAGCCCTTCGACGTCATCGCCGAAGGGCTCGTTTTACAAACTGGTGCCGAAAGCAGGACGTGGCTTGAACTTTTTATGGGCTACGTGGCGCACCTACTCGAAGCTCTGCCTCATGTTAATAAACTGCTAACTTGTTTGTTATGAAAATGTTGTGAAAATAAAGAAAACCCATGTCCAACCGTTCGGTGGGCGGTCTTTTCACAGAGGACAATGCCGGACCGGATAAAAAACGGCTTACCGGGTCACCTCATGATGCGCTTCCAGAGCCAGAGTGATGCTTCCGGTGCTTGCGTAATCACCATGACATGGCTATATTATAGGTATGTTGTTCTCAGTGCAACCGATAGAGGCCAAATGTGGCCCATGTGGGGAATGCAATGTAATGATTATCTGTCCGCAAGGACAGCCGACGTTTCCTATTGGCATACGCCCTTTTGGCATGGACGCAAAAAATGAAAAAAGAGGCACAGGCAAAGATCCCAGTGATATCAAAACGGAAAATCTATGCCGTCGACCTGTTTTGTGGGGCCGGTGGATTGACGCACGGCCTTATGAAGGCCGGTGTCGATGTACGTTTAGGTGTGGACATCGATCCAGTTTGTGAATATCCCTATATTGCCAACAATAATGCCAAATTTTTACTCAAATCAGTTGAAGAACTGGATGTAAATGAACTTAAACGGCACTACAGGAAAAATGGAATCAAACTTCTGGCCGGCTGTGCGCCATGCCAGACATTTTCGACCTACAATCAGAAGGCAACGGAATCTGACAAGCGCTGGTGGCTACTGCAACAGTTTTCACGACTTGTGGATGAATTGCTACCGGATCTGGTAACAATGGAGAATGTTCCACGACTCATTGAGCAAAATGTTTTTAATGAATTTGTTGCCAGCCTCAAAGAAAATAAATATTCAGTTGCATATCAAGTGGTCAATTGTGCTGACTACGGAGTACCCCAGCATCGCAATCGTTTGGTATTGTTGGCGTCTAGGCTCGGCACAGTTTCACTTTTGACTCCCATGCAATTCGGTAGGAGATCGAGAACGGTCAGGAAAGCCATCGGTAAGATTCCGCCTATTAAGGCTGGAATGAGCCATCCGAGAGACCCTTTGCATCAGTGTTCCGCCCTTTCCGAAATCAATATGCACCGCATAATGGCTTCCACGCCTGGAGGAACTTGGCGTGATTGGCCTAGGGATTTGGTTGCTGATTGTCATAAAAAAACTTCAGGAAAGACCTATCCCAGCGTCTATGGTCGCATGACTTGGGATGCCCTGGCTCCGACGATGACGACTCAATTCTTCGGGTTCGGCAACGGCCGATTCGGTCACCCTGAACAAGATAGGGCTATCTCGCTTAGAGAAGGTGCAATTCTACAGAGCTTTCCACCAAACTACAAATTCACTCGACCGGGAGAACAGGTTTGCCAAAAATCCATTGGCAGACTAATCGGCAATGCTGTTCCTGTCGCCATCGGAGAGGTCATCGGAGCTAGTTTGCTGTCGCATATATCGGAAGCGACGAAGAGCACGTATCGGGCGAGACGAGGGAAATCGACTCAATGACAGCGACAAATTCAGCGAATGGTACCGTTTATTTTGGTGTCATACCCGAACCTGGACAACTCGTTGAGGTTCGACGTCGTCAATGGGTGGTCACCGACGTTTCCAGTGGGGCCTTGGCTTCTTCGAGCAACGGTAACCAACATCTCGTTGGTCTCTCATCCCTTGACGAAGATTCCATGGGCGAGGAGATACAGGTCGTCTGGGAGGTGGAAGCTGGTGCTCAAGTGTTGGAAAAGGCCGGTCTGCCATCGCTTACCGGCTGGGACAGCAGTGAGCGTTTGGAAGCCTTTCTTGATGCCGTTCGCTGGGGAACCATCACCAACGCTGATCGCTTATTTCTGCAATCGCCTTTCCGGAGCGGGATAACGATTGAGGATTACCAACTTGATCCGCTGGTTCGAGCCGTCGAGATGGCTCGCGTCAATCTCCTCATCGCGGACGATGTCGGTTTGGGGAAAACGATTGAGGCGGGACTGGTCATCCAAGAGTTACTCGTCCGTCATCGAGCCAGAACTGTGTTTGTCGTTTGCCCTGCCAGCTTGCAGGTCAAATGGCAAACCGAAATGCAGGAGAAATTCGGTCTTGAGTTTCGG
>JAITVQ010000105.1 GCA_031285745.1 Puniceicoccales bacterium | reverse complement strand
GAACTACGGATTTCGCGGATATGGTATAGATAGCAGGATGATAAAAGGGAGACTCTTTTCCTGGCTGGTATAGCATGGGAGGATTTTTGATATCCGTTTATCCTCTTCTTTATCCTTTTATCCGTGGTTTCTTGTGATGGGATACTTGCTTGATTGCAGGCAGGCTGGAAGCCTGCGCTACTTCTCCTGAAGAGAGAAAAACTCCATGCGCAGTTGGCAGGGGCGTTTTTGCAAAAGGAAATAACGCCAACCTGTGTGACTTGCTCTTTTTGTCTCTTGAGGTCTCCGGCGAGCCAAAACCAACCTCTGCTCTGTTAAAACAAGAACTCGCTCATTTTCCTTAAAAATGGTAACTTATTGCAGATTTGTTAGTTTAGATTTCTCGGACGTGATCAATAACAACTGAAATGTTCCTTCCGACATCTCGGGAAGTTCCAAAACTTTTGTATTGTTCCTTCCGACTTTTGTCGCGACACCCATTCCAATTGAATTGCCTCCTCCGACTTTTGTCGAAACCGCCAAAACTTTTGTAATGTCTCTCCCGACATTTGTCGGAAGCCTGAAAACTTTTGTGGAGATACTTCCGACTTTTGTCGGGAGGCCCAAAACAATTGAAATCTCTCTTCCGACAAATGTCGGAACCATCTCCTCCAATGGTGTTGGCGCTTTTTAACTTTTCGGAAGAGACCTCTCTAATGTGATTATGCCCTTCCGAGATTTCGAAATTGGCTCCTCCAATGATATGACAGGTCCGTCATTTTTCGAAACAAACAAATCGAAAAGATAATCGTCCAGCTACAATTAAGGAACGAGCTCATCCCAAGTGGCGGACGCAGGGCAACAATACATTTCATATAAATCCAATGTTCAGACCCATTTCTCATTGGTATCTTGGTAGATGTTACCGCATGATTTCTCTCAATAAACCAGCGAGCACCAGCAAACGCATCGATGAATAGGGACAGGGTGCAGAAACTAAAGCACTTCAATATGATATTAAATGCTATATCAGTAATCCCTTAAATCACCTTCTGCCTTAATTATCCAATGTAGGTCAAATTGGATAATTTCGGTCAAACATTCTTAGACTGGCAATTTGAGCCCTTCGCGTATAAATGTCAGCACATCGTTATACAATGGCACATTGTATTGCTGCAAGAACGCTTCTGATTCAGAATCAATCGGCTTTCCTGTTTTTACGGCTACACTTTGTATTCCAGCATTTATTCCTGCTTCCCAATCGCTTTTTCGATCTCCGATCATCCAAGATCTAGAAGTATCTAAATTATATTTAGCTATCATTTCTTCAATGAACAAAGGGGATGGCTTCCTATATAATGAAGGTTGGGTTGCCGTTTCTGGAGCAGCCTTAATTTCTGTAAAAACTGCGGACGGCAAATCGAGTAATTTGAACATTTGCTTATTGCATGCATAAAAATCTTCCCAAGAAAAATATCCCCATCCAATTCCACTTTGATTGCTAAATATGAATAACTTATATCCAGCATTCAAGTCAGCAACTAAGGCAATTCTCATGCCAGGAATTAAGCATACATCGGCTGGATCACAGATATTATGTTTATCATAAATAATCGTTCCATCACGATCAAGAAAAAGTGCAGGGATCATAACGTTTCTTACGAATTTTGCTGGTTTTTATCAAGATTCCAAGTTCTATCAAAGGTATCCATCATCCAAGGAAATTTTAATCTACCGGAATATTTGTGCACAGTGAATGTTGGGTTCCAAGTACTGTTCGGGTTGATATAAATTGATGCAGTTGCTGAAATTTGAACATCTTTCAGCTCTAATAATTTTATTGCTAGTTCCATGGATCTCCCAGTCATGACATCAGATGTCACAACAAGGACATTTCTTATTCCTTTAAACTCTATACATTCATTAATCCCGTCAAGACGTTGTTTCCCAAGAAGCAATGAGCCCGGCTTATTCTCCCCTAAGCTATAGCTAAGTGTCAATACAATGATAGGAATATTTGGTTGTCTAAATCGAGCTGAGAGCATTGCTCCTATCACAGCCCCACTTCGTCCTGTACAAATAATGTAGTCAGGACGATAATGTGCACTTTTCATTTTTTCATGTAATATTTTAACGCTTCGAGAAATTGAATTCCAAGATATATGACCAAACCGTTCTAATATTTCACGAGCCAAGAGCCAAAAAGGCGGTGCTAAAACTGCACAAGTTGCGATAATTGACGCAATTAATGTAATTATTGGGTTCACTGCTTCCAAGTCTTTTAATGAAATCATTATTGATGATTTGTTGGAATTAAGTCTCTTAACCTACCCATGAGATGATAAAACCATTTGACAAGAAATAATTCCCATGGAAATAAAAATATTACTAAGCCAAGCAAGATATCTGATCAGTCGAAAATAATTTTGCCTTTACTATTGGCAACTTCTTTTTTATTATCTTCTTCCCAATAGATATCTTGAGTAATTGATTCTGTTTTAGGTTCATTTGATATTTCTGCAAATTTTACTGCTGCTAAAGACTCATCTTGGGCAGCATCGTTAATTTCCTTAACTGATTTGATTGTTAATATGTTTTCTTTTAGCAGCTCTTTTTCCCAAAGCAAAACAGGATCGTAATTTTTTTGTATATTTCGTTCAAAATATTTTCTGAATTTCCTGCGTATCTGTATGTAAAAACCTCTGCAATTAATGGATTGCCATTTCTACGAACTAAAGAAAGGGCGAATGACATCTTATGATGTACATCGTATAAATTATGTCCATTCATCGCAATGTAGGGCATGTTGTAATTTTTTGCCCGTAAACGCAAATGCCCAGCTGTTTCCGATGGACGTATTTCATTAACATTAATTGATCGATTATTGTTTTCAATGATGAAAATTATTGGTAATTTCCAAAGCGAAGCTAAATTCAAAGCTTCATGAACAGCTCCTTGATTTATAGACCTATCACCCATATAACAAATACAACAGCCTTTTCTTTTTTGATATTTAAGAGCAAATGCAATTCCTGTTCCGAGGGGAACTTGGCTGCCAACGATTCCATGCCCACCCCAGAATTTATTTTTGGGAGAAAAGAAATGCATTGTGCCGCCTTTTCCTTTTGAGCACCCTGTTGTTTTTCCCATTAATTCAGCCATGCATTCATTCATACTCATACCAGATATGAGTGCTTGTGCATGATCTCTATGCCCAGTAATAACGTGCTCATCTTTACTAAGTGTAGACATTATTCCGACAACCGAAACTTCCTGGCCTAGTGAAAGCATCAAGTATTGTCCAAAAATACCTTGTTTAAATATTTTTGAGAATTCTAATTCAAAATAACGGACACGAATCATTTGTTTATACAATTGTATTTTCTCTTTGGATGATGGCTCATCATAGATGAAGAATTTTTTAGCAAAACTATATTCAAGAGGAAAGTGAACCGAATCCTCAAATAATGATCCACCTTCGACATTTTTCCACTTAATTGCTTTTTTAGGGGCTAATTCTTTATAAGAACTCATGATGATTTATCTTTATTTTCTTTCAATGAGAAATTCAATTTAAAATTTTTTAAAATTACAATTTGAAATTTCACAGTGACTAAGAAGCTCAATCGTTTATCTTCTAATTTTCCCAAAGTCGAACTACTACAGTAGCGACTAAAATTTAGTCCATCGGCTGAATTAACCTGATAGATAAAGGGCTCATGGGTATAGGAGGCGAGTTCTGACACCCCCTTGTTGGATAGTAGTCTGCTACCTCCCTAACACCTCCGCCACGTTAACCTTCTCAAAATAGAGATCCCCGGCTCCTTCGTAGAGGACGCTGACGATGTCATTGTCCATGGGGGCGAGGCAGGAGTAGCCGTAGCAGCCTTCGGAGTAGAGGAGGAAGTTGTATTTCTCCGGCCAGGTCTGGCCGTCATCCAAGCTGAACTTGAGCGTGAGGTGGGTGCGGCCCCGCTTTGTGTTGGGATTGCAGAAGACGAGGACGTTGCGCCCGTCCTGTAGTTTCATCCGGATGATGCTGGCCATGCAGACCGGTTCCTGCAACGCCGAGCGCGAGGTGGAATGCTCCTGCCAGGTTTTGCCCAGATCGGAGGTTACGGACACGGAGCGCGAGCCGCCCCGGTCGTCCCGCATGTTGAGCATGAGGTCGCCGTTTTGCAGTTCCACGACCTGTGCCTCGGTGGTCTTGGATTTGGCCCCGGTGCCGATGGCCCAGGTTTTGCCGCGATCCTTGCTGTAAATGATGGTGGAGTGGGGGACTTTGTTCTCGTCCTTGAATTGGGCGGGAAAGACCAGTGTGCCGTCCTTCAGGCAGATTCCCATGCCGGGGCCTTGCAGGAGGAGTTGCCATTTCGGGTCCTTGATCTGCTCGGTGATGTTGATCGGCTTCGACCAGGAGGCTCCCTCGTCGTCACTGTAGGCGAGGAGGAATTGGCTGGTTTCCTCGGGCTTCATGCCGGGCTTGGAGGAGTGCCAGGTCATGCCGGGATTGCCGTGCGACCACAGGCCCGCAACCCAGATCCGGCCTGTCACGGTGTCCACGAGGACGGCGGGATCGCCGACGCCGTTCTGGTTCTCGGGTTTGTTGCCCCATTTTTTCATGTCGATGGCCTTCTTCATGGGCAGCCAGGTTTGGCCCCCGTCCGTGCTGCGGCTCACGCCGACATCAATGTCGCCCTGCAAGTCGGCGGCGTTTTTCCAGCGAATGTCGTAAACGCCGATCAGGGTTTTCTTCGTCGTGTAAACCAAGCCCGGAATCCGGTAGGTGTGCGAGCCGTCATCGCCCCGGTTGCGGACGGCGATGCCGATGCGTTTCACGACGTCGGGAGTGGTGTCCTTGGGGGTGAGGGTGTTGTTGTCCGCCTCGACCTTGGTGCACTGGAAATCGATTTTGTGAAAGAGATCGGCGGAGGGTTTCAGTTTGGCCGACAGCCAGAAATAGTTGTCGCCCTCCGACAGTTTCACCTGCTGGCGAACGGTGAACTCCTTGGCGGCGGAGAGGGTGCTGCCCACGCGGCTCTTGGTGGCGAAGTTTTTCTCGGCACCTGTCGAATAGAGGGCAATCGATTCGATATCCCTGATGTCGGTGGTGCCCTGGGTGGTGAAAGTCAGGCTCCTGAGCGTGGCGGTGGTTTTATCCGGGCAGGTGATCTTCACGCAAAGAACTTCGTTGTCGTCCTTGCGGATGAGGACGGGAATTTGTTTTTGCGAGGACTCCGCCGTGATTTGGGCGTGGACGGATGCGGGAGCGATTCCGATGAGCAGGAGGAGGAATAGGCAGCAGGTTTTCATCATGAAAGTGGGTGGAAAGTTTAGGGGAGATTAGGTTTGGTTTTCAGGAGAAATAAAAAAAGGCGATGTTATGTAGCGCAGGCTGCCAGCCTGCTAAAACTAGAAAGAAACAGAACCACGGATTTCGCGGATATAGTATAGATAACAGGATGATAAAAGGGAGACTCTTTTCCTGGCTGGTATAGCATGGGAGGATTGTTGATATCCATTTATCCTCTTCTTTATCCTTTTATCCGTGGTTTCTTGTGATGGGGTGCTTGCTTGATTGCAGGCAGGCTGGAAGCCTGCGCTACTTGATGGGTGCGTGGAAAACAACACCGAGGTGTCTTCCACCCAGTGGCCGCCCGGGCTTTTGGTCACGGGAGTAAAGGCGAAGGTCCAGTTCTGGTTGCCATAGGTGCAGGGCACGCGCAGCAGCACTTTGTTCCATCCCGCCTTGAGCGGCACCTGGACGGGTTCGCGCGCCCAGTAGAATTCTTCGTCCTCGTAGGGAATTTCGTTGGGCGGGGCGAACCAGGTGGGATTCAGATAACGATGCTTGCCGGGATTCTTCCAGACGGGGGCGGGCAGCTCCCGGTCGTTGATCCAGACCGTGCCGCCGTGGGCGTCCCATTTGCCTGCCGGGGGAATGCCGCCGCACTGGCGCTGGGAACGGGCCGGAGTTTCAAAGCCGATCCGGGCATGAATGGTCTTGTCCGTGTCCGAGTGTAGGTAGGTGAGGGCATAGACGCTGCCCCGGACGATTTTGCCGAACACACCGTTTCCGGCGCGGTCGCGCAGGCTGACCGTGCCACCGCTGACGTTGCGCCAGCCGATGGTTTTGCCGTCCTGCGTGTAGGTGTCCTGGATGGCGGTCTCGGGCGGGAACGATTGGTCGGTCGGCGCATCCTTGGGAATGAGGAACGGGTCGCTTACCTGCCAAACGATCCGGGAATGGGCGGCGTAGGGGAACGGCTCTCCGGCGAAGTATTTGTCCCGGTGCGCGGAAAGCCGCTTCTCAAATTCATTGTAAAACTGCCAGGCGGTAGACGGCGCGGTCGGCAGGAAGGCGACCAGATTGCCCGGCTGCTGCGGGCGTCCGCACCAGACCGATTCGGAGAATGCCAGCATACCGGGCCAGACGGCATTATGGGATAAGATCTTCGCCTTGTCATCGACGCGGGCGTCGGGCCAGCAGCACAGGATGGCGCCCCGGGCCTTGGTGTCGCCCTTGGGCAGAAAACAGGGCTGCATGAAGAACTGGCGCTGGACCATGGCGACGGCATCAAAGATATTCAAGTAGCCGGAGGCGGAATCCACGAAGGGGGCCTTGTTCTCCGCGTGCTTCTGGCTCTGAATGCCTTCGCGCCAGATTTGCTCCAGTGTTTCGTCGTCGGCTTTCAATCCGGGATTCCAGACCATGGGCATGCGTCCGTTCTTGCGGGTGCGAGCCAGCATCCGCTGCATGAACTCGTCGGGATTCTTGATGCGCACCTCATCCGAACCGATGTGCAGGATGGGGCAATCCTCGGCGGGGATCTCCCGGCAGAATTCATCAATCAACTCCTCGATGATTTTCATTCCCTCGGGCGAGGCCATGGCGAACCCAAAGGTCTTGTTAAAAAACTCGCTGTGTCCCGGCATGTCCAATTCGGGAATAATCGTGATATGCCGGTCGCGGGCATAGGCGATGACCTCGCGAATCTGGTTAAAGGTATAGGTGCACTCGGGATCGCGTCCAGCCCGTCGGTATTGGGGATCGTTGAGCTTGGGATATATTTTGCTCTCTATGCGCCAGGCGGGATTGTCCGTGAGGTGCCACTGGAAGGTGTTAAGCTTGTACTCGGCAAAGTGGTCGATTTGGGCCTTGAGCGATTCAATGGTCTGGAAGTTGCGCCCGGTGTCGTGCATGAAACCGCGCATGGGGAATGCCGGATAGTCCGATATTTCGGCCTGCTGGATTTTTACCGTGCTGTCTTCCTGGCGTAGCATCTGGCGCAGGGTCTGCACGGCATAATAGATGCCTGCCGCATCCTTGCCCCGGACATGGATGCCGCTCGTGTCGATCTTCAGGCTGTAGCCTTCTGCTTGAGGGGTGATGGAGGTATCCAAGGTGATGAAGATGGCAGGGGTTTTGCCGGATGGTTTTGCTGCTGCCTTTGCCGAAATGCCGTTCTGCTGTAAAACGGCGGTGAGTCTGGCCAAACCTCGTGAAGCAGACTTGGCGGTGTTGTCGTCAACGACGATCGTCACATCTTGGGGCACTGTAATGTCGGACTTACCCCAGGTAACTTGACGCGGGAAAGGAATCAGCGCGGTCTTGGCTGCCTGCAAATCCTCCATGGAGTGGGGCGACTGCCATTCCGGTGGTGTTGGTAATGCGGATTGTCCGTTCGCGATGACACCGGAAAGCAACAGAACCAGAAAGGGAAGAATGCGAGGGATGGAGAACATGAAGCGTTGAGCGTCTAGTGTATAGCGTTTAGATTTTAGAAGCAGGTGTCGCTCGCGGTGGACATTACTTTAAATTTTAAACTTCTGATTTTAAATTTCCTTTTCCTGGGCGAAGATCTGCCAGCAGTGCCAGAGCGCCCGGGGGTGATGGAAAAAGCTCTTCCAGAGGCTTCCCTTCAAGGTCGATGAAATGCTTCCGTCCCGGTTCAGATAGCCGAACCATTCGCCATGCTGGGGGTCGCTGAAATGCTGGAAACTCCATGCGCGGACTTGTTCGTGCTTGAGCGCGTAGTGCTCCTCTCCGGTCAGATCATAGGCGAGGGCGGTTGCGATCAACGCCTCGTTGTGCGGCCACCAGAATTTCATGTTTTGCCAGTATTCCTGGACCGGTTTTCCGTACACGTCGCAGAAATAGAGCAGGCCGCCGAACTCTTTGTCCCAGCCGCGTTCCCACATCCAGTCCAGCATGTCGCAACCGAGACGAACCAGACTGGCATCGTTGCGGATTTTTCCCTCGTGCATGATGAACCACGCGCCCTCGATGGCATGGCCTGGATTCAATGTTCTCCCGTCGAAGTGATCACTGATGCTACCGTCGGGGTTCACGCATTCCATGACTGCCCGGATATCTGGTTTGCAGAAGAGGGTGCGAATCTCGTCAATGCAGCGGGTGATCCATTCTTCCAGCAGCGGGGTCGTTCCCAGATTGGCGCGAATCTCCTGGGCCGTGACCAGCGTGATCATGCGCGGGGCCAATCCGATCAAGGGACGTTTTCCCGTATCCTTGGGCGGCATCTGGCCGGGAGTGAAATTCCAATGGACGAACAACTGGAATAATTCCAGGGCGCGTTGGGCCGAACGCTGGTTGCCTGTCGCCTTGGCGTGGGCCGCAAAGGCAATCGCCGCAAAGGATTCGCTGTAGGCGTAGCGGCGTTTGCGAATGGGGGTTCCATCCTGCGCTACATGGAAGAACATTCTCCCGTCGGTATCAAAGCAATGGTCATCCAGAAATTGCAGGCCTGACTCCGCCCAGGCCAGCCAATCGGGATTTTTCTCAACCGTGTTGTAAAGCGTGAGCAGCATCCAGGCGCTGCGGCCCTGCGCCCAGACATTTTTATCCGTATCGACGATTGCGCCGTCGCGATTCAGGCAATGCAGATAGCCGCCATGTTTCGTATCGAGAGCCCGGGGAAACCAAAAGGGCAGGGCATCCTCCAGCAGGGTCTTGCGGTAGAACTCGGCCAGGTTCTTCCTGGCTGCCGGGGTGGTCGGCAATGGCAGGGCGGTGGACATTTCAGGGAAGCTTATGGCCCCACTCGCAGTAGCCGATTTCTTCGAGTTCGGCGCGAAGGGTGGTGAGTTGGCTGGCAGTCGGCGTTTTGTTGGGGAGACGGGCCGGTCCGAGCGGAACGCCAAGCCAGCCCATGAGCGCCTTGGCCGATCCCATATAACCATGCCGGGCCAGAGCCATGACGAGGCGCAGGGAGCGGGTTTGGGCTTCGAGGGCCGCTGCGCTGTCGCCGCGCTTTACGGCATCAAGCAGTGCCTTGTACAAGGGCATGGCGAAATTGTAGGTGCTGCCGACGGCGCTGGTTGCGCCCAAGGCCATCGCGGAGATCAATGTCTCGTCCACGCCCCAAGGCAGGTCAAAGCGTCCGTTTTGCACGAGGCGGCATTGCTGGTATTGGACGAGGTCAAGACTGGTGTATTTGATCCCGGCCAGATTCGGAATGCGGGCGCTGCCTTTTTCCAGAAAATCCACCATGGGCAGATTTACACCCGTCAACACGGGAATGTCGTAGAAATAGAAGGGCAGCGCGGGAGCGGACGCGGCAATGGCGGCGCACCAGTCGACGAGAGCGTCGACATTCTGCGGCTTGAAATAGCAGGGAGCCAGTGCGCTGATGGCATGGGCGCCGTTTTTCCCGGCATGGGCGGAGAGGGCTTTGACGTCTTCCAGACAGTTGCCGCCCACATGGACGATAACCCGGAGGGAGGAACCCTTGGCGATTTCCAGCCAGCGCGTGGCAAGTTTGATTCGTTCCTCGTGGGTTAACGAATGGCTCTCTCCCGTGCTTCCGCCGATGAACACCGTGTCCGCGCCGTTGGCGGCCAGATGGGCGGCCTGCTTTTCCACGGTCTGGAGATTCAGGCTGCCGTCATCGTTGAATGGCGTGTGGGTCGCGGGAATGAGTCCTTGGAGATGTCGATTGCTCATATTGGAAAAGGTTAGTCAGAAAAAGAGATTAGGATTGGGCTGCCGGGGTTTTGTTTCGCAGCAGGAGCAGCAGGCACGCGGCGATGAACATCATGCCGGCAGCGGTGAGGAAGGCATTGGAGAGGTTGAAACCATGGTCTCGCAGGTAGCCTCCGGCATAGATCAGGAGTCCTCCGGTCAGGCATCCGCTCAGGTTCAATATGCCGTAGGCGGTGGCCCGCTGGTTGTCGGGGACGATCTGGCAGACCAATGGCATCAGGTTGGCATCGGAGAATCCCCGGGCCAGTCCGAAGATAATCATGCCGAACACGGCAATGGCCAAAACGCTGGTGCAGGCCATCCCGGCAAAGGCCGGGGCCGCGATGAGGAATCCGATCAGCGGGACGAAAATCCGGGCGTTTCTATTGGTGCGGAACCAGCGGTCCGCCCACCAGCCGCCGATCAATATGCCAGCGAACGAGGCGGTCTGGACAAAGCCCGTGGCGGAGATACCTGCATTACCCAGCCCCATGGAGAAGTTTTCCTTCAGGAATACCGGCAACCAACCGTTGCACAGCCAGAACGCGGAAGCCAGCAGGCTCACATGAACGAAGAGAATCCAAAGCGAGGGATTTTTCACCAACCCGTTCCAGCGAATGCTGGGTGTGGCAACAGGCGAGGTGGAGATCGAAGCGGTTTGTTCCACT
>JAITVQ010000186.1 GCA_031285745.1 Puniceicoccales bacterium | reverse complement strand
GTTGGTCAGGACCAACTCAAGGGTCGGGATTTTTTCCTCGGGGTGAATGGCGACAGGAATACCGCGTCCATTATCCTCCACGGAGATGGAGCCATCCAGATGGATATCGACTTTGATTTTGTTGGCGAAGCCCGCCAGAGCCTCGTCGATTGAATTATCCACTATCTCATACACACAGTGATGAAGACCCGTCTCATTGGTATCTCCGATGTACATGCCGGGGCGTTCACGAACAGCTTCAAGCCCCTTGAGGCGCTTGATGTCGGAGGCATTATAGGTGGCGTTACCTGCGTGTTTGGTGTTTTTTTTGGATGGTCCCGAAGTGTCGTTAACGTCAGTCATGTTTTCTCTAAAAAGTAGTTGAATTTTCGCTTGGGCGAAGCGGGTAAAAGAAAAGAAAAAACAGACCGGGGGCAAGGGGTTTCTTCAAATTTTAATTCATTGTATACGAGTCGGATACACGGTCATTTTCAAGTATTTTCGTAAATTCAACCAGGATACAAAAAAACCTCCAATTTTCGGAGATTTTTTGCAAATTTTTCAGCCCCAAAAGCTCATTTTTTCCGGTCATCGAAAAATAGAGAAAAACCTCTTTCCGCCAAGATAATGGGAACCACAAATATGATGAAAAACACTCCGCCAAAAAAATCCTGCCGAAGCAAGAGCCTGAATCAAAATTTGCGTACAGTTTCCTTTTCAAATCAGTCACAGGAGATAAATTTATCTCATTACCTATCTTGGCAAGCTGTCTTACTCGTAGCTTCTGTTTTCATAGTCTCTTTAAGAATTTGTTCATTTTCTGATGATACAGGAAGCCTCATCGGTGGCAATTTGGGACAATCCGGAAGTCCAGAAGTCATGATTGAAAGATCAACGGCACAATCCGGAGTTCCGGAAACCATCATTTTCCGTTCAATCTCTAAATCCGCACTGTCGGGAGTAGTGATTTATGCCCAATTTGCCCAATCCGGACGTGCGGAAGGTACCAATTCGGAGCAAACGGCTCGATCCGGACATGCGGATTTGCTCAATGTTGGCTCAACCATACGATTTGGTTGTTCCGAGGAAGCCAAATTATGCCGAGATAGGCGACTAACCCCTCCCTGAAGTTAAGGCTTTTGAAAAAATACACCCCACCCATTCACAGGATTCGTTTGCCATAGGTCTCTTGGCCTAAACAGAAAGTGAATTTGCTATCATCGTCATTGGAATCAGGTGGAGGGGTTGGCAATGAAGTCGGAGCAGGGGTATGCCCCGGATATGGGCGTATATGATAATTCATTTCTTTAAGCCCAAAATGCATCGCACCGAAAACCGTAACCAAACAACAAAATCCTGCCAAAATCGGAAGTAGAACCGAAGCTGCAGATCTTTTTAAGGAAATGCCATGCGCACGCGCCAAGGCAATGATCTCGACAATCGAACCGTAGGTAATCCCGATAACAGGCCCAATGACCGGTATCCACGTAAAAAATGCCAATGACCCATAGGTATAGCTCACTGCCTTGAAAGTTGTGGCAAAAGGTCGCTTTGCCCCGCGAACGATCATCAGCATTAAATGGGCAATTGCCGCCGAAATGAAAATTCCCAGAAGTACTCCCAGGACCGTCCCGACCACCGCGCCGCCGATTTGAAAAGCTTGCATCATCGCCTTTGCAGACGCTGGCATTTTTTCCATTTGCTCTGCCTGCTCCGCCAAATACTGGGCATAATCATATCCCAATCGCTCAAAGATATACTTTTCCGTAACCTCTTTGATGATTTCCTCCAATCCCGTTACCATGGAAATCACCTGCCCAAGGATAGTCATGACCATCGCGGGAATGACATAAAACAAAAATGAGCCACCGATGTTTCCATCCTGGGATAGCGATGAAAATACCTTGCTGGGAGTAAACAAAACACACCGGGCAGTCTGCCAGAAGGCACGCCATTCACCCAATTCCGCCCGGCGCTCCCAGGCAGGCTCTACAATCAAAGGGGCACCTGGAACAGGAATTGAAACCATTGGCTGCAAGATCGGGGCAAACTCCCCCCACTCTCCCAGCGCTTTCCACTGCGGCATCCCGGATCGCCAGCCCAAGTCAGATAATAGAAATTGCCCTGTCCCTAATCCTTGTTTGATTTCCGTTTCGCTGAATGTCCCCAAAGGGGAACCATTGCGGGCTACATGGATGATGCTCATTCCGGGAGATAAAACGACGTTACTCCCTCAACGCAATTATTGAAAATCAAAAGCTCAACCGGCCACTAATCCATTCAAGCGGATTGAAGAAAATCCACCATTTCAGGAATCAACGCCTCGCCTGCGTCCTCAAGAACATAGTGACCAGCATCGGCATGATAACGCACAACAGCCGCGGGAAAGCGTTTTTTCCACTCTTCAAAAAAAGTGTCCTCGAAACAGAAATCCAAGCCACCCCACCCGATAAACATAGGCTTCCCGTAAAGTTTCTCCAAATTAGTCTCCACTTCCAGCAAGGTCGCGTAGCTGGGATGAGAAACCGTCAGCGGAATGTCTTGGACAAAACGAGCGACAGCCCCCCGGCTTTTCCAACCGTGGTATGGAGAGAGAAAGCCCTCTTTTACCTCATCGGACAGTTTGCGCCGGACAGCCATAAACGTCGCAGGCCAAGCAAACCCGTTAAATCCCCGCACAATGATTTCTCCCAGAATGGGAACCCGGCAAATCGCAATGCGCTTGGGCATGTTTTGCGAACGAAAGGCCGCCGTATTGGTAACAATGAGCTTTTTTACACTTTCCGGACGATGCCCGGCCACCCCAAACCCGATAGCACCGCCCCAATCGTGGACCCCCAAGTGAAAACTGGAAATGCCCAGCTTATCCAGCAACATTTCCACATGTGCGATGCGGTCGGCCAGTCGGAAGAACTTGCCCGGCTTATCGGACAATCCCATGCCCATGTGATCCGGGGCAATACAACGAAATCCTTTTCCGGCCAGCTCCTTGATCAAATCCCTCCAGAGGAAAGACCATGACGGATTGCCATGCAAGAGAAGCACCACGTCGCCCGTTCCTCCTGTATCCACAAAATGCATGCGCCCCTCAGGCAATTCGAGCCAGTGCTGTTCAAACGGATAAAATTCTCGTAGCGCGTTGTTCATTGTCATGTCCTCAGCATTGAACTCCAAGCATCAATGAACTCAGACCGCTGCCGATGCCAAGCAAAGCGACCTTATCTCCCGAAATAATTGCGCCATTGACCATGGCAAGAGCCAGCGTAGCCGGCAATGACACTGACCCGACATTCCCCAATCGATCAAAAGTCTGCCAGTCCTTCGCCGGGTCAATTCCCAGGCGTTCGAACAGAAGCTGGGAATGCCGCTTCCCCACCTGGTGAGTAAGAACACGCTGCACGGAAGAAGAGTCCCACTGCAATGTATTGCAAAAACGTGACCATGTTTGCTCGGCTAGTGATACGCCTGCTTCCAGCAAACGCTCCGAGTCTGTTTGCATCACCAAGGCGTCCGCGTCGGTATCACCCTCACATAGCATATTGGAGCCGGAATCCGTTTTCCCGGCCCCGCCCAATAAATGCGGGGCTCCGGCAGGAGCCAGATCATCCCGGCACAACACCGCGGCAACGGCTCCTGCGCCGATGGTGAGGTTGGCAAAATACGGCTTGATGGCATTACGATCATGTGTCCCGGAATTAAGAATCTCAATGGTTCGTTCAACCAAAGGACGCCCGTTTTCACCCGAGCAAACCAATGCATATCGAATCTGCCCGCTCTCGATCAGTCCTGCGGCCATAACCATGGCATTGAGAAAACCCAGACACGCATTGGAAATATCCATGATCTGCGCATCCGGAGCCGCCTGGAGAAAACCATGAACATAAGCCGCCGTGGAAGGCTCCAATCGATCCCGGCACACCCCGGCATGAATCAGCAAGTCGATTTCCCCGGCATCCAACCTGGCATTTGCCAGCGCTTTTTTTCCCGCCATGGCAGATGCTTCCGACGGACGAACGGGACGAGACCAAAAACGGCGCTCCTTGATTCCTGTCATCAATTCCAGTCTTCCCGCTGGCAAGCGAAGTCTGGAGTAAAGGGGCTCAAGCTTGGATTCGAGCAATTCGGAAGTCCAAACTTCGTCGGGAAGTTCAACGGCAAAGGAAGCAATGGCGACTCGGGAAAAACGCATGGTAATTACGAATTATGAATTAAAAATTTGCAGAGCCATTCAATGGTTTCTGCCGCTGGCGAATAGCTGCAAGTATTTTGCAAAGTTCAAGTGCGTCATCATGAATACTGGAAAACTGTTTCTGTGTGAGGTAGCTGCTGTCTTTTAAAAGGCGCAACCAATAGGAAGTTTCACGAGCTTCTTTATACGCAATGGCTAATTTGGCAAAGAAATCCGCCCTGGATTGCCCACCGGTTGCTTCTTCGATATTGGATCCGATGCTCGTGCCACTGCACAGTACTTGTTTGGACAACACAAACTCCTGTTTCTTCAACGATAGATGCTGATAGAGTTTTACAATTCTTACTGCGAACTGGTAACTCTTCTCTTGGACCAAATTGTCTTCTTTCATCGCACTTAATTCTTAATTTTTAATTCATAATTCTTAATTACCCAAGCCGCGTAGCGGCTTTAACAGCTTCTTCGTCAAAATAATTCCAGCCCATGCCTGCATCGACAACAATACCCTGCGCATTGATACCACTGGAGCGCGGGCTTAACAACCATACGGCGGTATCAGCAACCTCCTGGGTGGTGATGTTCTTTTTCCGCATGGTCAGTTTTTCCGCAAAGAGATAATTCTCCAAGTATCCCGGAATCCCCGCCGAGGCACTGGTCTTGAGAGGACCGGCATTGACCGTGTTAAAGCGAACATCGGAATCCGCACTAAAGGATTTCGCCAGGAATCGTGTGGCTGATTCCAATGCAGACTTGATTGGAGACATATAGCCATAGCTGGCCGCCGTCACCTGGGCAGAGATGCCAATCGCGACGACGGAAGCATCCTTTGCCAAATACGGCTTGAAGGCACGGGACAACTCAACCAGCGAGAAACAGGAGATCGCCGTAGCCTGCAAAAAATCCGCGCGCTTGGTTTCGTGAAATGGTTTCAGTCCCTCCGAATAATTGGCAAAAGCAATGCTGTGAACAATTCCATGGATGACGCCATGCTCGGAGGAGATCAATTGGGCAAGGCGGGCAGTCTGCGCCTCATCCTCGACATCGCAGATATAAACAGGTTTTCCTGCAAGCAACTTGCCGAGTGATTCACGCCGGGCTTCAGAACGCACACTGTAAACTACAACGGCCCCCACCGATTCCAAGGCCTGGGCAATATGCCAAGCCACGGATTTCTTGTTGGCGACGCCTGTGACGAGAATCTTTTTTCCTGAAAGTTGCAGATAATCCATACGGAACGCAGTGCCTCTATTGTTTATTAATCAAAGCGAGGGCATAACGGATTGTCAGTACCGCTTTGCCATCCTTGAGAATTTTTCCCGACATGAAATAGAAGCTCTGCATCTTTTCCCCCATGGTAACTTCTATGGTGATGGTGTCTCCCGGAAAAACCATGTTTTTGAATTTGGCTTCTTCGATGCGACAGAGCACCGGAGTTTTTCCAGTGGCATCAGAACCTTCTGCCTGGAGTTTTTTGACAAGATAAATGGCTCCGGTCTGGAAGACCGCTTCGCACAAGAGAACCCCCGGCGTAATAGGATTTCCCGGATAATGACCCTGATAAAAGAATTCATCAGCCCGCAGGGTTCGCCTGCATGTCGCCCCCTGTTCGCGGAGTTCGACAATATCGTCCACAAACAAAAACGGTGGTCGGTGCGGAATAGTGTCAAGTACCTCTTGCTGCATCGGATTTTAAATAGGAAAGGAACGGTGTGTTGCCAGAAAAAATGAGTTTTAGGGAATGTTCACTTCCGGAACTTCCCTAACCTGTGAGTCTGCCGTGAAATAGGTTTCTGGCCGAAACCCAAAAAAGGAAGCCACCATGCTGCTGGGAAACATTTCGCATTTGTTTAGATAGTCCCTGACGTTGGCATTATAAAAGCGTCGGGCGGCCTGAATTCGATTTTCCGTATTAGCCAATTCCTTTTGCAGGGAAAGAAAATGGGCATCCGCCTTGAGCACGGGATAATTCTCCGCCAAGGCAATTATCCGCTGCAAGGCATGGTCGATTTTATGCTCAACAGGCCCCAATGCCGACGGCCCCTGCAAGGTAAGGCTTTGATTTCTCAGTTCCACCACCCGTTCCAATACCTCGCGTTCATGGGCAGCATAGCCCTTGACCACGGAAACCAGGTTGGGAATCAAATCGTGGCGTCGCTTCAGCTCGGTATCAATGTCGCTCCATGATTCCCGGATATGATTTCTCAACACAACCAATCCATTGTATTGAACCAAAATGTAGGACAAAGGAAAGATGAGGATAACTCCTAGAATGATAATTTCCATGGGAAGAGAGGATTATCTGCTAAGAAGATATTCAGGAAAATGAAGTCTGATATCGATCAAGTATTTGAGCCGGGACATGATGACTTCAGGAGAAAGTTTTCCTGAAAAGTAAGTCATCAATCTATCGCCGCTGATATAAAAATACATGCCCGGGCGGGCGAGCAGGTATTCCATCATCTGCGAATGCAGGATGCCGTAGGCAAATTTTTTATCTTGGGCGCGAACACAGTATTTTTTGGAAAACTCCGCCGACTCAAAATCAATGTCGTCATACCCAAACGCCTGGGCGAGCTTGGACATGAATCCTTCATGCTCCACGTTTAGCCAGCCAAAGGATTTCGGCAACCTGACAACATAACAGGAGTAATAGTAGTGTTTTGTTGAGCTACTTTTGCCGTTTGAGGTGGTTATGGCATAATGGTAATCAAAAACCTCGACCGACTCATTCGAGAAATTTCCCCGCATGACATTCCATGCGTATCGGGAATGCCCCGTGTTAAAAGTGGAGACCTTATAAAACAGTTCCGCCAATCCGCGCTCTTTTTCCCGGGAGAAATGCCATCCCTGTGCCGAAGCAAACCGGGCCAAATCCTCCGACCTTTGCTTTTCCTGAATGTGCCCCCAAACAGCAAAGGCGATGATCAGTACAGCTATGGCAATGAAAATGGCGATTTCCATCAGATATCATCTCAAAATAACTCATCGCATTTTCACAGGGCATAAATGGCAGCAACTACTTTTCATGGTTACTGCCGTTACGACCTCGGATTTGTCACAGCGCCACAAGGCTAGTATCCCTTTACCTTAAACAGACTGGTCACACTCTCGTTGCTATGAATGCGCAGGATTGCGTCCCCCAGCAATTGGGCAATGGACAGCACTGTGATAGGCAGACCATTCGGACTCACCGGCGTGGAGTTGGTAGTGATAAGTTCATCGATGACGCCTTCCTCCAACCGCTTGTAGCCCACTTCGCCCAGCATGCAGTGGCTGACCAAGGCCCGGACGCTCTTGGCTCTGTTTTGCTTGAGCAAACGACCCGCCGCATTGAGCGTACCTGCCGTTTCCGTCATATCGTCCACGAGAATAATATCACGGCCCTCTACCTCGCCCACCAGGTTGATGGCTTCAACGGTAGTGGCACTGGTCCGGCGCTTGGCCACAAAACCGAGCGGAAGTTCCAATAGATCAGCCATTGCCGCGGCTGCCTTCATGCCCCCGATGTCGGGTGAGAAAACAGTGGCATTGGCCAGATACTCCTTGTCGTGAATGTAATTGTAGAAAGCTGGCGCAGCAAAGAGATGGTCAACGGGAATATCGAAGAAACCTTGAATTTGCTGGGCATGTAAGTCCACGGTCAATACGCGATGGGCGCCCGCAGCAGTCAGGAGATTGGCCACCAATTTGGCTGTGATGGGAACCCGCGGGCGATCCTTGCGATCCTGCCGGGCATAGCCGAAGAAAGGGATCACCGCCGTAATGCGCTTGGCCGAGGCACGCCGCATGGCATCGATCATGATGAGCAATTCCATGATGTGATCGTTTGCCGGATTGCAGGTAGGCTGCACGACATAGACATCACAACCGCGGATGTTCTCGTTGATTTGGACGAACGTTTCCCCGTCAGGAAAACGGGTCACGGTAGCCGATCCCAACGGCACCGACATGTGACCACAAATCTCTTGAGCAAGGGCGGGATTGGCGTTCCCGGTAAAGATTTTCATCAGAACATTACCCATGATGATATGTATTTATTTGGGTTGGCTGAGGGTTTCGATGGTTTTTTCGAGTGTATCGACGCGTTTGAAAAGATCGGGAAGGCGCATTTTGAGCACCATGAGCTTCTTGGCAGTCTGAAGCGGTACCGCCGGAGAATCAAGCACCACTGCCCCGGCAGGTATATCGGAAAGTACGCCGCATTGGGCACCGACACGCGCACCTTTTCCAATGCGAAGATGGCCAGCTAATCCGGCTTGTCCGGCAAGGACAACATAGTCCTCCAGAATAGTGCTGCCCGCCATGCCTGATTGTGAAACCAGAATGCAATGCTGGCCGATCTGGCAATTATGCCCGATCTGGACCAAGTTGTCTATTTTTGTGCCCTTGCCGACGCGGGTAGTGGCAAAGCGGGCACGGTCGATGGTGCTGTTCGCGCCAACTTCGACATCGTCCTCAAGCACAACGTTACCCACTTGGGGGATTTTCTGATGTGCCCCGTTTACAGTTTCAAAGCCAAATCCTTCGCCACCGACGACAGCGCCAATGAAGAGTTTCACACGCGCTCCGGTCACACAGTAATCCGTAACAGTAGCCCGCGGCTTGAACCAGTTATCCGTCCCGATCCGCGCGTCCCGGCCAATGTGGCAATAGGCCTCCAAGATGGAATTATCCCCGATTTCTGCGCCAGCCTCGATAATGCAGAATGGTCCGATATGGAGATTATTTCCCAACCGGGCAGTGCTGTCGATGATGGCAGTAGGATGGATGCCGGGGGCTGGACGTTGCCAGAGCCGTTGCTCAATTTGTCCGCAAATCAAGGCCAGTACAGAGGAAGGTTTTTCGACAAAAAGATAAAGCTGGTTGGCATTCGGCTCACCGTCGTATTCGAGGGGCAGAATAACAACGCTGGCTGCACTTTTGGGTACATCCGTCGTGTACTTCAGATTTCCCAGGAAGGAAAGGTCACCAGGTTGCGCCTCCGTAAGGGCGGCAATGCCGGTAATGGATGTCTCATTGAGACTGCCCTTGGTCTTGCTGGGGGCAACGATGGAGATGAGCTCTTGGAGAGAAAAGGAAATGGCCATGGAAAAAGAGAAAGGCTGATGTTCTAAAAACTGAGACGAGGCGGGTGCGGGATTCTCAATGTTTTAGTTTTCCCAAAGAAAAGGCCCCTGTCTCAAGGACAAGGGCACTTTACTTCATCGCTTATGGCGCAGGAGTCGTTGCTCCGGCTGCGGTGTAATCAGCGTTAAGTCGCTTTACCACCTCGTCGGTGACGTCAAGGGCTGGGTCAGCAAAAAGGACCCCACCGGTCAAAAATGTACTATTGAGAACAAGGTCCGCGCCTTTTTCCTTGGCGATCGCATCTATCTTGGGGCGGAGATCTTCGATCAAACGCTTGGCATTTTCCGCCTGGCGCTGTTGCAATGCAGCTGCGACCTGCTGGCGGTGCTGCTGGAGTTCGGCACCCATTTTCTGGAAATCCTGGAATTTAGCATTGGCTTGGGCTTTGGCAGCAGAACGGCCTTGCTCGTTCAAAATGGGATTCTCTGCTTCTTTCTGGGCTTTTTCGATTTCTCCCCGCAGGGCGTTCAGCTTATCGACAGCCTTCTTGATTTCTTCATCAGCCTGCTTGGCAGAATTTTCGAGGTTCTGCTTCAAGTCCACTGCCTTCTGGTATTTGTTGAAAACAGTTTCTACGTCAATAGTCGCGACCTTCGGAGCTTTTTGCGCCTGGGCAACCCCACAAAGCGAGGCAACAAGACAAAGAGAGAGAATGAGTTTTTTCATTGGTATGTTGGTTTTCTAAAAAACAAGCCCGTTGGCAATCAAAACACGGTTCCAAAGGAGAAGTTAAAGCGAACTCCGTCGTCATTGTCCTTTGAGGTAGTCAACGGAACACCCACATCAATACGCATAACCGCGCCCATGACAAGCACCCGGAATCCAAACCCGATATCGTCGTTGTATTGGTTAGCCCGGAAATCAAACCCACTGCTGTTTACAAAGCCCCAATCGTAGAACACGGCAAATCGCAGCTGTTCAATGAGTTTTATGGTATATTCTGCGCTTAGGTAAACGTAGGAATTACCGCCCTTGGGTTCACCGTCTTCAAAAGGCCCGACATGGTTATACTTAAAACCACGCATATTATACGCGCCACCCAAGTTGAATCGCTCGTAAAAAGGAATGGAGGTATTATCATAATGCACCATGGCCCCCACTCTTCCAATCAACTGGAGCGTCTGCTCTCCTGCATCAAAAATAGGAATCCATTGGGCACCACGAGCCTCAATCTGGTAGTAATTGACATCACCGCCAAAAGGCCCCCCGGCAACATATTGGGACAGCGAAAAACGATTCCCATAAGTGGGGAAGAACACATCGTTGCGGGTATCCCGGGTCAGGGTTAACCCAACCTTCGAGATAAGCTTTGATCCTTCCTCGCTCCGGATGAATCCTGGCGCATTCCAAACCACATTATCCAAGCGGGTGTCTTCAATGGTATAGCCAAGCTGAGCCTGGACCAATTCAAATAACCGGCGGCGCAGATAGAAATTTACCCCGGTACGGCGAACTTCGTAGTCATCACTCGCGTAGCTGTTTGTTGTCATGTAGGCGTTGTAGCCCACCGCGAGTTCACGCTCGAAGAACCACGGCTCCTCAAAGGATTGCTCGATCGCACTGGAAACATTACCAATAGAGACGCGAACCCGGAATTTTTGCCCGCCGCCCCGGAAGTAGTTTCGGTAATTGAACAAGTCGAAATTACTTTCCGAGTATTCCGCAAAGCCTACCAACTGCTCAACAGTACTGAATCCTGCGCCAAACGACAAACTCCCCGTCCGTCCCTCCCGCAGCTCAATGCGAAGATTCTGCCGATTGGGGATGTTGGTTTTTTCGGGAGAAAGACGAACATCCTCGAAATACCGTGTATTACGAAGACGTATTTCCGAAGTTTTCATCCGGACAGAGTCAAATACTTCACCGGGAGCCAGTGCCAATTCGCGAACAATCACCCGGCTGCGAGTCTTGGTGTTGCCTCGGATATTCAGGGTCCCCAGATAGAATTTTTCTCTTTCAATAATATTAAAGGTCAGATCGATCTTCCCGGTAGCCAGATTGGGCCTACGGGTCACCCGGACGTCGCATTCCAAATATCCCACCTGCCCATAGTAATCACGAATCTTCTCCAAGGCCGCGTCAATGGCCTTGGGCGAATACCAGTCGCCGGCTTGGAGTGAGTCAAAGTTGGTCCGGACTTCCGAGGTGTCGAGTGCCCGCACCCCACCGGAAAACATCATGTCGAGCACCCGGTCCCCTATTGGATAAGGGCGGGAGGTGTCACGTCGTCGCTGGGCCAGATAGGTAAGAATGGATTCGCTTTTAAAGCGGGCAAACTGCTCACCCAGTTTGTTACCCGTTATCTTCACCTCACCCACCGAATAGCGACGGCCTTCCGAAAGCTTGATCTTAATAGCCATCCGCCCCTTGGTGTCGGAGGTCTCGACATATGTCTTTTCAACGGCCTCGTCGGGGACTTCAACATCCAGAAAACCCTGGTTGCGGTAAAAGTCACGCAGTTTGGAAAGATCGAGACGGAATTCCTCCTTGTGGAAACGTCCGTAACCCGAAAGCCAGGAAAACTTCACGAAACGCCAGCCCGGAAAATCTGCAGGATCAAAAGTCCAGGCCCACGTGGAAGTATCGATCTGGTTTCGGAGATCCAGCTCCCGGATATGCTCATTACCAATAAACTGGATTTCGTCGACCTTGGTCGCCAGCCCTTCCTTGATGATAAATGTAATGGTAGCAGTGCCGTTGACCTCATCACGGTCGATCTTGGGAATGACCTCGGTAAAGGGATAATACTTGTCGTATTTTTTCACGATCTTCTCGACCGTGCGCTTCACAAGCACCTCATCCAGAGGATCCCCCTCCTTCAAGGCACTCTCACTCATCAAATCACTGAAAAAAGTGCTATTGGCATCCCATTCCTTATTTCCTTCAAAAAGAATCTCCTTAACGCGAAGACGTGGAACCAGCAAAATAGTGACACGTACTTTGTTGTCAGGCAGACGTTCCGGATCAATACTGACAAATTCGTAGAATCCCGTCGAATAAAGCGCCCGGATGGAGGAATCCGAGGCCTCCTGCTTGTAAGGGTCCCCAACCTTCAGGCGAACATGCGCCGCCGCCGAGGATTCATCAATTTTGCGGGTTCCTTCAAAAGCGTACTTTATCTCGGAAATCACAGGGGCGCTCGCGGGCAATGCCTGAAGACCGGCGGGCGCGGCAGGCGCTCCCGATTGTGCATGAACAACGCCGGGAATCCCCGGGGCGCATGCAATAAGCAGTGCGAGAAGGCTGGGCTTAATGATGGGAGCCATGCGAGTGTGCCGGTGATTCGAAACGAGTAAGGCTGCGGTTGAATAAAAGTGGAATCTCTCCGGTAGGGCCATTGCGTTGCTTGGCAATGATTAATTCTCTCTCGACAACACCGGGATTGATTTCGATGTCCTCTTCCTCCCCGTCTTTGGCCGTCCTTTTCCCCCGGCGCTTTTTGTCGATCAGCATGACCATGTCGGCATCTTGTTCGATAGAACCCGACTCACGCAAGTCTGACATTCGCGGGGCGCGATTTTCATCTTCGCTCTTACGATTAAGCTGGGCCAGGGCGACGATCGGAAGACTAAACTCCTTGGACATCGCCTTGATACTGCGCGACGCCTCGGCAATCTGTTGTTCACGGGAAACGGCATTGTCCGTGCCGTTAATCAGCTGCAAGTAGTCGATTATGATAAGTCCAAGTTTGTTTTGCTGGCAAAGCCGCCGGCATTTTGCCCGGATTTCCAAAATATTCTGCCCGCCCTGATCATCGATAAACAAGGGGATGTTGTGGTACTCTCCTGCCGTATCGACGATATCCTTCAATTGTTGTTTATCCACAAAACCATCACGCACCCGGCGCAAATCGACGCGCGAACGGGAGCACAGCAAACGCATCGCCAACTCACGGGACGGCATTTCAAGGCTGAACATCAAAGTCGGGATAGCCGGTCGATCCTTGGGAAACAAGGCCGCCTCAATAAAATTCAACGCAATCGAGGTTTTTCCCATCCCTGGTCGGGCGGCCACCACAATCATCTGCCCGGGATGAAAACCAAAACACATCTTGTCCAGATCAGGAAAACCAGTCGGCACTCCGGTGATGGCCCCCTTGTTGTCATGCAGGAAATTCACCATTTCCACTGCTTCCTTCATCGGCCCCTTCACATGCTGGGCACTATCGGTGATCCGGTCCTGGCTGATTTCAAAAAAGCTCTTTTCAACGGAATCCAACAAATGATCGAGATCATCATTCGGCTTGAAGGCACGCTCCACCGTCAAGGTGGCAGTGCTGATCAGCTTTCGTAAGAAATATTTCTCCCGGACAATCTCCATCCAGTGAATCGCATGGGCAGTCACCTCAATGCGATTGGTCAACTCGTTGATATATACAGGGCCTCCGGCAGCCTCCAGGGAGTTGGTAATCCGCAATGCCTCGCAAACCGTAATCTCATCGACACCAGTCCCTGCCATGCTGAGTTCGACAATGGCCCGGAAAATTAACTGATGGGCAGCAGAAAAGAAATACTCAGCGCTAACCTTCTTGGACAGGCATTGGCTCAGGATATCTCCCCCGCCATCAATAATGCAACTCGCCAACAACCCCTGTTCAGCATCAAGGTTATGCGGGGGCACCCGGTCCACAACCGGAGTTGCCGAAGTTTCTGCATTCTGGCTTCTCCGGGCGGATGTCTTTCTTTTCTCAACAAGGCTACTCATGATGAAGGGGCAGCGACAATGGGTACTCCAGCGTCATTGTTAATTTCAAAGTTGGATTGATATTCACACCATTCACATTGTTCACAATGAAAGCGCCGCTTATGACAAAAAAAGCAGATATTTCTCAAAATAATGATCTTTTAACGCGACCAGACCGTCTCGTGTCTCTTTGGGAGACTTATAAGGCACAATGCATCAACATATTTTAAAATATTTGCCGGAATTAGAACACTCCTAAGATATTCTCGTCTATCCGTGGTTTTCTGCCCTGCTCTAAGCTTCCTATCCATCACCTTCCGCACACATCCCGCAATTTTGTTAGCCCTGTCACTCCCCAGCCCAGCTCCATGACTGGCTGACATACTATTTATGCCCGAAAAGCCTCTTTCCCACACTTCGGATGATACGAAATCAATCGGCGCAGTACTCTAAACATTTTCGGAGAGTACGAAATCGATTGAATTAGTATCTCCGACAACTTCGGAGACCACTGAATCGACCGGCGCAACAGCTCCGACAATTTGCAGAGTTGGCGTGTTCGGCGAGTTTTTGCTTAATTTTCGACAGGAAGTACGCATTCACCCGGTTTTGGCAGGGACAACTCACCGGGCATGGGAGGTAGCCCGAAAATTGCAGTGTTCCTAAAAAAACAAACCCGCCTCGTAAATGAGGCGGGTCTTTTTGGGCAAGTACGCTTGGCCAATTAATTTTTCGTGATCTCGTAAACAGCACTGGTCAGCTGTTTTTCGAGCGAGCAAGGGATGCCTTTGTTCATCAGGTCGGCACCACTCATCTTGCGGGATTCGCCACGGGTTTTGCCATCGTTGTAGTCAGCCCGAAGATTGATTTCCGTAACGGTATAGATAGCCCCGGTGTCGAGTCCCTTCAACTTGATCTGTTTTTCGACATTCTCCCCGGCACCCTTGATCTGGAAAACAAACGCTACGGCTTCGGTGCCTTTTCCATTCACATACATGAGCGCGGCATGATCACTGTTATAGGGCGAAACCAGACGATACTGCGTACCTAGTTGAATGGTATCACGAAGGCGTTTATACTCCGCAATGGCCTGTTTGGTAAATACAAGTTCTTCCGGCTTGAGATGGGCAAGGTCCATGTCCATGCCAAGGCGTCCGCTCATGGCCACATCGAAACCAAATTTGATGGGTCGTTTGCCCCAACTGGTAACGTGCGCCGCAGTGGCGATGCTGGGATAGAAATAGGAATAACCCCATTGGATGAAAACACGTTTCAGCGGGTCAGTGTTGTCGCTGGGCCAGAATTCATGGAAATACTTCAAGGCAGCATAATCCACTCGTCCGCCGCCTCCCGAACAGAGCATCATCCGCACATTCGGATGTGCCTTGGCAGTCCGATCCATGTTGTCATAGAGCGCGCGATGGTAGCGATAGATGATTTCCGATTGCTCACTGGGCTTCAGGTAGGGAGACCCTCCGTTGGTGAGGAAGCGATTGGCATCCCATTTCACAAACGAGATATAGGGGTTGGCCTTGAGCAAGTCGTCCACGACAGCAAAGGAAAATTCCTTCACCTCGGGATTGGTAAGATCGAGGACGAGTTGGCTGCGACGCAGATGGAGCGGGCGATTCGGAGCAACCAGCACCCAGTCCGGGTGTTTCTCGTAGAGCTCGCTCTGGGGATTGACCATTTCTGGCTCCACCCAAATACCGAAGGGAATTCCCACCTCCTGAGCACTTTTGCAAAGACCAGGCACTCCATTGGGGAGCTTCTGGTGATTGACTTCCCAGTCACCCAGCCCGGCACGGTCATTGTTGCGCGGGTGTTTGTTGCCAAACCACCCGTCATCGAGCAGAAATAGTTCGAACCCAGCCTCCTTGGCACCCTTGAAAAGAGTGGCTAGTTTTTCCTCGGTAAACTTCATCCCGGTGGCTTCCCAGTTATTGAGGAGGATACTGCGCGGCTTGTAACCGTCGCGGACACCATACTTGCGGCCCCAATTTTGGAAATCCCGGCTCATCTTGCCGGTACCGTTATTGCTGAAAACGAAAAGTGCCTCTGGCGACTCCCATTTGGTCTTGGCCGGAAGCGAGAATTGGGCGCCAAACGGATTCATGCCTACATTGGCCCGAAGTATATTGCGTTCGTTGACTTCGAACGCGAACTGGAAGCTGCCCGACCAGGCAAGCTGGCAACCGATGACAGATCCGGCGTCCTCACCGGCAGGCGCACCCAGTCCGAGCAGGAACATGGGGGTGCGTCGCTCGTGGGCACGAATACCCAGCTTGGAATCGAGAAGCTTGATGCCTGGGACCAATTTCTCCTCAACCATGTTTACCTCGTTGGCCCAATCGCCGTGGAATTGGGTCAACCAGTAGTTTCCGCCTTGGAATGGGATCGAGGCGGACGCAAAGTTATAGAGGGTGACAGGAGCGCTCTCTTCGTTCCAGACTTGGACGCTTTGCGCGATCAGGTTTTCTTGTTTGTAGGCGACAAACTGAAGATCGACAAAGAAGGGATAGTAGGGATCACGCAACGAGATGGTAGTCTTGGTGCGATTCTCATCCAGCGAGGCAGTCGACACCTTGTCGAAAACCAGCAGCGTGGACATATTGCCGTCGGCATGAATAGCCCGGATCGCCGGTTCGTTGACAAAATCATATCCGGCGGTCGGATAGGCCTCGTCGATGGGCTTCAGGTCTTTGCCTCGAGGCAGTTGCCCCCTCGTCCCGTAATAGGAAACCTGAATTCGCCCGCTGGGACTCTTGGCCAGGGCGAGAACGGTGTCCTTCGTTTCAATCAGGATAGGTGCATTCCCGTCGGCAGTGGGATCGACATGCTTGTCCTGGGCAGACAGGAGCAAGGGAGACAGGAGTACGAGTAGAGAAAAGGTAAGGATTCTCATGCGCCTTGAGAACAATGCACCGTTAAATAAGTTGCAATAAAAAGGCGGTTTCCTGCCCAATTCTTTTATACAAGACTTTCCTGCCGAATGGTTGTCTTTTCATTACACATGACTGCCCGAACACTTTTTCTCCGGCTGCCCGCCTTTCTTTCCTGCATTTTGCTTCTGCTGATAGCCCAGGGCTCCGTGTTACATGCCGACACGTGCGCCGACTTGAAAAAAGCGCTCGGACAATTCATTGAGTTCTACTCGGAAACACATGTCGGGCTGGCGATGAATGATACCAACGAGGCGTTGCCGAACCTGGCCGCCTCCTTGGAATATGCCCGCTCCCTGCAACCGGACGGAAGCTGGCCGGATATAGATTATGACAGCCAAGCCTGCTCCGGCTGGCAACCGTCGCATCACGTCTCGCGCATGGCCCTGTTGGCTGCCGAGGCAAGGCATCGCCCCGAGCACCGGGCAGAGTTGGTTGCCGCCGTACACCGGGCTTTTGGTTTCTGGATAAAGCATGACTTCAAGTGTCCGAACTGGTGGTATAATAACATCGGGATACCCAAGCGAATTGGCATTTGCGGACTACTCCTTGGCGAAGAGCTTACCCCCGATGAAAAGTCTTATCTTGCAAATACCATATTCCCCCGCGCCAAGATTGGAATGACTGGGCAAAACAAGCTTTGGCTGGCCGGAAATACGCTCATGTCCGGGTTATTACAGCAGGACAGCACCATCATTAAAACAGCCTCTGAAACTATCTGGCAAGAAATCGAGATTTCCGCGAAGGAAGGCATCCAGGCGGATTTCAGTTTTCACCAGCACGGCGCCCAACAGCAATTCGGCAACTACGGCATGGCGTTCGCCGTGGAAGTAACCCGTTGGGCAAATATTTTGCGCAACACGGAATGGGCACTGCCACCGGAGAGACTCGCCGTATTTCGCAACTATATGCTGGAGGGACAGGCCTGGGTATCATGGCGGGGACGCATGGACATCAGTTCCTGTGGTCGGCAATTCATGCCCAATTCCCCTCGGGACAAAGCCAGAACCATCGCGCAAGCCATGTCCGAATGTGTTTATTTTGATCCCACGGGAGCCGAGGGCTACCATGGTTTTGTCAAACGTAACCAACCGGGAGCAACCAATGATCTGGTAGGGAATAAATTCTTCTGGCGCTCGGATTACATGGTGCATCGGTTTCCCGATTTTTGCGCCACGCTCAAAATGTCGTCCAATCGGGTGATCGGCTCGGAAATCGTGAACAGTGAAAATCTGTCGGGATACCATATCGCAGATGGAGCAACCTATTTTTACGGCGAGGGCGATGAGTATGCCGAGATTTTTCCTGTGTGGGATTGGCAGCAGATCCCCGGGACAACCACCTCCTTGGGTAAACTACCCTCGGCGGGCATTAGTAGGGTAAAACGGGATTTCATCGGTGGCGTTTCCGATGGAAAATATGGTATTGCCGTGCTGGATTATGGGCGGGATGGGATTGCCGCGCGCAAATCCTGGTTTTTCACGAAAGACGCGGTTTTTTGCCTCGGCGCAGGCATCAATAGCGAAACCAATGATGCGGTGGTGACCACAATCGAACAATGCTTGCTGCACGGAGAAGTAACGGGAGCAAAGGGTGGAAAAGTCAATAAATTGGGGCGCAATGAAAAAGGTCCATTTCAGTGGATCAGACAGGGGCGTTTTCAATACACTATTTTATCAGAGGCTCCCGTAGAGATCAGGGCTGAGCCTATCACTGGGCACTGGGATCGTGTTTTTAAAAATCCGGCGACACCCAAAGACGAGGTAACCCTTCCGATATTCAAACTCTGGATACCCAATGGCGTTCATCCGAAGAATGCCGCATATGCGTATGCGGTTTCCCTGGTAGGGACAACCCCGACCGGAAAACTTATAGCCAATACCCCGGAACACCAAGTCGTGCAGCTTGACGAAACCACATGGGGAATTGTTTTCTGGGAAAAAGGCAGTTTCCGTGCCGACAACAGCAAGACCCTTTCAGTTGATAAACCATGCGTGGTAATCTGGAATCTTCGCACTGGTGAAATCCATCTGTCCGATCCGACCCAAAAACTCAAAGAGATCACCATCAGCACCGGCACCACAAAGAAAACCATTCTCCTGCCGCAAAAGACTCGTGCCGGCAGCACAATCAAGGTTTCCCTGGATTCTTAAATCCGTCATAACTTTCCCGCATTGCTCCAACTCATTGAATTCCGCAAAAACTGTTGGCGACACAATCGGGACTGCCTATTGCCTGATTCAGGCAGATGGTCTTTTTCCCTGATTTTGCCATTGAGGAATTGATTTTTCATTCTCGTGACGCATCATGGAAGGAACTCTTTTAGCCATGGAGAAGGTTCATACACAATATACGATCGGCGAAGAGATCGCGAACAGTACCACACATGGAATCGGAATTCTGCTAAGTATCGCAGGCCTGGCAGTGCTGGTAACCATGGCTGCGCTGTATAGTGACGCATGGGCGGTGGTCGGGGCCTCCATTTTTGGCAGCACCCTGATACTACTTTATTCCTCTTCGACGCTTTACCACAGTTTTCGCAATGAGAAGATTAAGCGCTTCCTCCGCAAGTGTGACCATGCGGCCATTTTCCTGCTGATTGCCGGATCATACACCCCTTTCTTGCTGGTTAATCTGCGTGGTCCTTGGGGTTGGAGCCTGTTTGGCGTGATCTGGGGCATGGCTGTGGTGGGGATTGTGCTCAAGTTTTGGTTCACAGGGCGATTTCGCCTCCTGTCCACGTTGATCTATATAGGCATGGGCTGGCTGGTCCTCATTGCCCTCAAACCCATGCTGGAGTCGGTATCCCCGGCGGGTATGTGGCTGCTTTTTGCCGGGGGACTATGCTATACAGGCGGGGCCGGCTTTTATATGATGAAAAAGGTGAAATACCACCATGCGATCTGGCACGGATTCGTTATGGCTGGCAGCATTTGCCACTATTTTGCCGTCTTGTGCGCGATCATCCCCTAGGCTTTTTTGCAGAAAAAATGAATTGCTGGAAATTTTCTTAAGTGTATGGGAGTTGCTTCTTATATGAGCACTCCCACAGCTTCTTCCCCCAAAGCATACAACATTTACCTCCTAGTTATCGCGGGTCTTGGTGGCCTGCTTTACGGAATAGATGTCGGCATCATCGCAGGAGCATTGCCGTATCTGGAGGCAACATCCGGTTATTCAGACGGACAACTTTCCTCTGTAGTAGCTGCAGTCCTGGCTGGCAGCGTTCTCTCGTCATTGTTTGCCGGTTTATTATCCGACCTTTTCGGACGAAAAACCATCATGCTGGTAAGCGCATTCCTGTTTATTGCCAGCATTCCGGTCATCTGCCTTTCCGATAGTTTTGCCATGTTGGTGGCAGGCCGACTTCTTCAAGGAGTCAGTGCAGGGCTCATCGGCGTCGTCATCCCGCTCTATCTCGCTGAATGTCTCGGTGCCAACTCCCGTGGCAAGGGCACCGGAATGTTCCAGTTCCTATTAACCGTCGGCTTGGTGGCCGCCGCATTTATCGGTCTTTATTTTGCGAAACATGTCGAGGCTATTGAAAGCATCGTCAATGTTACCAAGGATACCATTTTTGCAGCCAAGAACTCTGCCTGGCGCAGTATATTCTGGGTATCGGTTATTCCCGGTCTAGTATTCTTTCTCGGTGCCTTTTTTGTTTCGGAATCCCCCCGTTGGCTCTTTCGTAAAGGACGCAAGGAAGCTGCCAGAGCTGCTCTCGCCAGGGCAAACGGACAGGAAGAAGGCGACGCCATTCTCGCCGAGATGGAGCGCAACTCCACCAAGAAAGAGGACAAATCGGATGCAGCCGCCAGCAGCGGAAGCCTCCTTCAACGCAAGTATGTTATTCCATTCATTCTTGCGATCGTGATTCTTGCCTGCACCCAGGCCACTGGCATCAATTCTGTCCTAGCTTATTCCGTCAAGATATTCCAGCAAGCCGGGCTCACTGGTGCCTTCGGTAATTATGGCGACGTTCTGCTCAAAATTGTCAACTGCTTGATGACAGTTGTGGCAGTTGTGCTGGTGGACAAAAAAGGCCGTAAATTCCTCCTCAAGATGGGCACAAGTGGGATCATCTTCGGGTTGATATGTGCCGCGCTGTTATTCAAGGGTATCGAATCCAAACGCACGGATGTAACGGAAAAAGTCCAAATCGACAGCATCTTCAAGGTATCCGAAGGCAGATACGTTGCCGACCTGCGCGATGACGCAACGCTTCAGTCCTTGGGATTGACCAAGGATTCACCCGAAATGCAGTTTATCGTTACCTACAAGCTCGGCGAGAACGGTGGAACCGAATTAACCAACTCCAAAACACAGACCCGTGAGCAGGAAGTTGATGGAAAAACCGTTATTAAGACTATTGATCCGATCATCGCCATTGATCTGCCAAAGATTAAGGATGGTGACGCGAAACCTGTCTTGGAGGTGTTGAAGGCTGAAATAGGACCAATGCCGAGCAAGACCACCGGATGGTTCGTTGCCGTAAGCTTTATTATCTTCATTGCGGCATATGCCTCCGGCCCCGGGGTCTGCGTCTGGCTGGCCCTTTCCGAGCTGATGCCAACCCGCATTCGTTCAAACGGGATGTCCATTGCGTTGCTGATCAACCAAGGTGTTTCCACGACAATTGCCGCAATCTTCCTGCCCACCGTCGGATCATTCGGCTACTCGACCATGTTCTTCTTCTGGGCAGGCTGCACTGTGGTTTACTTCATCACTGCCGCATTCTTCCTCCCCGAAACCAAGGGTCGCACCCTTGAGGAAATCGAGGAGCACTTTGAAGGTAAAAAGAAACTCTCTTGAGGAATATAAACCTTCTTAAAACAAAACAGGCTCCGGTTATCGGAGCCTGTTTTGTTTTTGGACAGGTAGTTCTTCACTGGGGTCGCCAAAGAGATTCAGGATGACACCCAGTATCAACTTTCACCCTCTGCCTTATTTCATTACTCTTCGACCATATCGCACATCATGTTTTAAACACACTATTTAAAAAATTGACATAGGGCAATGTTCTGGGGTTTTAAACCTTAACATCGGGAACAATACCCATACCCATAAGGAGTTTATATTAAAAAATAGGCAATTCATCTTGCATTCCATAGAAGCATACTATTTACGTGCGCGCTTCTTTTCACCCAACAAACAAACTCACAAACATGGTTCAAGGAATACTTACAGTGTAACGGCAGGAAAGTAATGTAAAGGGTCGCGTCGGAAAAGATGAAAAGGGTTGTTTTGCGTAACGCGGCGGGTCCGCAGGACCGCTGCGGGGTGCCCGCAGGTACCCCGCGACCCGG
>JAITVQ010000172.1 GCA_031285745.1 Puniceicoccales bacterium | reverse complement strand
GGGCAAAGGAACAGAGCAACGTCTCACTGCATGCCAATCCCCACTCAAACAAATCAAACTGGAGGGACGAGCTCCCGCGAGTCCGTGGCCGAATCGACCCAGTCAGGCCCAAAGAGACTATTAGGGCCAGGTGGTTCCCTCGGACAGGCGCTGAACGCTGAGAATATCCGTATCCTAATCACATTACTTAGCCCACGGACTCGCGGGAGCTCGTCCCTCCAGTTCGCGTTCTGGTTATTACATCTCTGACTGATGATTGGTATCGGATCAACCCCAGATACAGGAGGTTTCCCTTGTGCTGTTGCTTAGGTACCTCTCTGCTCATTGCTATTTCCCGAAGAGATCTATTGAGGCGCTTACTCTCAGCGATCTGCTTCACCAACGGTTATTACCCCGGTTAACACAGAGTTCCTGCCGGAATTTCCCAATCAAAATCTCCGCAAGCAACAGACATGTCACATGCCCAAGGATTCGGGAGGCATTACTCCGGTTGAGCAAAACCTCCCGTCGAACCTATGATGCTATTGCTTTGAATCAACGAGACCAACCTCCCATAGGGACGGGGGAATCTCGTCACTGGGACTGCTGACCTTTATTCTCAACCGATTGACTTGAACCGGCATAAACTGATAGCGAAGGTTTGCCCCGACCGAAGAACCCGAAAGGAGAAATTTCCAATCGGTACCGTCAAAGTACTCAACTGAGAACTTGTTAATGCGGTACTTTCCCCCCTCGCCATATTCGTGCAGAGTCAACGTATCAGCCGCCAGATTGTTTTTCAGAACAATCTCCAGTGTGGCATCCTTATCCTTGGCAGCCCAGCGAGTGCCGGTGTCATCGTCAATGGCTTTGCCAGCCTCGAATCCAGCATCACGTGTCCAAGTGGAGGTTGCATCCGCAGTAGCCCCGGCGAGACACCATCCGGGTGCCTTCCCCTTGGCATGCGGGAATACAAAACCCTCCGGGGCCTTGGGGAATGGTTTTCCCGGCCCAATGCTAAGTTTTTTCGCCAAATCAAAAAGAACCTTTTTCTGGGCAGGAACGAGATCACCGTCCTTGTTAGGTGGCAGGTTAAAAACAAGCACGTTGTCCTGGGCAGTAGCGATATAGAACATTTTCTCCAGGGTCTCAATGGATTTGGCCTGCGTATCCTTGGGGTGGGCAAACCACCGATTGGTGGCGGAGAGGGTTACCGTAGCTTCGAAAGGCAGATAATACTCCTTGCCGTTATGTGTAAAAATCTTCGGGTCCGGGGTCACAGGCATGTAGGGATCAGCCAACCGGAAATCGCTGGGAAAATAACGGATAGGGTCGCCGGCAGCCTGCTTATCCGGGGTCATCATATGTTTCTCAGGATCGCCGGGAGCACCTGTGGTCCAATTGGTGGACACGACACAGTTAGGCTGAAGCCGTTTCACCAGATCGTATATTTCGGGAACGTGCCAGTAATCAGGTTTGGCCACCCACCCGCCATCAAGCCATAGCTCGCAAATAGGGCCATAGTTACTCATGAGTTCCTCCAATTGGCCGAGAGTGTATTTCTTGTAAGCCTCGGCATTGGGAAATTTCTGGTTCCGATCCCAGATGGAGTAATAGAAAGCCAGACCTATGTCATATTTTTTGCAGGCCTTCGCAACAGCGGCAATCACGTCCGTGTGGTTTTTTACCTTTTCATTGCCGACATCGTAATCGGTAAACTTGGAATCCCATAAACAGAAGCCATCGTGGTGCTTGGACGTAAGAAGAATATAACGCATCCCGGCATCCCGGGCGGTAAGCACCCAATCATCGACGCGATACTCCAAATCGTCAGGCGGATTATAAGTCTCGGCAGGAAAAGAACCATCCGTCCACTCCTGCTCGGCATAGGTATTCATCCCGAAATGGCAGAACATACCGTATTTGCGATCAATCTGCGCCTGCTGGGCCGGTGACGGAGAAGTGGATGGGGTTGGCTCGCGCAAAGGCTCAGCAGTGCTGGCGACATTGGCGGAAATCGTGAGAGCAGCAAAAACGGCAAGGGTGGCACGAAGCATCATGGGAGCAAAGAAGGGTTACAGGTTAAAAGAAAGTATGCACACAGTATCTCAGTAGATTGGGTTTCCTAGAAAAATGAGGTGCTGTTTTGCATAAAGATATGCTCATTTGCTTCACCTTATAACACGCACTGGCAAAAATTGATTCATTAAAAACACCGCATCTCGATAAAATGCAGTGTTTTTAGGCTTCGGGCTTCGGATCAAACTATTTGAGACATCTCCGGCGACGAACCATCCAGACACCTCCGAGAGAAAGCAATCCGCAGGCCAACGCATAGGTCGAAGTCTCAGGAACCTGATACAGGTCCGTCGTTTCGAATGCGCCGGGGGCAAATGAAAAATAGCGTATTTCATCCATATCGCCCATCAACGGATTGTTACCAGAACCATTGCATCCGAGGTGAACATTAAAGGCGTCTGTATTTGTGGCCAATATGCGGGCATAGGTATTGGCGCTATAGTCCAATTCAATCCCGTCCAAGAACGCTCTCATTATTCCATTGTCCCTGACAACTGCAAAACTATGCCAGTTCGCATCCGTAAGCTTCCCCAAGTTGGTAATTATATAGTCCACGTTATTGGCGCTAACTGCGAACCCCGCACCCCCGTCATTATAAGCGATTGATAACGCTGAGTTACCCTTGTTTGCCAGAAACAAACTGTACTTTGTCGTAGTAGCATAGTCAGGCAGCCTTATCCAAAATTCCACCCCGTAATTGTCATTCAAAATTGTTGTTGTCGTTGGGGCAGCTTGCCACAATCCCTGATATTGAGCGGTCCCCGGAAAGCTAGCGTATCCATCGGTCACACGACCGGCGGTCGTCTCACTATTCATGGTAACAGCCGAGCCGTTTGTCAGATTCAGGCTACCAACACTGTCATTTATATCTCCACTGAAACTCCATAAATGTTCGACAGTGATAGCCGCATGAGCGGATACGTGGGCGGCAAGTAAAACAGCGATGGGAAGCAACTTTGACATGGCGGGAGACCTGTTAAGATTTTTGACGACATGTATCCATTACACTGGCAGCAATCTCTCTAACATGAAAAAAATAAGCTCAAATGACTTTTATTATGCTCATTTGACTCACGCGATTGGCCAAGTCTTGCATTTTCAGTGATCTTTTGTGAAATCCACTACATACGATGCTTAGACCTAAGCGGATACTCTTGGCGTTTCATTGGTATCTGGAATCTCTCCACCAAGGAGTTTTGCGTTATTGCGTCGAACGAGGCTGGGACGCGCAATTACTGAACAGCGACACATTGCCCCTGTTGCGAACAGGTGATATCGACGGGATAGTCTCCATGCTGGCAGTCGAACAAGAGCATCCGGTAACTAAATTTGTTCTCAATTTAGACAGCCCCGTAGTAGAATTATCCCGGGCATTTTCCCAAAAAACAACTTGGGGGCGCACGCCGGAAGATTGCGAACTCATTGCCCGCCGGGCTGCCCAATTTCTCAAGGAGCGCCCGGTTAAATCCTTTGTTTTTGTGGCCCATTATCCCTGGTGGAACCATAATATCCGGTCAGCCGTTTTTCAAAAAGAACTCTCTACGGAGAATCATCCCGTGCAGACGGTGTTCCTCAGCGACCTCGGCGGTGCTGAACATGCGATTGCGCCCTTGGGAAAGTTTCTGGCCTCATTGCCGTCACCAGTCGGTGTCTTTGGGTCAGTGGATGAAGCGGCGCGCATCACCGTCGAGGCCGCAGAAACAGCAGGTCTTAATATCCCTCGTGATGTAGTGGTGCTCGGGTTTGGTAACCGGGAACTCGTCAGCAAATGGGCAACAGTTCCCGTTAGTAGCATCACTATCGACTACGAACAGTGGGCCTGGGAAGCAACCGCCTTGCTGGGAGATATGATCGATGGGACCGCAAGTCCAGGTACCGTGAGAGCATTCCCTCCAAGTGGAATCATTGAGAGGCGCAGTACCGGCCTTGATCCCGTCAACGAACAACTGTGCGTCCGGGCAATCACCCATATGCGGACGCACTTCGCAAAACCGCTTTCAGTTTCCGCATTGGCCGCCCGCCTCGGGGTTTCCAAAGCTACCTTGGAACGTAGCTTCGACAGGGAACTCGGCTGCGGGGTCGCCAAAAAGTCACTCTTGTTGCGCATCGAGCACGCCAAGGCGCTTCTACAACAGGGATTGAAAACGGAAGTCGTGTCGAGAGAATGCGGATTCCGGTCTTATCGGGCTTTCATTGCCGCGTTTCATCGTGAGTGCGGCATGCCTCCGGGGACTTATGCAGGGCGGCGGTAGCACACGAATACGTGTCTATTTTGCATTATCGTGTCTCTCGGGCAACAGACCACTCGCAGCAAGAGCCTGCCCCCAGATCGCATATCCTTGTTCGTTGGGATGAGTCCCGTCCAAGAACAAGTCATCCCGAAAAGTTCCATCGGCATTCAGCATCTTTTGGCTGATATCAAGAAAGCGCGTTGAAGGCTGACCAGCGAGTTTTTGGGGAATGAGTGAATTGATCGTTTTTATTTTTTCGAAGAAGGCCTGATTCTTTCTCGGAAAAATGCCCATGACAACAACCTGGCTGGAAGGAGACTTTTGTCGAAGCAGTTTGCATATCTCCACTATCCCATCGCAAATTTCTCCGGGAGTATTGGCTCGGGCATTTCGCGTTCCACTGAGATTGTTCGTGCCAATATTCAAAATGATTACCTTGGGCTTCAGCCCGTCCATCTCTCCGTTTTTCAGACGCCAAAGAACATTTTGGGTCCGATCCCACCCAAAACCCATGTTAAGCACACTGTATTTGGCGAAAGTCATCTGCCATGCCTTGGGACCATTTTGCTTGGACTTGGGTTCACCTCCCCAGAAATGAGTGATCGAATCACCAATGAGGACAACCTCGGGATTAAGTGTTTTCTGCGCCGCCAGCACTTCTTCATGCCGCTTGAACCAGTCGTAAGAGTCTTGCTCTAACTTTGAAACAGGGATTATGGCCGTATTCTCTCCGGTCACCTCAGACGCATTATTTTTTTCGGAAGAAACTTCGGCATGCAACACACCTGTTGCCATGGCAGTCAAAAGAAGCGTGGGGAAAATTTTATTCATGACCTGATACTGTTTTGCGAATCAAGATGTGACGGTCGCAGGTGTTAACTTGAAACAAGAAATTTATCGGAATGTTTCGTTTCCCATACAAACCCGGCAACTCATAGAATCAACATGGCATCACCATAGCTGTAAAAACGATATCCTTGCGCTATGGCCTCGTTGTACAGTTCTTTGAGCCAACCAATTCCGGTATCGTCACCAGGAGTAAGAAATGCCGAGACCAGGCACATCAAGGTCGAACGAGGTAAATGGAAATTAGTCAGCAACAACTCTGCACCAAGAAAACGGGAGGGAGGATAAATAAACAAATTGGCTTCGCTGGCAAATGGACTGGGATTGGCCAGCGGAGCAGGCTCGTCTTTCGTCTTTCGGGCGTAATCTTCCATGGCCCGCAAAGAGGTAGTCCCTACGGCCAGACGAGGAGAAGAAGTAAGCAATGCCCGGCGAGTTTCGAAGGGAATCTCATACCATTCCCGATGAATGGGATGGTCTTCGATCTTTTCGGACTTGATCGGTTGAAAAGTACCCAGCCCGACATGGAGGGTCAGATCATGGGTTTCAAAACTGCGCGCAGCCAAGGCCGACAAAACTTCTGTAGAAAAATGCAGGCCGGCAGTCGGCGCAGCGGCAGCCACAGGTTGCCGGGGATCAGCATAAATAGTTTGATAGCGCTCCCGGTCCAACATCGAAAAATCAGTGCCGTCGGCAGGACGGGCCTTTTCTATATATGGCGGAAGAGGCAAGGCTCCAATCTCATCAGCCACGGACAATATACTCTTTCCTTCGGGCAGATCAAAATGAACCCGATACTCCGAGTCTCGTTGTTCAACAACTTTGGCCCGATATGCGTCCAACCAACCAAATCCGGCAGCATCGGCGGCTTTCTTGCCCGGCTTCAACAGACACCACCATACCTCCGGCGACTCCGCAGGACGCAATAAAAGGCATTCCACCTTTCCACCAGTCGGACGCATGCCCGGCAAGCGGGCCCGCAGCACCTTGGCGTTGTTCCGAAACAGAGTAGTTCCCAAAGGCAATAAATCCGGCAAATCCCGAAATATGCGATGTGTCACGGCTCGAGTCTTCCGATCCACGACCAGCAGACGTGACTCATCCCGTCGCGCCGCAGGTGTGTATGCGATACAACTTTCGGGCAATTCGTAATCGAACAACGCAGAATCCATGTGCAAACGTCACCTTGGCATTCGCATAAAGGACGTAAACACGAAATCTACCGCATCAAAACATGAGAAAAACAAAACGGCACCACTAGGGTGCCGCTTTGCAGTAAGATCGGAGTCAGTCTAGTACCGATAGTGATCTGCCTTGTAAGGGCCTGCAACCGCTACCCCAATATAGTCGGCTTGCGACTTACTGAGCTGAGTAAGCTTGGCACCTATTTTTTCCAAATGAAGACGGGCAACCTCTTCGTCGAGATGCTTGGGAAGAATGTAAACACCGGGTTTATACGTATTACGATTCTTCCAGAGATCAAGCTGGGCCAGTGTCTGGTTCGCAAAACTGTTCGACATGACGAAAGAAGGATGCCCGGTTGCACATCCAAGATTCACGAGACGGCCTTCAGCGAGAATAAAAATCTGCTTCTTATTCGGAAGAGTATAGCGATCCACCTGAGGTTTGATAACCTCTTTCCTCACTCCCTTTCTCTTTTCCAACTTGGCAACCTGGATTTCGTTATCGAAATGACCGATATTGCAGACGATCGCTTGGTCTTTCATGCGAAGCATATGCTCAACCGTGAGAATGTCACGATTACCGGTGCAAGTAACATAAATATCAGCGACCCCAAGCGTGTCTTCCACGGTGACGACACGGTAACCTTCCATGGCTGCTTGAAGGGCGCAGATCGGGTCTACTTCTGTAACCCAAACCGTGCAACCAAGGCCACGGAGGGATTGCGCCGATCCTTTGCCGACATCACCGTAACCGCAGACAATGGCAACCTTCCCGGCGACCATGACATCCGTAGCCCGCTTGATGCCGTCGACCAATGACTCGCGGCAACCATAGAGATTGTCGAATTTGGATTTGGTGACCGAGTCGTTGACGTTGATAGCAGGAACGAGAAGTTTGCCCGCCTTGTGCATCTGGTAGAGACGTTTGACGCCCGTGGTAGTTTCCTCGGAGACACCACGCCAATCAGACACGGTTCGCTGCCAATGCTTGGCATCCGTTTTATGGATACGCTTGAGCAGATCCTTGATTACCTGCTCTTCCTCTGACTGGGACTTTGAGTTTACCCATTGAGTGGATCCATTTTCCAATTCATATCCTTTATGAATTAACAAGGTGGCATCTCCACCGTCATCGACGATCAACTGCGGCCCCGACCCGTCAGGCCATGTAAGCGCACGGTAAGTACAATCCCAATATTCCTCAAGGGTCTCACCTTTCCAGGCAAAGACAGCTACCCCGGCAGCAGCAATGGCTGCGGCAGCATGGTCTTGGGTGGAAAAGATATTGCACGATGCCCAGCGAACATTGGCGCCCAGCGCAACGAGAGTTTCGATGAGCACCGCCGTCTGGATGGTCATATGCAATGACCCGCTGACGCGCACTCCCTTGAGTGGCTTGGAAGGCGCGTATTTTTTGCGAATAGCCATGAGGCCGGGCATTTCATGCTCAGCAACCTGGATTTCCTTACGCCCCCACTCAGCAAGCGAGAGATCAGCAACCTTGAAATCGGTCGCTTTTGAAGAAGATTTTTTTGCCATGACAGGAGTCGTATCCGGTATTTAAATATCAGTGTCCCTCGAACAAACAAAGGGTGTTAAAGATTTGTCATCCTTTTACTGCTTTCTTCAGGGCAGCAATTCGGGTAAGCTTTTCCCAAGGCAAATGGGCCTTGGTAAAATGTCCGTAATGCGTGCTCTCGCGGTAAATCGGACGAAGTAGGTTCAGTTGCTGAATGATGTCTGCAGGCTTGAAGGAGAACACCTTTTTGACCGCTTCAACAATGGCGACATCGTCGATAATTCCAGTCTCCATGGTATCCACATAAATGCTGGTCGGATGCGGATGCCCGATAGCATAGGCGACCTGGAGTTCACACCTTTTGGCAAGACCGGCAGCAACAATATGTTTGGCCACCCATCGGCACATGTAGGCAGCGGAACGGTCCACTTTCGAGGGATCTTTTCCCGAGAAAGCACCGCCACCATGACGTCCCATGCCACCATAAGTGTCTACAATGATTTTACGCCCAGTGAGGCCGGCGTCACCATGAGGCCCCCCGACTACAAATTTACCGGTAGGGTTGATGAGAAATTCGGTTTTTTTGGAAATAAGTTCCTTGGGTAGCACCTTGCGAATAACCTTTTCGATGCAGAACTTCTCAATCGTGGCATGCTCGGCGTCTTCTGTATGCTGTGTGGAAATAACCACATTCTCAATATGCACGGGCACCCCGTTCTTGTAGGCAACTGCGACCTGGGATTTGCAGTCAGGCCGCAACCAGGAAACTTTGCCCGCGTGACGCAGATCACGAAGTTCGTGCAAAAGGCGATGCGCGAACATGACAGGCGCAGGCATGAGCTCGGGCGTTTCATCGGCAGCATAGCCAAACATGATGCCTTGGTCTCCTGCGCCTTGTTCAGCATGCTTCTTTCCCTTTACCGCCCTAGCATCGACCCCCTGTGCAATATCAGGCGACTGGGAGGTTAGATGATTGGCAATAAAGACAGTATTCGCATTGAAAACATCATCATCCTTTGGCGTACGATAGCCAATATCGTCGATTGCCTGGCGAACGATTGTTTCGATGTTAAGCTTGGCCTTGGTAGTGATCTCCCCCGCAAGAACAACACAGTTGCTCTTAACAAGGGTCTCGCATGCTACCCGGCTATTACGATCCTGCGCGAGACATGCATCAAGCACACTATCGGAAATATAGTCGGCAACCTTGTCAGGATGTCCTTCGCCGACGGATTCAGAAGAGAAGATATAGTCGTGAGCCATTTCGGTCTTTGAAAGGAGATGGACAATTGTTGGTTCAGGGGAAATCGCAAGAGCATTTATCAATAAATCAGAATTGTTTGATTCGTTAAAATGATCTCATCCTCCCAACGATCTTAATCGAGATCCGGTTCGCCATACCCCCAAGATGATGGGCTCGAGAGTGGAATTGAGAAAAAAGATTTCCTCGGCCATAAGCTGGATTTTCACACACTCCGGGCAACTTATACGTCCTTACTAAACATGCAGGGGATTACCCTTAGGGCAGCGATGGAATTACTGAGGCATTCTGACATGAAATTAACTCATAAAGTTTACGCAGATTCCTCGGCCCTACCTCTCGCCTCTGAAGTAAATAAACTTCCGGCGCTCTAGGTGCATTTTTTTTGCAGATTTTTTGACTGTAGCTGCTGCTATAGACGGAAAGTCAAATTTTGGCACCTTTTCGACCGCCAAGCGGCGCTCCAAGCCGCTTAAAATGGTCGGGCAAGAGGGATTCGAACTCTCGACCAGTGGCGACGATCCCTTTATCTATGCGGGGCAATTCTCGGCCGAAAGTAAAATGTGACCGCTGCTGTGACCTGAATTTGGAAAATTGAAAACAACCTATTGAATTGCTTGGTCAGTAGGAAATATAAAACTGCAGATTTAATTCATTTTTCAAAAGATTAGCTGAGAAATATATACCTAACAGTGTGCGCACATTTTAAAATATGTGCACTTTTTCCTTGTGATCTTTCGCCGATGTGAAATGATGCATTCCGATTAATTCTTACACGGTGTAGGCAATTAATCACATTAACCAAATATAATAAAATTATGTCCAATACATATATACCTGATTCGAGTAGTGCTGATACGTTCATTCCGAGCGATTCGGCTTCCAGCTCGAACTATGACTACGAGGATACCTTTATTCCAGAAGATTCCTCTTCCAGTAATCCTGAAACTCAGATACCTGACACGTATATTCCTGATGATTCATCCTCCAGTGATTCGGAAACCTATATTCCCGATGATCCGTCATCTTCTAGTGGTGATTGCTCTCATCTATGGGAATTTGTTATGTCGTTTAGGGCACAAAAGGAACAGCTGGAAAAAGAAATCCGAGACCTTGAGCAAGCGATTGCCTATCTTAAGCGGGTATACACTTCACGCTTGGAGATTTGGAATAGGAAAATGGTGCAGCAATCAAAGCTTAGTATGAGTGATCCAGAATGGAAGTTGCTCGAAAATGAATTGAACCAACTAAGTGCTGAAATTGCGCATGCTAATTCGGAAATAGAGGAATCAGAGAAGAAGCTGGCAGTGTTGCAAAAATCGCTCGAACAGGTCTCAAAGCATCTGCAACAGGCTGAAGCAGCCTATAAAGCATGCGTCGAAAAGATTCGAGTGCAGCGGTAAATGATAGCTTAAAGCAATGCTAGAATTGCGAAAGCGGTTCTAGGAGGTAACTCATAAACCAAGGGCGTCGGAAAGACACCGGCGCCCTTTTGCATTCAGTAGCCAGTTGAGGAACTCCAGAGATAGTGTAAGGCGACTCATAACTATATTCATATATCTTTTGTTTACCCTCGTTCAGAGTTTCTCTGGACGAGGGGTTTTTGTATCTCTGTGAAATGGCCAGCTTTTACAAACAGGCGGTAGAACTCGAATTTGCAGCCCCACCCCGCCAGCCCTTTATTTATGCGGGGTAATTTGGGCAAGTGGTGAAAATGTAGTTTGGGCTGTAGTGCGATTTTTAAAAATTATGAGTTAATGTGTTGTCACTCTTGGTCACTGTTCAATTTAGAGAACCTCCCTACCCCTAATGGAACTTTCTCGGTGATATTTCGGCAGATTCTTTCACTTTGTGGCGTTCGCGTCGGCGCAAGCTCGCACCAAAAACGCTGAATGAATACCTTGCTGCGTTTTCCGCTTTCTTGTCGTGGTTGGTGAGCGTTGGCCGTGCTGCTGGCAATTCTCTTTCGAGTATCCAAAAGGCAGATACAAGAGGCAGGCAAACAGTTACCCGTCGTGCTTTCAATTTTGAGGAACTGCGGCGACTTTGTGAAATTGAAGGTAGAGGGCTGGTTTATGCCTTTGCTGCTTTCACCGGATTGAGAAGGGCAGAAATCAAGGCTTTGCGCTGGTCTGACCTCGTGCTGGATGGTGATGTACCCCGTGTCCTTATTCGGGCGTCTACGGCCAAAAATCGCAAGAATGCGGCCATTCCCTTGCACTCTGAACTTGCCACGGCATTGCGGAACTTTCGCACCACATCGAGAGATATCAGCGGACTTGTATTTTCACCATTTCCCAAGATGCCGACATTGAATCGTGATCTGGTTCGCTGTGGCATCAAAAAGACAGATTCGAGTGGGCGGACAGTCGATTTTCACGCCTTCCGGGTTACGTTTGCCACCTTGTTAAATCTCGCCGGGGTATCTCCAAGAGTCGCCATGGGGTTAATGCGTCACTCTGATATGCGTTTAACTCATAATGTTTACACAGATACGACGGCTTTACCCTACAAAACTGAAATAGAAAAGCTTCCGCATTTGAAAATTGGACTGTGACCGCTACTGTGACCGGAAGGACAAAAAATGATGATCTTTCCGCCACTTCCGCACGTGCTCATGCGGCATAAAATGGTCGGGCAAGAGGGATTCGAACCCCCGACCCTCTGCTCCCAAAGCAGATGCGCTAGCCAGACTGCGCTATTGCCCGATTGAAAAACCATGAGAATCTCCTTTTGTGTTGCCCTACCTGTCAACACCTGAATCATATATCTTCCTTTTTCTTCCCAACCAAAAACTTTTCAATATCGCCACCATGGACGAAGGACTCTCCTCCCCCTCAGAATCAAAACTCCCTTTAATATTAGCCGCTGTCGCCTTGGCCGCTGGAATCACAGGACTGCTTTTCGGACAAAGTGCCCGCAGCAAGGTTTCAAATCTGGAAAAGGCCGCTGAGACCGCAACCGCACAAGCGGCCGAAGCAAAGAGTGCCCTCGACTCGGCAAATAGAAATGTCGAGCTGAGAGACAGGCAAATCGCAGAGCTGCAGTCGGATCTTTCCAAACTTAAACAAGATACGATGGCTAATTTCATGAAAGCCGACACTTGGCTCAACAAACTTACTGATAAGGTTAATGAATTTTCATCAGGACGACCCGTCCGACCCTCCGGAAACACTGGTGGCACGACAGTCACCCCATCAGGTGGAACCGGAAACTCTGGCGCAACTACCGTGGCCGCCGCAGGCGAGCACATTGTGAAACAAGGGGAAAACTTTACTGTAATCGGACGCCAATACGGTGTTTCTGCCAGAGCAGTTGAAGACGCCAATCCCGGGATAGATCCCACAAGGCTCAAAATCGGGCAAAAGATCAAAGTCCCCTCCAGACAGTAGTTCGAAACAATGACGGAGCCAGCCCCCTGGATAGTTGACCAAGAGGCACTGTATGCGGATTGCAAAATTTTCAAGGTTTTCAAGCAACAGTGCCGCCACCCTCATGATAATCGTGAGGGTGTTTTTTTTGTCATACGATGCCCTGATTGGGTAATGGCGTTGCCCGTCACAACCGACGGTCGATTGGTGCTGGTCCGACAGTTCAGATTCGGCACTCGCTCGCTGTCTTGGGAGCCGCCCGGTGGCCTGCTGGACCATGGAGAAAATCCCACGGAGGCTGCCGTAAGGGAGTTGGAGGAGGAAACGGGTTATGTCGGAAAGAATGCCCGGATCATAGGAACTTGCGCCCCTAATCCCGCCATTTTGGGCAATACGTCCCACTTTGTCCTAATCGAGAATTGTGAATCAACCGGCACTGCTGATTTCGATGTAAACGAGGAAGTGGAAACACGGTTGTTTTCTGCCCCAGAGGTTGAGCAAATGGCCATGAATGGTGAAATCCATCATGCAATCGCCCAGGCTGGCATACTTCACCTGCGCAACACGCGTCCTGATCTTTTTCAGCCCAAGAAATAAAAATGCAGCGTATCCAAATATCGAATGCAACGCCAGCCCCGCTTCTCATTACAGGCTCCATTGCCTATGATGACATCATTACACCAAGGGGGAATGGGGAAAAACTGATCGGAGGAAGCGCCTCTTATGCATCACTGGCCGCCAGCTATTTCACGGATGTCCGGCTAGTCGGCGTTGTTGGAAACGACTTTCTCAACAAGGATCGTGAACGCTTTCGTATCCATGAAATAGATACCAAGGGACTTCATACCGATGAATCCGGCCCAACGCTGTTCTGGAAGGGGAAATACCACGAGAATTACAACCGCCGGGATACTATGACCATTGAGCTTGGAGTTTTTGCCAATTTCCGCCCGGAATTGCCCGCAGGATATGAGCAGACCCCGTTCGTGCTTCTGGCAAACATCGCACCCGGGTTGCATTTGCATGTGCTGGGCCAAATGCAATCACCACGTTTTGTCGTGGCGGATTCCATGGATTTGTGGATTGAAATCGCCCGGCCCGAATTGGAGCAGGTCATTAAGAGAGTGAATCTGTTTGTTGTAAATGACAGCGAGGCAGAACACCTGACAGGAGAATCCAATGTCATTGTCGCGGGACAAAAATTACGGGAAATCGGGGCAAAGATTGTCCTTATCAAAAAAGGAGAGCACGGCGCCCTGCTTTTTCACGAGGACGGATTGTTCGCCCTACCCGCTTATCCCGTAACCCAGTTACATGATCCGACAGGCGCCGGAGATTCCTTTGCGGGAGCACTCATCGGGACACTGGCGGCATTGCAACGAACGGATTTCGAGGCAATAAAGCTGGGGATGCTCTATGCCACCGCGGCCGCCAGTCTGACTGTAGAGGCGTTTTCCTGTGATCGGTTAGAATCCGCAGGTATCACCGAGATAGAGGCTCGGGTCAAAACACTCCGGACGATAACGGCACTGCCGCAGCTGGACTGACATTTACACACTAGGAACAGGGAAGTCATGAGGAATCACCATTTGAGCTAGAATCTTCAGATGCCCTCCTTTCGTCCATCGGTAGAGTCATTGGAAACATTCAGCGTCTCCGAATTCACGCGACAGTTGAAGGGGATCGTTGAAACAGCTTTTCCGTCAGTGTGGATTCGGGGTGAAATTTCCAACTTACGACGACAAACCAGCGGACATATTTATTTCACATTAAAGGATGCGCAAAGCCAACTGGCAGCAGTATTGTTTCGCGGGGATGCTCTCAAAGTGGAATGCGATTTACGGGACGGCCTGCAAATCCGGGCATTTGGAGCTGTCAGTATTTATGAGCCGCGCGGCAACTATCAGCTGGTGGTCCGGCTTGTGGAGGAAGATGGATTGGGACGCCTGCAAAGGGCATTTGAGGCATTGAAACAAAAGCTGGCCCAAGAGGGACTTTTCGATCGGGCCTTAAAACGCCAACTGCCATTGCTGCCGCAGGTGGTCGGTGTAATCACTTCTCCAACCGGAGCCGCGATTCAGGATTTTGTCCAGATATTGCAACGACGAGGATGGAAAGGCCGGGTAATAATCCTGCCGGTGCGAGTGCAGGGATCTGAGGCGGCAGGTGAAATCACCACCGCGCTGGAGCACGCCAATACGCTCGGTGGATTTGATCTACTCGTGGTGGCAAGGGGCGGAGGCAGCTTGGAGGACTTGTGGCCTTTCAATGAGGAAGCGGTGGTGAGAGCGATCCGCGCTTCCGCAATACCGGTCGTTTCCGCAGTGGGCCATGAGATTGATTTTACGTTGAGCGATTTCACGGCAGATGTCCGCGCAGAAACCCCTAGTGCTGCAGCCGAATTAATTTCTTCCAGTTATCTGAACTGCGTAGAGCGAGTAGAGCGAGCAGAGCGCGATTTGCGAACACTGGTCCAGCGGTATCTCGAAACATTATCACAACGTCTGGATCTGGCATCCATTCGCTTGGAGCACCATAAACCGGAGAAGATGCTGGAACGCCTGCGTCTTCATTTGGCCAGCTTGGAAAATCGTTTCCACGCAGCTCCTAAATTCATACTGGCCAGACAGCGGGAAAAATTATCCGACCTTGAAATCCGTCTGCGCAAGCATTCACCGGAGGAACGACTCAAGGTGCTGCAAGGACGACTGGATGTCCTAGGAATGCGGATGAATCAAGCTGTTGTCCAAGCTCAGGGACGGTGGACAAAACGTCTTGCCATCCTGGAAACCCGCCTAAAAGCGGCCAGTATTGAGGAAACTTTGAAACGCGGGTTTGCCCTTGTCCGGGACGATACCGGAAAAGTAGTTCGCTCTGTGGCAGCGGTTGAAAAAGGAAAACGAATGCGAGTGCAATTTGCCGACGGAGAAGCTGGCGTTGTCGGGGAATAGAACCCCGCTTGTTTATTCAGCGCTCGTTGATTCCTCTGAGGAAAGCTCTACCGAGGAAACAGGTTCTTCAACTGCGCGAGAATCCTTTTTCTCGACAATGGGTGCATCATCCCAAACTCCGGCAATGGCCCCCGTGACTTCAGGCGGAAACCAGTGCAGTTTGTCAGCAGCCTTGCCGAGCGGAGTATCAGGACAGCGGATCACCAGCATTTTGTAGAATGGATCGGCCGCCCGCGGTTCACGATACTTCAGCCATGCACCCGTTGTAGCGAGGATGCGTGAGGTGCGTTCATCATTGTTGGGCAACAATGCGGCGGCAAATTCCGCCAGCTCTGCGGCGCGATAACGGACATCACGGTCAGCCTTGCCAATATACCGGGAACGCACCCGGGATATCTCGTCATACGTCGGCTGGGTCAGGCATGGTTTTTCATGGTTTATGCGGGCCGGAGCGGGAACAGGATAATCTTCCCATCCGGAGCTATAGCCCCAATGCGGCCCTACCTCCGCCAAAAAGAAGGCATTCCCTTTTTCCCGGACCAAGGCGGCAGCAAGCCAAAACCCGGCAGCCCTTTTTTCAAAATCAAGCGAGGTATTGTATCCCTGCTGCACATGGGCGACATACTGGTCGAATGTCTCATGAACCGAAGGGTGGAAATAAGCTTTGGACTCCTGCCAGCGACGTTCCCGCAGCAGGCGTTTTCCCAGCAAATGGCGGATATAGGTTCCATTTCCTTCGGATAAACCGATTGATTCCGGCGGCCAAGTTGCGTCAACGTAGGCCTTAAGCTCATTGGCCGACAAAACATACTCGGCGACATAGGCGGCATCCTCATCCAGTCCGCAGCGCAGGAAAGCATCCAGCGCATCCGTATAATCCTTCGTGGTCATCGCCAACACTCCCTGCTCCGCGACAATACGCGAGCGGAATGAAAGTCCCGAATCATCCAAAAACAATTCTGAGTCATAACGCCAGGGCGACACCGGGATGTATTCCGTGTCCGTGTTAACAGGACCGAGTGATTTCTTGAGAGAAAGATCGCGCACTGTCTTGGCCATGACTGCTGCGGCTTCCTTGGTTTTTCCTTCGCGCAACAAAAGTCGGGCCGACAACCACCCGCAGAGAGGCTCTGATGCGGGAACCTTCTGCAGCCAGCGCGAGCAGGAAACATAATCGCCGTGCTGATAACACATGATGGCGAGTTGGGCGGCCTCTGCGTCATTGACAGCCCCAGAAGCTTCCATGGCACTAATCCACTTGCGAGCCTGCTCCTTGCTGGGCCCGAAAATCCAGGGGCCTCCATCGGAGAGAACATATGCCGACATTAAGGAACGCAAAACAGGATCCTTGGCCACGGACACCATCTCTTCTTGGCTTCGCCACATCATGCGCCGAATCACCAGTTGCAGGGAAAACACCGCGTCCCCATCCCCGGCAGCAGCCTGCTCCAGATACAAGGAGGCCGCCTTGGAATAATCATCCACCGCAGGCACACAGGTTCTCCCGCCAAGCCAGGTTCTGGCCTCCTGGCCAAGGCTGGAACAGGCAAGCCCGCACGGATCTATTTTGGTCTTTTGGGCAATTTCCCGGACAGACTGGAATATCTTCCTGACCTCGGGAGCCATTTCCAGATAGGCTTCTTTTTCCGCTATGGCATAACTTCTTTGATAGGCATCCACGCCCAGCATATAGGCGGCAAATATCCCTTGGTACTTGCGCTCACCTTGAGGCAATTCGAGCACCTTTTTCCAGGCAGTCCGGGCAACATCAGGATTCTCCTTCTGCCAGGCAATCGCACCTTCAAGATATAGTCGAAATTCCAACGGAATCATCACATCGGGAGAGAATAAGTTCTCCTCCAAGCGCGTCCTTGCCTCGGCCACGATTTCCGGGGTCAGTTCCACCCGTTTCCACGACACATCCAGTTTCGACCCCGTGTGGTTTTGCAAAACCGGGATATATGCCTGAGCCCATGACAGGCGCTCTGATTTTTTGGCATCGTAAATGGAAATATTCACCATCGCAGCCCGGATGGTCGCGTATTCATTCAACGCCTTGATAACGGCCTCATCATCGGGATTCTCACCTGCTTCCTTGCCGGAGAGCAAAGCCTCCTGTAGAAGCAGAAGGCAGGCGGCGGCTGTTTTCGTGGCATGGGGATGGAAATACGATGCAGGTTCCGCAACCTTCCAGTCGGTCTGGGGCAATAGTTTTTTTATGGATGTCGCGAAACGGGTAGCCGGGCGTTCGGTAATTCCCGCATCTCCGCTTCGCAGCAAACTCGTGATGTAATAATCGCCGCCGCAAGCCCAGGCAATCACAGCGGCTCCCAGCGTAACGGTGGAGAAAAGCACGGCGGAAAAAGCTCTTGAGCGGTTCATGCCGTAAACCTGTCAACCTGAGCCAAAGGCTCAAGGCGATTTACCAAGGCAAAACAAATCTTTGCAGGATGATTTTGGGCAAACTCTTATGTCCGGGGTTGTCCCCGGACGAAATGTGTACCAAAGCTTTTCCTGTTTATGCAATCGGACCATTTCGACGGAAAACATTTTTTCACGCCCGGGGCTCCGCCCATTGCGGGTTGGAAAATGATTTTGCGCTGGTGGTTCTCCAAGGGGGCAAGAGGACATTGGCCCCGATGGATAGACATTCCCCAACAGGTACCTCCTTCACTGTCGGCATCATCAGAAAAAGAGTCCCCCGACAGAGCTATCGCGACCTGGGTAGGGCATTCGACTTTCTTGCTCCAGACCACCGCAGGCAATTTTATCACAGACCCTGTTTTCAGCCAGCATGCCGGTCCTTTGGGGATTTCTGGTCCACCCCGTGTCCACGCCCCGGGAGTGCCATTCGAATCATTGCCCAAGATTGATTACATATTGCTTAGCCACGACCATTACGACCATTGCGATCTCAAGACCTTGCGCCGCCTGATGCGCCGCGATTCTCCGGTAGCGATCACTCCCTTGGGCAATGGGAGGTTGTTCAGACGAGCTGGATTTCAAAAAGCCATCGAACTGGATTGGTGGGAGAATGCCGCCATATCAACGGATACCCGCGTCACGGTTACCCCGGCCCAGCATTGGAGCAAGCGATTGAGCAGTACCCGCTGCAGTCGCCTTTGGGGAGGGTTCTTTTTGGAGATAGGCTCACTCCGGATTTATTTCACGGTCGACACCGGCTATAACGATCAGTTCTTTCATGATATCCGGACACGCTTGGGGCAACCCGACCTCGCGATGATTCCCATTGGCGCCTATGAGCCACGTTGGTTTATGACTCCCCAGCATTGCAATCCCGCCGAGGCGGTAAAAATTCACCAGAAAATCGGTTCCAAGCTAAGCTTGGCCATGCACTGGGGCACTTTCCGCCTGACTGACGAGGGACGTGATGATCCACCGAACGCCTTGGCAGCAGCATTAACCAAACAGAAAATCTCCCCCGCATCCTTCCGCGTACTGCAACCGGGCGAGTCGGTGTGTGTTTAGCGCAAAGAAAAGGTGGAAATGGACAAGATTTACAGGATGGAGAAGTGGAAATAATCGACAGAAAAACGAGAAACCACTTTCTGATACCAATCGCCAGTCAGAGATATAATAAACAGGACTCAAACTGGAGGGGCGAGCTCCGCGAGTCCGTGGGTCAAGTAATGTGATAGGGAAAGCGGGCATGCTCAGCGCCAAGTGTTTGCCTCAATAAATCATCTGATCCTAACAGTCTCTTTTGACCTTACTTCCTCGATTCGGCCACGGACTCGCGGAGCTCGTCCCTCCAGTTTTATACGTTTGAGGTGAAATTGGTACGGCTCTGCCTCTTGTTATTTCCGCGTTCCTCACGCCCCATACAACCAGTGCTGCTTGGACCATTCCCGGAATTTTTCGGCCTCCAGTGTCCACCGATTTATCCAGGAAACGACATTGGTATTTTTTCCCTTGTTTTGCAGTTCGTTGAAGAACGCCTCGCAGCCGGTGTGCTTATTGAATAAATCCTGCTGGCTGTTGGTGGCATTCAGGAAGGGGTTCCCCTTTGTGCTCCACAGGCAAGCCAACTGCATCATATGGAAACTGATCTCGGTCGGACGCAGTAAATCCCAATCGGTAATGGCGAGATAAATCCCCTCCGTACCGTCGCGGAGTCGCTGGATATTCAGGCCCAGTCCGGAAATTCTTCGCGCAGCAAGCACACTGCGTACTTCCTCAGCCTTTTTTCCGGAGAAGGAAATACTGCGGAACGGATAATAGCCGCCGGGCATGCCGTGGGAAAATCCGCCCAACTGGCAGCCCAGCCCCGTTATCGGATAGCCTTCCGCCGATTCGATATCGCGAACCATCGGCGAGGTGGCCACCCAGTTGAGGCCGGTATCCCTCCAGCGCATGGAGCGCGTCCAGCCCGCCATGCGAATAACCTCCAGTTGCCCCTGCTTGCGCCCGGCATCGGTGAGATTCAGCCAGCCGTAGGTGCGCGTGGCGGCCATGGCTAGTTCTCCAATAGTCAAGCCGTGCACATATGGCACTTGGAAATAGCCGACATAACTCATCCACTTTTTATCCAGCCCCGGCCCATCCACCTTCAATCCGCCGAGTGGATTGGGACGATCAAGAATCATTACCTTGATACCTGCGTCGTAGCAGGCTTCCAGCACATTGCGCATGCAGCTTACATAGGTGTAGGAGCGCGACCCGATATCCTGCAAATCCACCAGCATGACATCCAGCCCCGTCAGCATATCAGGGGTAGGTTTGCGCGTTTTTCCGTAGAGGGAAAACACCGGGATGCCCGTGCGCCGGTCGATGGAATTCTGTACAGGCACATCGGCGGCCGCGTCGCCGTAAATACCGTGTTCGGGTCCAAAGAGTTTGACGAGCTTCACCCCGGGCGCCCGGCGCAGGACATCAATGGTTTTTTCACCCCGCCTGTTCACCCCGGCGGGATGCGTAACCAGCCCGGCCCGCAGCCCCTTGATCTTGGCAAAACCTTCCGCCTCCAGCACGTCAATGCCGAGCATCACGCGAGACGATGACGCCGTTTGCCCGAGGAGCGGAGAAGCGGCCATCGCCGAGGAAACCAATGCCAGCTGCCGGATGAAATCGCGTCGAAACATGCGTCATGGGTAAACGAGAACGAAAAAATAAAAACCAAAAAATGAAAACTTTCGCCAAATCCCTTCTGCTTCGTCCCCACCCTCGGATTTGTTGCCTTTTTCTCTTTTCGTCCCATGCTTTTCGGCAACGATGCCCGACATGACCAATCCGCTCGAGAACAACCCCAAGTTGATGTCCCTGCCCCAGGCTGTGGCCCGACGCGAGGAATTAAAGGCCGCCGGACGAAAACTTGTCCTGACCAACGGCTGCTTCGACTTATTGCATTGCGGACATGTCTATTACCTTCGGGAAGCCGCCCGGCTGGGCGATGAACTGTGGGTGGGGTTGAACAGTGCGGAGAGTGTCACCAAGCTCAAGGGGCCAACCCGGCCGGTGCAAAACGACCTGGAGCGGGCTTATATGCTGGGGGCGCTTCCATTTATCCACGGCTTATTCCTCTTCTACACCCCCAGGCTGGATGCGGAGATCAGGGCGCTTCGTCCCGATGTTTACGCCAAGGCTGGCGACTACACGCTCGAAAAGCTCGACGCTTCCGAGCGAGCTGCCCTCCAGGATAACGGTGTCGAGATCCGCTTTCTGCCGTTTTTGCCCGGATACAGCACAACAAAGCTGATTGGCAAGATCGCCGCTGCCTCCGCCGCAGGAGCACTATGACACATCCGGCCCCGCCCTTTTTTTCCCAAGGCGAGGTCGTTGGTTAACACGATCATTGGTGCTCACCCGGCATTTCCCCGGAAGCAGAGCCTATCTGCGAAAGGTGTTATTAGAAAAATGTGGGTATTCCCTATATTGCATGGAGTCCGGACATTCATTTGGGTATTTTATTAATGGCATTTCTGGTTCGCCAAACACCTTTTGCTGTTCGATCGCCGGACTTTTGCGACTGGAGGCAACCCATGCCAATAGTGAAGCCGTCTTCCCGGTTTGGGAAAACGCCATGCATCCGGCACAGATATCTTCCCGATTGTGGAAACCAACAAACCCGGTTGCATTGCTACCCTCCCAAAACGGGACAACATGAAGTTTTTTGCACGGGGATTTTCCCGTTTCGGGAAAACGACAGTGCAAATTGCATTGTTACTTTCCCATTTCGGGAAAATGACCGTGCAGTTGGGTTTCCTCTCGTCCCGGAACGGGAAGATCAGAATCCTGTCTGCGTCAGCCTTTCCCGGATCGGGACAGGGGCTTGACTGGAAGCAATTTCTGCAGCACGAGAGTTATGAACATCAATATCATGCTGTTAACAAGCATGTGTAAAAACTATCCGATAGAATTAAAGGGCATTTATTCGGCATTTAAGACAAGGACGGAGATAAACTACTAACAATTGCCTTTAACGCGGACTTCGACGGCGACCAAATGGCGGTAACTTGATGAGTCTACCTCCACAAATGCAGCGCACTTGAACCAATCCCGGATAAACCTTGCACCCGGTTCTCAATGCCGACCGAACCTCGAGCAGAAGTCGCGGACTCGTCATCCGCAATGGCACCGAGAACCGGGATTTGGTTTATTATGTCGGGTTTCCCATGGGGCAGGGTGAATTTCTGTTTTGTCTTTTAAATTTTGGTAACCTGGCTTCCTCGTTTCACCAATAAGCTCATACACAACCCAACATCGCGTCGCACATTTCATCGGTTAAGCTGGATTCGTCCTCCGGAAGCTCCTTCGCAAAATCATAAACTTTTTTGATCAAGTCACCCAAACCGGACAAATCCTGGACAAAGGAATACTCCTTAAGCAGTAAACATTTGAAATAAATCACCTTGGCAGGAGACAGCTCCCCATCCGCCAGAAGGCCTTGGCATAAACCAATGAGGTACTCTTCAAAAGACGGGTTCTCCTTCATAAATACGTATGATGTTAGAGTCGATAGCGAGGATGGCAGGATAGCACAGATTTCCCCCGAAGTGAATGACTGTTTAATTATCGCATTATTAATCTATAGTTAACAGGCTTCAGAGAAATTATCCTGCCAGTCTTGTTGATCCTCAATAAAGGATCACCACGATATCTTCCTTCGCCTTTCGAAATCAGAGGATTTCCATTTTCATCCTTTCTCTAGGAACAATCCTTTTCTAGGGTGCCTCCCATGAAAATCGCCATCCTTGGGTCAGGCCGCGGCTCAAACGCGGAGGCCATCCTAGAAGCCCAGCAAGCTGGGCAACTTGGCAATGCACGCGTCGTGGCGATTTTCTGCGACATCCCCGGCGCGAGGATACTGGAACTCGGCCCGCGCTTCGGCATCTCTGCCCTCCAGCCCGATCCCGGCCCGTTCAAGACCAAGTTTCCCCCGGAGGTGGAAACAAGATGGGTCGAGGCCATCCACGCCACCGGAGCCGATTTCCTGGTCCTGGCCGGATTCATGCGGGTGATTAAGAAACCGCTACTCACCGCCTTCACCAACCGGATCATTAACCTCCACCCCAGCCTGCTCCCATCGTTTCCCGGACTCGACGGCATCGGGCAAGCCTGGCGCTATGGCGTGAAGGTGAGCGGTTGCACCGTTCATTACGTGAACGACACCGTCGATGGCGGCGCAATCATTGACCAGGCCGTGGTGCGGCGCGAAGACACCGACACACTGGAAACCTTTGCCGGGAAGATACACGCCGCAGAGCACAAGCTGCTGCCGAAGGTGATCCGGCAATTGAGTAAAAAAGAGGCATAAAATTTGCCTCATCCGCCTCTCCTGCTACACTGGCACGTGTTATTTGCTGCCCCGTTTTTCAACTGTTTTTGAGAATGTGCGGGGTTCAAACCAACCCTGCCATGAACAAGAAAAAAACAGAAGAGGTAACCCCACCGATACTGGAGGGAATGGGGGCTATTTTTCACGAGAAAGGAGTCGGATTTCGACTCTGGGCTCCCCATGCGACAAAAGTTTTTGTCACGGGAGATTTTTGTGAATGGAAGGAGGACGCATATCCGCTAGTCCGTGAAGAACAGGATAACTGGTATGGCTTCGTGCCGGGAGCCACGGGGGGTCAGCATTATCTGTTCATCCTGCATAACGGAGAGCAAGTTCTCAAAAAGCCGGATCCGCGTGCCTACAAGGTTGAGCATTCCAACGGAGCATCCATCCTTTACCGTTTGGAATCAGCAAAGGGGGCGTCTGATTTCGTTCCGCCGACGCTGGATGCGCTGGTCATTTACGAACTGCACGTCGGAAGTTTTTGCGGCGCAGAGGGGCATGTCGGCACCTTTGCCGATGCGCAGGAGAAGATTCCGTATTTGCGGGACTTGGGAATCAACTGCATCGAGTTGATGCCGGTGGCCGAGTTTCGGGGAGATTTGTCCTGGGGCTATAATCCGGCGCATCCCTTTGCGGTGGAGAATGTGTACGGCGGGCCGGAAGGATTACGCGCCTTCATTGAGGCGGCCCATGCCGCCGGGATCGCGGTGATCATCGATGTGGTTTACAATCATTTCGGGCCCGATGACCTGGCGTTGTGGCAGTTCGACGGCTGGAGCGAGAACGACGGCGGAGGCATTTACTTTTACAACGACTGGCGGGCGGAAACCCCTTGGGGGAAAAGCCGTCCGGATTACGGACGCGGCGAGGTGCGCACGTACCTGCGCGATAACGCCCTGATGTGGCTGCGCAATTACGGAGCTGATGGATTGCGCTGGGACATGTCGCTTTTCATCCGCACCTGCAAAGGAAACCCGGGCGACCCCGGGGACGAACTGGCCGAGGGCTGGTCGCTCATGCAGTGGATCAACGAGGAGGTTCACCGGGAGTTCCCCCGCGCCATCACGATTGCCGAGGATCTTCGCAACAGCGAGTGGCTGGTCAAGGACATCGGCGCAGGCGGCGCGGGATTCAACGCGCAATGGGATGCCGCGTTTGTCCACCCCATCCGCGCGGCGCTTACCGCAGTCAAGGATTCGCAACGGCACCTTGACCCGATCGTCAATGCCCTGCGCCATGTGTACGATGGCGACGCTTTTCACCGGGTGATTTACACAGAGTCCCACGACGAGGTGGCCAACGGGTCGGCCCGGATGCCCACGGAAATCAATGCAGAGGAGCCCGACAGTTGGGCCGCCCGCAAGCGTGCTCTCCTCGGGGCTGCGCTGGTTTGCACGGCACCCGGTATTCCCATGATTTTCCAGGGGCAGGAATTTTTCGAGGACGAGTGGTTCCGGGATTATGTGCCGTTGCGTTGGGAAAAACTCGATCACTTTTCCGGAATTACCGACGCGTTCCGCGCACTGCTCCATCTGCGTCGCAATGCGGACGGCGTTACCGCCGGGCTTTGCGGACAGCATTTCATTGCCCACCATGTGGACCATGCCCTCCGGATACTCGCCTACCGGCGCTGGCGCGAGGGTGGCGCCGGTGATGACACGCTGGTCGTGGCCAACTTCACCACCAAACCTGTCCACGGCTACCGGGTGGGTGTCTCGCAACCCGGAACCTGGCAGGTGCGACTCAATACGGATGCGAAGGTTTATTGCGAAGATTTCACCGATATCGGCGCCGTTGCCTACGAAAGTGAGAACACCGCAGCAGCCGATTGTGAGCAGAGCATCGTTATCGACGTCGGCCCGTACTCCATACTGATCTTATCCCAGAATCAGGCCTGAGTTGCAGCGCGTGGGAAATCCAAATCCCGCCACTGCGCCCGAATAGGAAATGCGGGACGTTTCGCCCCGACTGGGACTGTCCCAAGGCGACAACGTTTCCCGTGCACTCTATCCGGCATTATTGCAACGATCAGAGTTAATTAACTATGAGCCATTAACTTTTATAACCCGCCAAGTCATTTGAAAAAGCCCCTTTTTTTGGCTTATTTTATGCGAAACCCTACCTATGACAGACTTTAACCAATTTACCGAAAAAAGCCGCGAGGCCGTTGCCGCCGCACAAACACTCGCGCAAGAAAACAGTAATCCCACCGTCGAGACCTGGCACCTACTGGCCGCCTTGCTCCAGCAAGAAGACGGCATCGTTCCGGCCCTGCTGGACAAAATGGGAGTTCAACGCCCTGCCGTGGAGCTATCGGTCGACCGGGAAATATCCCGGTTGCCCAAGGTCAGTGGCACCGGGCACGTCCAACAAGGCGCAGTCTCCGGTGCATTCCATACCGCATTGGGCAAGGCGACCGAGATTGCCCGGCAAATGAAAGATGACTTTGTCAGCACGGAGCACCTCTTTCTCGGGCTGCTGGATAATTCTGACCAGAAGAATTTCACCAAGGTGTTTTCGCTGGAAAAAAGCAAGGTGCTGGCCGCACTCAAGGAACTGCGCGGCGCGCAGCGCGTCACCTCGCAGTCTCCGGAATCTACCTATGATGCACTGGGTAAATACGGCGTGGACCTCGTAGCCCGCGCCCGCCAGGGCAAACTGGATCCTGTGATCGGGCGCGACGAGGAAATCCGCCGGGTGATCCGCATCCTTTCCCGAAAGACCAAGAACAATCCGGTGCTCATCGGCGAACCGGGTGTAGGAAAAACCGCCATCGTCGAGGGACTGGCCCAACGCATCGTGCGCGGCGATGTCCCCGAGGGGCTGAAGGACAAAACCGTCTTTGCGCTGGACTTGGGTTCCCTGCTGGCCGGGGCCAAGTATCGCGGCGAATTTGAGGAACGCCTGAAAGCCGTGCTCAATGCGGTCAAGGCTGCCGAAGGCAAGATTCTGCTCTTCATCGACGAATTGCATACGCTGGTCGGTGCTGGTCGCACCGACGGCGCCATGGACGCGGGAAATATGCTCAAGCCAATGCTGGCGCGCGGCGAGCTGCACTGTATCGGCGCCACCACGCTCGACGAATATCGCAAGTATATCGAAAAGGATGCCGCGCTGGAACGCCGTTTCCAGCCTGTGCAGGTCGATCCGCCCTCGGTCGAGGACACCATCTCCATCCTGCGCGGTATCCGGGAACGCTTCGAGATCCACCACGGTGTCCGCATCATGGACAGCGCACTGGTCGA
>JAITVQ010000110.1 GCA_031285745.1 Puniceicoccales bacterium | reverse complement strand
GCACGTCCAGATCCCCGTGGTCTCAGGCGGCACCAACAAGACCTCGGACTCGCTGGCGTTCCCCCATATGCCAGGCATCTTTGATTGGCCGGCCAATAAGTACATGCCGGTCTTCATGCCTGAATTCACCATCGGTGACAATGTTTTCGTCCCCTCTTTCTACGGGAAAAACATCACCACGGGACTCGGCCTCAAGAACAGTTTCTACTTCCGTTTCGACCAGCCGGAATTGATTACCCACGAGGAAAAAATCATCAACGGCGTGGGTAGTTGCAAGGTCGAGTGGGAATTCAGCGGCAGCAAAATCACTAGTAAGTTCTTGATTCAGGTGAAACAGCAGGTGCAACTGAACAAACTTCGCTATATCCTCCCCATTGCCGCACCGCATCACCGCTACCGTCTGGGCAGCTCCTTCACCTTGGGTGCCGAGAGCCTTCGTTGTGCCGTGGTCAAGGACGACTTCCAAGCCCAATGGGCGGAAACCGAGGTCGTTTCCGACGATCCCGAGCACCGCACCTACTACGGAAAAGTCCACTATTACCAGACCTTGAAGCGTGATCACGCCCTTGTTCTTCGCCCAGGCCAGCCTTACCGCCTCGAAGTCACCTTCGAGCCGGACATCGTCATGATCGACGAGTTGGTAGGGTAATCGAGGGCAAGTATCGTTCTTCGTCTCCACGAAACAAAAACCCGGCAGTCATGCCGGGTTTTTTGTTCGTCAGGATTTGCAACAAATAGTGTTCAGAAAAAGAGGCTCACGCGGAACCGCGGAGAAAGGGCGAGGGAATTTTAGAGTAATCTTCAATAGCATGGCTTATTATCCACTTTCAAAATCTAAACGCTATACACCAGACGCAAAACGCTCTTCTTTTCCTCCGCGTGAGCTTCCTGATATGATCTATGAAGGAACCTATCCCATTACCTTCTGTTTTAAATACTTTATGCGCCACATTACCCCATTCGTCCTGAGTTGCCTCATTTTCTTCGCCTGTTTTCCGCAGGCATCCGCGCAAAAATATACGCCACCGCAACTAGAAGATCCGAAGTCCTGGTCGATGGTACTGCTGCCCGATCCACAGACTTATGTGAAATTTGAAAGAAACCAGCCTTTGTTGGATTTGCAGACCATCTGGATAAAGGAAAATATCGTTCCGCTCAACATCGGGCTCGTCCTCTGCACAGGTGATCTCGTCGAACAAAACGATTACCCAAATCCCAACGGGAAAAGTAGCAACCAGACCAGCGCCCAACAATGGACAGCCGTAGCTAAAGCCTTTGATTACCTAAATGGTGCTTCTCCCACCATCATTGCGTCGGGCAATCACGACTATAACAAAACCACCGCGATTGAACCCCGCCAGACATTCCTACCTGATTATTTTTACCCAAGCCGCAATCCCAAGACCGAAGCGATCCTTGTGGATATGGGTGTGAATGCCGAGGGAAAGAAGACCTTGGAAAATGCTGCCTACGAGTTTATTTCGCCCCATGGACGCAAATTCCTCATCGTTTCGCTGGAATTTGCCCCGCGCGAGGCTGCGCTTAATTGGGCTATTGAGGTAGTCAATCGGGAGAAATACCGAAACCATACCGTCATCCTACTCACCCACTCTTATCTCGAATCGGACAACAAGCACATCGTCAAGGAAGGTTATAAGCTCACCGATGCCAATTACGGAGCTGCCATTTTTAAGAAATTGGTCCAACCTTCGAAAAACATCCAATTGGTTCTCTCCGGACATATCGGTTCGCCAAACAGCGAACGTTCTCATCTCGGGTTTCGCACCGACAAAAACGCCGCCGGAAAAACAGTCCAGCAAATGACTTTCAACGCACAAGCCCTTGGCGGAGGATGGATGGGGAACGGCGGGGATGGATGGCTCCGCATTCTGGAGTTTCTGCCCGATGGCAAAACTATCCGTGTAAAAACTTTTTCTCCCTTGTTCGCAATTTCACCGAGCACCCAACACCTCGCCTGGCGCACGGAGCAAAAGGATCAGTTTTCTTTTATCCTCGAATAAAATATCCTCCGAACGGCCGAAGAGTTATAAGGAAGAAGTTTCGATTTCATGCAGCGCGCCTGATCCATAATAACCTGTTTAGATGCATGTTATGAGGAAAAACTGTAATGAGGGAATTATCTGACAAACATCGTCTCCAACCCCGCATTCATCGACACATCTGCATTAAGCATTGCCGCAAGCCGTTCCCTTTCCAATAAACATTTTCCATGGAATGGCAGGTTAAACCTATCTCACGCCGGTGCGCCGTAAGCGATCAACCGCTCAAGCCCGGAGATCGAGTGACATGCATTATTTACAAACCGGAAGGCCTGCCCATTGAGCGCGCCGATATTCTGGAAGAACATGTCCCGGAGTTTTCCCCTGCCGGGTTGGAACTTGGCCGCTGGACCCGTGAAGTCAAAGACCGGGCTGAGGAGGAACGCGAAGCCCGCCAGCAACTACTAGCTACCAGGGAAGAATTTTTCCTCTCCCTGTTTTCCGATGATACCGACCCGACCGGAGACAAGGCCGTACTGAAGCAACTGCTAGCCCTCCTGCTTGAGCGGAAACGCATCCTGCGGGCTCTCGGCAAGCCGGAAAACAATATCCAGCATTACCTGCATGTGCGGACTCGGGATGAATATTCCGTTCCCACTGATGAATTTCAACCGGAACAGATCGCCCAAATTCAACCTGCACTTGAAACTTTGGTCGGTTAACCCATTCTCTCTTTCCTCAATCCCACCCATCATGAAAAAACTCCCCGTCCGTTGCTTCTTTCAACTTCTCAGCCTAACCATGGTGTCCGCGTTTCTGTTCCTGGGCGGCGGATGTGCCAAGGACGAAGTCAACTGGCTCGAAGAGGATGTTCCCAGCATCTATATCGAAGCAGCCGCCTCTACCCCAGCTTCGGCCAAATCTCGTATTACTATGCCGGTTAGCGAGATTCAGTTCCAGGTTCTCAACAGCCCGCTCGTACCCGGAGGCAACTTCCTCGACGTTAATGTCGGATATGCCGAGGTGGAAGGGGTGCCAGGTCCGTTTATCCTAGCCCGGATTGATGACCGTGGCGCACGTGCCATCAGGATACAGGCCATGCAAGCCCGCGGACAAAGGTTGATACTCGTCATTCAGGACAAGCCTGTGGGAGTAATCCAACTCTCGGCAAACATGGATCCTCAAAACATCTTCTTTCACCCGGAAATTGAGTCGACAGACAAGGCAGATTTTGACGCCAAATTACTCGAACTCCAGAGGAATGTGCGCTCCACCATCCTGAAAATTCGCGAACACAAGGAAGACACCAAGTGATCCTGCTTCCACTTCGCCTCGGACGAGGTATTCTGGCACTAACGGCGCTATTCATGGCGCCGTTTGCCTTTGCCCAGAATTTCTACTGGCCCACGCCGATGCAGGTGGATGCAAAGACACCCTGGCAGGAGATTGTCCAGCCTGCGGCATCGGGAAAGCCTGAGACAGGCCTATTTGGATTGGCTCGCAACAGTGGGTCCCGTTTTCACGAAGGTCTCGATATTCGTCCCGTTCAACGAGACAAAAAAGGCGAGCCCACCGATATCGTTAAAGCCGTGGCTCCCGGCACGGTCGCCCATATTGCCCCGACTCCGAACGGTGCCTACGGACGCTATATCGTGCTCACCCACTACCAGCCGGGTATTACCTTCTACACGCTTTACGCACACCTTCAGTCGATAGCGCCCGGCCTAAAAGAAGGTGCCACGATAAAGGCAGGCCAGAATATCGGCATCATGGGTCGCTCTGATGCCAGCGGCGGGTTTCCCAAGGAGCGGGCCCACCTGCATTTCGAAGTCGGGGTGCGACTAAGCGATTCTTTCAACAACTGGTATTCCCGGCAAAAAGATTTCACCACACCCAACCGACACAGCATTTGGAACGGGCGAAACCTTAGCGGCACCGACCCGTTGCCTTTTCTCGGAGGCGGCCTCCTATATGGCCGCGCGCCTGATCTTGCAGTGATATTAAAAAACGAACCCGTTGCAGTAACGGCACTCGTCGCCACCACTCAAATTCCTGACTTCGTCCGGATTAATCCGACGCTCGTAAACGGGCCTATTCCCAAATCCCTTGCTGGATGGAAGGTTGAATTTGCCTGGCACGGACTCCCTTTCCGATGGACACCGCTGACGGTTGCTCCCGGCAATGGGAAAGGAGTCAAATCCCTGACGGTAACTTCGGATCAGACCCTTCGTGAAAGGGCGACTTCGCGAAAACTCATTACTCAAAATAAAAAAAATTTTGTTTCCGGCAGTACACTCACTGACATTATCAACATTCTGTTCGACTGGTAACCCCATCAAAACTGCCAGTGGAGATAGTTTCGTTATTTTCGCACCACCCAAAAACGCGTATCGTCGGAAAAATCCAGCACTGCCTCCGACTCGACGGTCAGTTCGGAACGCATGGCGGAAAGCTCCACTTGAAAGCCACAGGACTCCAGGGCCGCCTGTATTTTCGCACTATCTGCCGCATGAATAAACATGCGGCCGGACTCAGTAAGATGATTATAATCGCCGAAAGTATCCAAGGCAGGATCTTGCTGCCCTGAATCCCAGCGAGTTCGCTCCGCCGCCCAGTAATCGATATTGCGGGATACTGAACGATCATGCCCGGTGAAAATAAAAACTCCACCCGGTTTCAGTACCCGGTAAACCTCCCGCAGTGCGACTAGGCGACGGGAAGGCATCGGAATCATCAGAAAGCCATTGAATCCGAAAATCACCGATTGAAAGGATTCATCAGCATATCGCAGATCCGTGGCATCGGCCACGGCAAATTTTATACCAGATTGCTTCGTCTCATTGATTGCCAATGCGGCATCAACCATGGGTTCGGCAAAGTCGGTGGCCGTAATGTCGTGCCAGCCGTCAGTCCAGAGGCCAAAGGAAATCCGGCCCGCACCACAGCCCAGTTCCAGTAATGGAGCATCCTTGGGAAAGAACTTCTCGCAAAGCAATTTTTCAGAAGCCCACAATCCCACCGAACAAGCTGCCCGGGCATAATCCAGCACCACCCGTGGATGAGAAAAATAATGCCAATTTGTCGAAGGATCCACGCCAGGATACTACCTGTGATATGCGATGACTTCACTTGGGGTCGCCGTGGCTGTACCAAACTTGCCAACCACAACACCGGCAGCCGTATTTGCCAGATGCGCGGCATCCTCTATCTCGATGCCTGCCGACAATGCCAAGGTGAGCGTGGCAATAACGGTATCCCCTGCCCCTGAAACATCGAAAACCTCACGCGCATAGGTCGGGATGATCTTCTTCAGTTCCCCCTTATGGCTGATCAGCATGCCGTCCGGTCCCAATGTAATCACGAGATTCTTGGGATGATGTTTTTCCCATATCCGGCGGCATACTTCCTCCGCGGGAAAATGATGCCCGTATTCCTCGGGAGCAATCCCCGCCAACTCCATCGCCTCCGACTTATTAGGAGTAATCAAATCCACCCCATCGAAAGGAATCTTCCGGCGTGGCTTGGGATCCAGCGCCACAATGATGCCACGCTTTTTCGCAGCGGCCTGTATCAAACTGATCAAGCTTCCGCTAACCGTGCCTTTCGCGTAATCTGAAATAATTACCGCATCCACTTTGAATAATTCAGCCAAGAGTGCCTTCTTCGCACTGTCGGAATCCAATGCGTACTGAAAAATATCCTCTTCATAATCCAAACGGCAAAGTTGTTGGTTACGCACAACCACCCGCGATTTAATGATGGTCGTCGTCTTGGCCCTCCGAAAGGCGGATGGGAATCGAACCCCTGCTTTTTTCAGTAAACTGCCCAGCCTGTCACCCGGGCCATCGCGACCCAGCATCCCGCACACGGTTGCACGTCCACCCAGGGAACAAATATTCAAGGCCACATTGGCGGCGCCCCCGACAACACTTCGCTCGTGGCTTACATGGACCACCGGGACCGGAGCCTCAGGGGAAATCCGTGTCGCATCCCCGTGAATGTAGTGATCCAACATCACATCCCCCACCACGAGAATGCGGCAACCTTTCAGCTTGGCGACCAGTTCTTTTATTTCAAGCATACGAGAATTGAGTATAAGGGAATGGATGAGGTTGGAAGTAAACAGGCAAGAGGATTATTTTGGCATGCCATTAATCAAACTTCGTCCACTGTAAGTGACGGGGCAAAGCCGAGATCCCAGTTATTCATCGACGGCGGAGGGAGCGACTTGTCGGCAAAAGCGGCAAAAGCCATCATCCCGGCATTGTCGCCGCTATGCTTGGGCTCTGCGACAAACAACGGTAAACGGCGGCGTTGGGCCAAGTCGGTAAATGCAACGCGTAATGCCTGGTTATTAGCCACACCCCCCGACAATCCAATACTGGCAAACCGCTGGTTATTCAACTGGGTCTTGGTCTTTGCGAGAAGCTGCGCGATAATGGCATCCTGATAGCTGGCGCAAATATCCGGCAGCGCCTCCGCCAGTTCATTATCGCTGAGTTTTTCCAGCTTATAGCGCAGGCTGGTTTTCAATCCAGAAAAAGAAAGACGTGGATCAGCTTTTTCTGAAATTCCCTTGGGAAAATCAAATCGTGATCGATCGCCCCCCACGGCATTTTTTTCAATCAAAGCCCCGCCCGGATAAGGCATGCCTAGCAGCTTGGCGCCCTTGTCAAAGGCTTCCCCTGCGGCATCGTCGACCGTCTGGGCCAGCACGGTTACCTGGCCGTCTTTGCTCAACTCGACCAACAACGTATTTCCTCCTGAGACAATCAATCCCAAGTGAGGAAGCAGCTTGGCAAAAGTTTCGTCAAACTTCATCGGGGCTTCCGCATGGAGTGCAATGAACGGAGAAAACAAATGCCCGCGCAAATGATTGACGCCGATCAACGGTTTTCGCCAAACCAGTGCCAATGCCTTGGCCAAGGCAATACCCAGAGCCAGACAGCCCGCCAAACCAGGCCCCCGGGTAACCGCGGTGCAGTCAATGTTCCCGGGAGAAAAATCCTTTGGCAACAATTTCAGGAGTTCCGGAAAATTTCGTAGGTGCTCACGGCTGGCCAAATCGGGAACAACTCCGCCGTATTCGCTATGCAGGGCAATTTGTGTATTCACCCACTCCCCGACAATTCCCTTCGCCGGATCAAACAACGCCACGCCCGATTCGTCACACGAGCTTTCAATCGCGAGGATCATTTTACGTCACTCAATTTAAGGCCGACCAGATTTTTCATGAAATCAACTGCCGCGATGAGCTGTACATCCTGTGGCGGCGGCTGGTGAAAGCGTTTTTCAAATTCATCTTCCCGTTTCAATTCACGCCAGATTTCGGCAATTCCCAACAGGGAACGATCCCGTTTATCCACTGGCTGGTAAATGTCCGGCTGTACACCGTGGTCTTGAATGGATCGTCCGCTGGGCAGGAGATAACGCGCACTCGTAATCTTCAGTCCATGCGTTGAGTCCATGGTAAACACACTCTGGACAACCCCTTTTCCAAAGGTCCGATCTCCCACCACCACCGCTCGTTTCAAATCCTGCAATGCGCCTGAAACAATCTCCGACGCACTGGCTGAATCTCGATTCACAATAACCACAATGGGAATATCCTGGTTGAGCGGCTCAACGCGGGTCTTGTACTCCAGGCTTTCAGCGGAGACACGTCCTTGCGCCGTAGTAACCACGGTTCCTTTTGGACAAAATAGCCCGACCGTTTCCACCGCAGCACTGACCAAGCCACCCGGATTATTCCGGAGATCAATGACGAGCTTCTTCATTCCCTGCTTGGCCAATTCATCCAAGGCCGAGGTGATTTCCGATACGGTACGGCTCTCAAACTGCGTAATCTTGATATAACCAATCCCGTCGCCCAGCATCCGCTTTACAAAAACTGTCGGCATGATCACCTTGCGCCGCTCGATTTCGACCGTGCGGTTCGGAGTAATTCCGGGCCGCTGGATGCCAAGGGAAACCTTTGTCCCGGCCTCACCCCGTAATCGTCTGACCACAGCATCTACGGATTCCCCCTCCGTGGATTTTCCACCGGCCTCGACAATCCGATCCCCTGGCTCAACCGACGCCTCGGCAGCGCCGCCACCGGGGAAAACCCGGACAATGGTAGGAAACCCTTCCAATGATTCAAGTGTCACGCCGATACCGACATAAACTTGGTCAGTTTGCTGTTGAAATTCGTTGAAGGCGGCAGGCGGCAGATACTCACTGTATTGATCAAGTTGGTCCATCATGCCTTCGATGGCATTTCCGCCCAGTTTCTCATACCCCACCGTAGCAGGCTCGATGTAATAAGTGGATGTGAGTCGCATCGCTTCGCCGACCCTAAGCCATTCGGACCAGAAGTCGGAATTGAACCAGGACCGGGTGGCCGGCTCCATCACCAATCGTGCCGTGCCATAGGAAAAAAATCCGCAGGCAAAGCAGAGCAACAAGGTCCCGAATATATTGGCGGGTTTCCGCATGAGGTACACATTGCATGGCTCTTGAGGGTTTGTAAATGAGCGCTTTTGGTGAAAGATACGGTTTGGGGCAAAAAACGGAGAAAAACGGTTCTCAATTGCCAGCCCCCTGTTCACAACCATCATGGCCTCATCAGCATGGACTCCCCCAGCGCCAATTCTTCCATTTATACCGTCCTTCAAGAAGCTGCCAGCCCTGCCGGAGTCATTGATTATGGAGTTTTCACCTGCCATGCCCTCCATCATCCCGTCCACGGTTATTATCGCCGGGACATCTCCCGGGTCGGAAAATCGGATGATACTGATTTCTACACGGCGGCCAGCATGGGCCCCTTGTTCGGCAAACTCATCCGGGCAGCCGTGACATCCCTGCTGGGAGAAAGCACCTGCCAGGAGAGTACATTGGTCGAAATAGGAGCCGAACCCAATCAAGAGCTTTTTGCCGGGGAAACTTCCTTCTTCGAATCTGTAAAAACCCTGCGAAATGGCGAGCCACTGGTTATACCACCCAAGTCGATTGTGTTCTCCAATGAACTTCTCGACGCCCAACCCTTCCATCGGTTGATTTTCAAGAACGGAAAATGGCGAGAGCTTGGTGTTCGCGTGAATGACCACACGCTTTCGGAGTGTTTGCTCGACGACTTCGTCAACGAATACGTTGAAAACTTTGCTGCCAGCCTACCCACTCCGTGGCACGAAGATTGGATTGTCGATGCTCCTCTCGGAGCAGAAGCCCTGTTAAGGGAATTGGTGCAGCAATCATGGACCGGAGCATTGGTATTCTTTGATTATGGGAAAACCTTGGCCGAATGCCTGGAAAACTCACCCGAAGGGACCGCCCGGGCATACCGAAATCATCGTATGCACAACGACCTGCTGGCCTCCCCGGGAGAACAGGATCTGACCTGCCATGTCCTGTGGGATCGCCTTGAGGATATCCTCCAAACCGCAAATTTTACCAAGGTGCGGACGGACAGACAGGAGGCGTTTTTCATGCGTCATGCCACGGCAACCATTGCAGAGATGCTTGGTTCGCCCGACCCCGGATTGGAACGGGAGCGAAGCAAATTGCGGGAATTGCTGCACCCGGCTCATTTTGGCCATAAATTCCAAGTGCTCCACGGTATCCGTTGAATTGACAATCGTCCTTTCAGAGAAACACTTCCTTGCGCACTTAAACCCTGAAAAACAATGCCACGCCCTGTTACCATCTTCACCGGCCAGTGGGCCGATCTTCCACTGGAAACCCTCGCCCCAAAAATCAAATCCTTCGGCTATGATGGATTGGAGTTAGCCTGTTGGGGAGATCACTTCGATGTCGAACAAGCCGCGTCATCCAAGAAATACTGCAAGGATAAGTGGGAACTCCTGTTCGACCATGGCCTCGACTGCTTTGCCATTTCAAACCACCTGACAGGACAAGCCATCTGCGACAACATTGATGAACGCCACAAGAGCATCGTCTCCGCAAAGGTATGGGGCGACGGCAAACCAGAAGGCGTCAGGCAACGGGCAGCCAAGCATATGGCTGCTGCGGCAAAAGCCTGCCGACAATTCATGGATTTGCGCCCTGGCCGAACCGAGGCGGAAAAGAAGCGCCCCGTAGTTGTCAATGGATTCACCGGCTCCTCCATCTGGGGTTCGCTTTACGCATTCCCGCCCACCCCTCAGTCGTATTGGGAAAAAGGATTTGCTGACTTCGGAAAACGCTTTGGTCCGATTCTGGAGGCTTTCGAAAAAGCCAATGCCAATTTTGCCCTGGAAGTTCATCCGACTGAGATTGCCTTCGATATCGCCACAGCTGAACGCGCCATTGAAGCCGTCGGGAAACACCGCCGTTTTGGGTTCAACTACGATCCTTCCCATCTGGCCTACCAAGGGGTCGACTACGTGCGATTCATCCGCCAATTCGCCTCCCGCATCTATCACTGCCACATCAAGGATGTCTGGTGGGGGCGTGGCGACGGCAGCGTGGGTGTATTCGGCGGCCATACGGACTTCGGCGATGCACGTCGTTACTGGGAGTTCCGCTCCCCAGGGCGCGGTGATGTCGATTTCGAAAGCATAATCGTCGCGTTGAACGACATCAATTACAATGGTCCGCTCTCGGTTGAATGGGAGGATGTCCGTATGAATCGTGAGCACGGGGCAACCGAGGCTGCCAGCTTTGTACGTGCACTGGACTTCCCAACCAACAAACAGGCCTTCGACGCAGCGTTCGCCCGAAAATAATCATCACAGGATGGTTTTTGCGTTCTACGAGGCAGCGCAAATTGGCTCGGAAAACGCATAAGATAAATTGCCTCACATACCTTCTTTGCACCAAGCAACTTTTGCCATGCTTACACCTGAGTCCATGGATTCATTGGCCACACCGGAAAACGGTTGGCTATTGCTGGCGACTGCTTGTGCAGGAGGGTTCGTCGGGTTAGTCAAACAGTGGAGGGAAGGTGAAAACTCTGTCGCAGGAATGCGGACATTCTCCCTCTGGAGCGTACTCGGTTTTGTCTCGGCCCAACTGGACAAAGCCGGGCTCAGTGGATTGATGTTAGCCTCCTTTGTATTGATGGGATTTGGCGTCGCCATGTTCTCATTGAGCAAAAAAGCGGGGGAACATTTCGGCCTGACCACCCTGTCTGCGTCATTGTTAATGTTCATCGTGGGAGGCTTGATGGGGGTTGGACATCGCGATTATGCACTCATCATCGGCATTCTCGTGGCAGGGACTATCGGACTGCGCAATGCCACTCGGCGATGGAGCAGCCTCCTTACCGAGGTGGATGTGCGCGTTGCGCTGCAATTTACCTTCTTGACTGGGGTTATCCTACCCTTGGTGCCCAACAGGCAAGTCTGGGGAATATTCAATCCCTATGATACCTGGCGCATGGTGTTGCTCATCTCGGGTGTAAACCTGTTGGGCTATGTGGCCATGCGTTTGCTGGGCTCCCGCTCCGGGCTCCCGCTTACCGGCATTGTCGGGGGGCTGGCCTCCAGCACAGCAGTCACGCTGGCATTCAGTCGAAAAAGCAAAGTTGAGCCACAGAACGACCTCGCCTGCGCCCAAGCCATCCTGCTGGCCGGACAATCCATGTTCGTCCGGGTCTGGATAGTCACCTTCATGCTGAGTAATGAATTCGGCATAAAGCTGCTACCGGCATTTGTACTGGTCACACTCACGGGGTTGCTTATTCCGGGCTGGCTGGCCAAGAAAATTTCCAAGCAAAACTCATCGTCAGTCCCGGATGTAAAAAACCCTCTCAATTTATTTACCGCCATAAAATTTGGCCTGCTCTATGCGGTACTGGTTTTCCTCCTTGAGCAAACTAAGCAGGCGGCGGAATCCATGGCCTTTCTCGCCATTAGCTTTATCTCGGGATTATTGACCATGGACGCCATCACGATCTCGCTGGCCAATAGAATTTCCGAAGACAACTCGGGCATTGTCATAGCCTGTGCCGGGGTGTTGGTCGCAATGGCCAGCAACACCATTGTCAAGATGTGCATTGCACTCTGGCTGGGCAATCAACCGCTTCGCCGCTGGGTGGCCATCGGCTCCGCGATCACACTTGTTAGTATCGCATTGGGCTGGGGTTTGATCGTGTTGTGGTAGCCCTGCCCTGAAACCAACTTCCGATAAACTTCACATGCAGCCCCGCAAACGTCAAAGCCCCCTAGACCGTATTCTCGGGCGTATCGACGACCTCGACCCGGCCAATCTCGCCATTCTCGTACAACGGCTCATCGGAGAGCGGGATCTACTGGAAACGGTCTTCAATACCATTCAAGAAGGCATTCTGGTCATAAATGTCGACGGGGTCATCGAATACTCGAACCGCGCCGCCAACCGAATCATCGGGCTCAAGGAAAGCGATGCAGGCAAGGCGGTTTTGTGGAAACTGGTTCCTGGACTCGCCCGTTCGCTCGACATCAATCTTGACGATACCGATGCCATGCCTGCCGTGGCGCGGGAAGTTGAGATCACCTACCCCGAGCCTCGGCTTGTCCGGTTGCATCTTAGTCGGCTGGCCAACGATGCCCCGGAGCGCATCCGGTTTGTTGTGATATTGCTCGACATCACCGCCGACAAAATCTCCACCGAGGACCTCGTCGAGAGTGAGCGCATCAACTCCATTTTCACGCTTGCTGCAGGCGTCGCGCACGAACTGGGCAATCCGCTTAATTCCATCAACATTCATCTTCAGCTCATTCAACGCCATTTGGCCAAGATCGCCGCGACGCCAACGACGGAACGTATCGCGGAATCCACGCAAATCTGCGCGGAGGAAATCAAACGCCTTGATGGAATCATTCATCATTTTCTTGAGGCAATTCGCCCGCACGAACCCGATTTGCAGGATGTAAACCTGCTCCCCATTATTGCCGAGGTCAGCGCCTTGCTCCGCTCGCAACTGGAAGACTTGGGTATCCATGTTTCCGTCTCTATCGGACAGGACCTGCCAGTCATCAGCGGAGATCGAAACCAACTGAAGCAGGTTTTTTTCAATATTGTTAAAAATGCCATGGAGGCCATGGACAGCGGAGGCGAGATTGATATTCAAGCCGATGCCGATGATGAGTTCGTCTATGTTCGCCTACGTGACAACGGCAAGGGGATCGAGCGGGATGACTTAACCCGGATATATGATCCGTTTTTCACCACCAAGCGCGGCGGACACGGATTGGGGATGATGGTCGTCATGCGGATACTCAAAGCGCATGGTGGAAGGCTCGGTATCGATAGTGTTCCCGGGGTCGGCACTACTGTGACTCTACAATTCCCGCAAAAACACCGACGTATCCGGATGCTGCCGGAATCATCCGCGGTTAAAGACTAAATCATATCATCCAAGGCATACCAGGCAACCAGCGGCACGGCCTCAGGACGGGTCATTGAAGTCGCGTCCCACTTGGGAAGGATTTCCAGCCAAGATTCAAGACAGGCAGGTTTTTCATCCAGTCGTTTGATGATTGAACCAATTTGTTTCCGCCGGTGTAGAAACAAAGTGCGAATCACCTTCCGGGTATCCGGTTTCAATTTGCGCGGATTTTCCCGGCGGCGCAGATGGAGCAAGCAGGATTCTACCTTGGGTGGTGGGAAAAAACACGACGCAGGCACCTTGTGCCCGGGCACTTGGACATAAGCTGCATCCAGTGCCACTGAAATCGCCCCGAATTCCTTGCCTCCCGGCTGGGCAGTCAGGCGCTCCGCAGCTTCCCGCTGCAACATCAAAACCATCGACGCAGGCAAAACGCCTTCCAGCACCGCATCAATCCAGGGCGTCGATATTGCATATGGAAGATTTGCTACGATCTTGAAATCCTGCGACACCAACGGCGGCAGTTGCGCCAACGGACAATCCATTGCATCGCCTTCCGTCAGAAAAAAAGTCCCGGGATACAACGGCACAAGCTTCTCGCTGAGATGTCTGGCCAGTACCGGATCACGCTCCACAGCATAGACAGTGGCCCCTGCCGCCAGCATTGCGCCTGTCAATGTCCCCAACCCAGGCCCCACTTCCACCACGACATCGCCTGATGACACATTTGCCAGTTGAAGCGACTTGCGTACAATGTTGGCATCCACCAGGAAATTCTGGCCCAGTGGATGACGTGGTGAATGCCCCAGCGCAGACAAGAGCGCCCGTGTCTGGTGAAGGTTAAACTGGCCGGCTGGAGGAAAATCTACCATTGGCATTCCTGTTTATTCATCCGCCTTCTGGAGCTCCTTCATCAAAATCTCGGTATCGTCAGCCTTCATCAAGGCCTCACCAACCAACAGAGCATCAGCCCCGGCAGCCTTCATTCGCACAGCATCATCTCCGGTACGAATTCCACTTTCGGCCACCTTTACAATGCCGGACGGCACTTGTGGTAGGTAGTTTTCGGAAAAAGAAATATCGATCTTGAACGTCGCAAGATTGCGGTTGTTCACGCCAAGAATTTTGGGCGAAAATTCCAGCGCACGCGCCAATTCTCTTTCATCATGCACCTCAAACAGCGAATCCAGCCCCGCCAGTGTCGCGGCATCGTATAGACGGCGGATCTGTTCGTCATTCAGCGCGCGAACAATCAGTAAAATGCACCGCGCCCCGGCTTCCGCCGCCTCGACCACTTGGATCGGATCCAGCATGAAATCCTTGCGGATGCATGGAAGAAAGCGTCGATGCTGGGCCTGGAAATCCACGACATTCCACAAGTCCTCGATTTTGCCCGCGAAAAACTTCTCATCAGTCAGTACACTCAGCGCATCAGCCCCGGCATTGGTATAGAGTCGGGCCTGCTCAACAGCATCGGCACCCGCCTTGATTGCTACGGCACTTGGCGAGGCTCG
>JAITVQ010000291.1 GCA_031285745.1 Puniceicoccales bacterium | reverse complement strand
AATCAACGAATTTCAAAAAGATTGTTTTTGAAGCAATCGTGGCGCTATCCGGGTAAAGCACTGCAAGAGACCCTTAGCCGGCGATACAGCACGGTGTTGTCTCTGGTCAGATATTTCATAAGGCTTCGCAAAGAACGAAAGGAGAGATTGATTTTGGAAGATAAAAAGAGCAACCTTTATTCTATGTCAAACAAAATGAAAAATGGTTGGACTCAAAACGGATCGAGTATGCGGGAAAAACCGGAAACCCGGCCTGTCGCACCAGTAAATCCTGTTATGCCTGAAACGAAACCGGCGATGCCCATAATGCCTGGGACAAAACCCACAGTGCCGGAAATGAAGATGGTCATGCCCGCTGAAACGCCCGGCAGCATGGAAAGTCAGAGAATCGCGCATTGTGAAACGTATGTCATGGTAAAAATCAACATGCAAGAATGGGACGAGACATATGACCCTAACCTCGGATTTGAGAGAGGCACCATTTTCTCGTCTCTTGATTTCCCGTTTGTGGGGGAAGGAGCGTGCCGTTATGAATGAAGAACGCACCATGCTGCTCAGACGCATACAGATTTGCGATTTTGCTATGAATGACGCCGCGCTTTTCCTGGATGTCAATCCGAACGATCAGATGGCCTTGGGCTATTTTAAAAAATATAACGATATGAGAAAACAGGCGGCGGATGAGTATATCAGCAAATATGGCCCGCTTGCCCATGCCGATTATGACGGCGGCGAACGCTGGAAATGGGTCGACTCCCCATGGCCGTGGCAGAACGAGGAGGCGTAGTATATGTGGTCATATGAGAAAAAATTACAGTATCCAGTGAACATAAAAAATCCCAACCCCGCCATGGCTAAAATCATCATGACGCAGTTGGGCGGGCCGGACGGCGAAGCCGGCGCAGCCATGCGGTATCTCCACCAACGTTTCAGCTGCCCCTATTCCAAGGTGACAGGCGTTTTAACTGATATAGGTACCGAAGAATTGGGCCATATGGAAATGATTGCGGCAATAGTTTACCAGCTCACTAAAAATTTGTGCATGGACGAAATTAAAGAATCGGGTTTTGACGCTTATTTTGTGGACCAGTCGACCGAGATATTGTTATACCGATCCCGCAGAGGATGTGGACAAGCGGTTGTTGTTATAGAGTAAATTGGTTTGATAATGTACAATAAAATGCGCAAATAGAAAAGACACCCGTTGCAGCCATTTGGTAGAATGAAGTTACCACACCAAATTCACCAAGGGAGGCAGCAAGGATGTCCAAGAAAATTGTACAGCTAAACGAGGAAGTAATCAAGGTAGAACTGAAAGAACTAGTCCGGAACAGCGTAGAGGAAACTTTGAATGATCTGCTAGAAAAAGAGGCGCAGGAGCTGACGCAGGCAGCTCGATACGAGCGGACGGAATCCCGACAAGGGTATCGCTCAGGCCACTACAGCCGGAACCTGACCACCACCTCCGGCGATGTGACGCTGAAGGTACCGCGGCTGAAGAACGTGCCGTTTGAGACGGCGATCATCGAGCGGTATCGGCGGCGGGAAAGTTCTGTGGAGGAAGCCCTGATCGAGATGTATCTGGCAGGGGTGTCGGTTCGCCGCGTGGAAGACATCACCGAAGCGCTGTGGGGCAGCAAGGTATCGCCGGCCACGATCAGCGAGTTGAACAAGAAGGCGTATGTCCACATTGAGGAATGGCGCAACCGACCGCTACGGGGCGGGAAATACCCGTATATCTATGTGGACGGCATCTACCTCAAGCGTAATTGGGGCGGCGAGTTCGAGAACGTCAGCATCCTTGTGGCGATCGCTGTCAATGAGGACGGTTATCGAGAAGTCATCGGCGCCGCCGAGGGGATGAAAGAGGACAAGGCCAGCTGGATCAGTTTCTTTCAATGGCTCAAAGGCCGTGGCCTGGACGGTGTAAAGCTCATCGTGGGCGACAAGTGAATATTTCGGTGTGCGAGAGCACCCATCACGGCCCAAACTGAGCAGATATCACGCGGTCAAATGAGCAGCGTTCATGGCAGGGAGCAATTGCATGAATATGCATGCATAGCTGTGCGCTAGCCTAACTTTGGAGGGGGTACGGGGGAAACTTTTCAAAAGGTTCCCCCGATTAAGCCCCCCTGAAAAAACTACTTGTTGATGCCTTTCCTGCGACGCATGGAGTCCTCGCCGTCGATGAAGATGGAATAGGAATCATGGACAATCCGGTCGAGGATGGCATCAGCCAACGTACTCTCGCCGATTTTGGAATGCCAACCCTCGGGGCTGAACTGGGAGCAGAAAACGGTAGAGCCGGTGTGATGGCGAGCCTCCACGATTTCCAGCACATTTCTGGACTGGGTATCCGTCAGAGGCAGCAGCATCCACTCATCAAGGATCAGGAGACTGAACTTTTTGTAAACCTTCATTACCTTTAGGAATTGCCCTTCGCCTCGCGCCACAGCCAGTTCGTTGAGGAGATCGGGGAGTCGGACATATTTCGTGGAATAGTAATTGCGACAAGCAGCCATACCAAAAGCGCAGGCTAGCTATGTTTTCCCGGCACCGGAGGCACCAAGCAGGATCATGTTGTGCTTCTCAGCGATGTAATTACAGGCTGCCAACTGCAGGATCTGAGATTGGTCCAGCTTCCGATCTGCGTGGTATTCCACATCCTCAATGGCGGCGCCCGGGAAATGCAGCCCGGCTCGGCGGATTAACTTGCTCAAATGGTTGGATTTCCTTCGGCTCCATTCGGAATCTACCAGGATACCAAACCTCTCATCGAAGGAAAGAGCGGTCATATCGCTGTTTCCCATTTGTTCCCGATAAGCCTCAGCCATGGCGGAAAGGCGCATATCATGAAGTCTGTTTACCGTTGTTTGATTCAGCATTTTCCCTTACCTCCGCTAATCACGGCTCCACGGATGAAGCCGTGATTAGCGGAGGAATCCGGGTGCGGTTCTTCTTCCTGCTTGTCACTGCCGGTTTTTAGTATGTTCTGGATACTCTTGTAACCGGGGTTCGCAGTGTATACAAGAGCCCGCTTGCAAGCGGCTTCCAGCCGGGAAACCGAGTACTTGTCCGCCAGCTTCAGCAGTCCCATACAGGAGCGATAGCCCTACTGCTCCACCTTGTAGGAAAGCAGAATCGCATCCACGACTTTGCGGGTGCTTTCTCCTGTCTGGTCGGCCCATTTTCGGAAGCGATCACCATCCCATTCCAGAAACTTCTGGTGGTTGGGCGGCATGTGATCGGGAATCGTGCTGTACTGACCCTCTCTCCCATACAGGCGAGCATGGGAAGCGATCCGATTGCCACCGGAGAATACCTCCACCACATTTTTGGTAATGCGAACATCCACTTTCTGCTTGATATACTCGTGCGAAACGCTGTAGTAATGCTTTTGGATGGCAATGTGATAATTGAACTGGACGGTTGCCACCTTCCACTGCGCCAACTCGTATGCCGTTTTCGGAAGCGGCAGCAAATAGTCCTTCTCTTCCAGAAAAGCGTCCCTGCGGCAGCCAGGCTTCTTCTGAAACGGCATGGAATGAAACGCCTCCAGCTTCTCCCTTACCGCTGCGTTCAGTTCAGCCAGAGCAAAGAACTGCCGATTGCGTAGCGCCGCCATAATCCATGTGGACACTACACCGACTGCGCCCTCTACACTGGGCTTGTCCTTGGGCTTTCGTACCCGGGCCGGTATCACGGCAATGCCGTAATGCTCTGCCAGCTCCTGGTAGGTTCGATTGATCATTGGCGTGTACCAATCTGTCCGATCAACGCCAGTTTTCAGGTTGTCCGGAACGAGAATACGTGTTACCCCGCCAAAATACTGATAGGCATTCACATGAGCGGTGATCCAGCTCTCCATATCCTGCGACAAAAAGCCTTCCACATAGGCGTACCCGCTGCATGGCAGCACCGCCACAAACATGTATACCTTGATCTCGCCACCGGTCAGGTTGTCCCGCAAAACCATGGTCTGACCGGCCCAATCCACTTCCATCTTCTCCCCGGGCTTGTGATGAATACGCATCGTTGCTTTCGTCCGCTCCGCCCATTCCCGGTAGTACAGGCAAAACTGGGTATACATGTACGGAACTTCCCCAGCCAGGCGACAACGCTCACAGTACTCGTTCCACAAAAGGCTCAGCGTAACGCCGCTTTTTGCCAACTCACGATGGATGTTCTCGTAATCTGGGGGCTTGTAGCCGCTATCTGGCACACTGCGCCCACCATGCAACAGATTGTGCAGCCGCTGATCGGTGATCTTTTCCTCCAACGGCCACTTAAGCCCAGCTTCCTCCGCTTTGTTGATCACACCGGCCACGGTGTTACGGGAGCACTCGCAGCATTTCGCTATGCCGCTCTTGCTGATCCCCTGATCCCATAGTCGTAAAATCTCCCGGTACTTGGTCATCTCAATGACCTCCCAATGAATGATTTACACTACTTTCGGTGCATACATTCATTGTATATGAATCCAACTTATACTACTCAATATGCAGCGTGACAAGTGCTCATTTTGCACCCGTGACGCCTGCTCTCACTTGCCGTGACGGGCGCTTCCAGGATGCGTATTATTCAACAAGTGCCTGGGCATGCTGGAAGCGGTCTATGAGGTCTTCCCTGACGCCAAATACCAGCGTTGCATCGTTCATTTCTACCGCAACATTTTCTCTGTCGTCCCGCGCTCCAAGATGAAAACAGTGGCCAAAATGCTCAAAGCAATCCATGCCCAGGAGAGCAAGTCTACCTCCCGGGACAAGGCCAAAGCTGTCGTTGCAGCCCTTCACGATATGAAGCTGGGCGATGCCGCGAAGAAAGTGGAGGCCGGTATTGAGGAAACCCTTACTTATGCCGATTTCCCGTCCGAGCACTGGACGAGAATCCGTACGAACAACGTGATTGAGCGCCTTAACCGGGAGATTCGCCGCAGGACAAGGGTGGTTGGTACTTTCCCAGATGGCAACTCGGCCTTGATGCTTGTCTGTGCAAGATTGCGTCATGTCGCAGGTTCTCAGTGGGGCAACAAGAAGTACATGAAGATGAAGCATTTGGATAGCACTTACTTATCCGATTCTATTGCCGGTTGACTCCATTTTACCTATCGATGTATTCCTTTTTGCGCATAACTATTGACAGTACACATGGGGTTGGGGGTCGGTTTGGTTATATTGCTAAGCGGAGGCATTCGGTGTAGACCGAATGCCTCCGTTTTGCCGTCGCACTTCATGGGCCACTGTGTAATGCGGTCTTCCAAGCGATCAAGGAGCCTTCTGTAGATAATGTCCCGAAAAGAAGTAATATACTTCAATAAGGCTGGCAAATCCGGATAGCGATCAAAAAGCTATTACCAGACTTCGAGGTTCAGTAACGCTTGATCCGTTATCAACACTTTCTCCGTAGCGATACTCTTTAAAATTGCTCGAACAGCCTCCAGTAATTGTGATGCAGGCGAAAACAATCGGCAATTTGCATGGCTTCAGGCAAAATATCGATGGCTTTGGCATATGCTCTAACTTGATCCAGAGATATGAGCTTTACCCGTAGTTAATAGCCATCTCGGCCAGGATATGGGACAATGAGCTTGTGGCTTTCCATATAATATATCATCGATCCATAGTCGTGCACGAATAACCGCGTCCCCACTGACCGGAATGTACAGTTTGAGAGTATACTCTCACAACCGTGCAGGACCGTCAGGTTCCGGGCTGTACGTCGCTTGCGCACTGCCGGCTATTGCCGTTCTATTGAAAAACAGATTTTTTGTCACATTGTCTATTTACATATATTATCTACCTGACATCATACAGCACATTTTCAAGTAAATAAGATACTTTCATATTGCATTGATTATCGACACCGTCGATAATCAATGCATAGGGTCTTCGTAGTAATGCACAACTGTCCAGTGGCCATCATATACACATTCTGCCGATTGCCAATACAGATTATTTATTGCTTCTCCATAAGCGAAATAGACATTCTCAATATTTACACCCTCCCATTCCACAGTATATTCTTTTATCAAAGAATCAACGTCTTTGCCCTTATGGAAGGATGGTGTGTTTAATAAATAATCGTTGGATATAAATTGGAGAAAGCTATTAAGTGATTCTTCATAAATATATGCGCTGTGGTTACTGTTTGGGAAAAAAACCTTATCAGTTCTTGCTTTCATGAAGTCCAGCGACTGTTCAAACGAGAAATACAGGTCGTTTGTGGACATCACAGCATACATGGGGATATCCCTGCTTAAGGTATTGGCGGGGTCGAGGCTTTTAATGGTCTTGTGGGAATATGAGTCTGCACTGAACAATCGTGTTCTCCCGATTATTTGCGAGATATTACCACCGGAGCATGTATAGATCACATGTGTAACATACCTGTCCTGCTATGCAATGACAGAGCCGATGATTCCACCATAGCTGTTGCCAATGATACAATAACCATTATGAATTAGCTCCATATCAAGCGCCTTGATAAAGTCAATTATATATCTTCCGGCCAAAACCGCATTAAAAAATGCATCTTCATGGATGTCGCCTGCATAGTTCAGATAACCGCCTGATTTTTTTAGTGGCCACCAAGCATAGGTAATTGTAGTGTATCCATAGGTTGCGTATTTTTTGCATTATTAAATCCTTCTGTAACACCGCCGCCTAAAATATTAAACAAGAGGACTTTATGGTTCTCCTCCACAGGACGTGAGAACCAAAAGGGTACTGTAATGTTTTTACTTGGGATAGATAAATTTTTACGAAGCAATTATCTTCGATCTGAGAATCCAGCAACTCAATAGTAACGTCACTTCTGTTTCGTTCATATTCTTCAGATAAGATTGTATAGATGTCAAATAGCTCCTCCCGAAGATTTGGATCATCCTCGTCATGGTTGCTTTCATCGCTGCTCAAAGAGACAATCTCAGGAAGCATTAGGCTTTGCTCAATTGGCTCCCTTATACAAGATGACAATAGTACTGACACGTATATAATCAGAATAGTTGAAAGGTAAAAACGCATACTGTCACATCCAATGTTAAAAGATATCCAAAGATATAAAGGTCAGGGAGTCGCTGTAATTACTTGAAATTCCTCTGGATTGATGGATATAGCTCGGACAAAAACCCCAAGTAATTGTTCACTAGCTTCTCCGGCTACCTGAGCAGGCGACACTGCATACGGTGTCCTAAACTCCACTATCTGTTCACGCCGATCATTCAGTACATATGCCGGAATAGTTGTTACCCATATACCGTCATCTTGATGGTCCAAGGCAGTCACAAAGAGGCCGTTGACCCACACCTCAGTTTGTCCGGATAACCCATAATTCCCCCCATCAATTTTCATTGTGTAGGGCTTCTTAGCATCCGCGAAAAACTTGAATCCCGCAGTTTTTCCAGCCCAGCGGTGATATTCTTCCGCAGAATACCAATCGCCGAACAATGTTAACCCGATCCCATCATTTTCGGTGAAGTCCAATTGTGCCAAGTCAAGGGATTGCTCCAGAACTTCCGCCGACTGCACACTGGTAAGGATAGCCGATCTCAGATACACCCCCAAAACACGGTCATCATCGGATACTTCAGCTTCCTTAGCGGATATGGCGGCTGTCGATACAATTTTAGCCTCCTGCACACCGTCCTGGCACAACACATAAGGCGGAATATTAGCAGTCCACTCACCATCCGGTTGATTGGGAAGATTCGCGATTTTAATATCATTAACATACAACTCAGAATCGCCGGACCAACCAAAGCTTCCCCCATTTATTATCATATTCAGTGCATTATTATTGCCAGCATAAAATCGAAATGAAGCTTCCCGACCTGTCCATATATGGTATTCTTCGGGTAAATACCAGTCTCCTGACAGTATATCGGTATCAATGGATGGATTGAAAAGAATTGTATTGTTATAGTCCCTTTGTTCATAAATATGAATACGGCTGATCATTATTGGTGAAGAGTTCTGCTCGGTATCATCCGCCAACCTAAAGGATACTTTTTGATAAGATGCACCCTCTTGTAAAAAAGCGATTGGGATGATCATACGATTATGCCCCGGCTCCAAATCGGGCAGTCGGCATAAACGCTTGTCATTAACGTAAACATCAAATTTGCCTACATCATCGCGCTGCAAGGCCCACCCCCATAAATCAACGGCCAAAGGATACTCATTGGAGGCGTAAACGTAAAATCCCACATCATTTCCTATTCCTCTGGACGAGGCTTCAGGATTCTCCCACATCCCTGTCAACATATCTTCCGTGACTGAATTATCAGATAAGTCTATCACATCAACTAAATAATCTCTTGGATGGTCCATGATGAGTGTCTGTGAATAGAAGGGCTCTTCTTCAGTTAGGTTGACAGAAATCGAATCAAACGCAAATGCAAGAATGCGAAGGTCCGAATCACTGTCATCAATCGCGTGGGGGATCATTGCATCGACAAATTCCAATTTTATCGATATTGTGTTATCACGCAGGATATTTTTGGGAATGATTATGCTGCCAGCAAAATCATTCCGGCTCAATACCATATGACCGATAAATTCGTCATTCGCGTAAACTTTTATCTGCTGGTATCCTTTATATCCATAAATGAATCCTGACATTTTGAACGACAAATTTGAATCTGGTATTTTATCCAGCAAAAACTCGAATTCAGTATATTTACCAGCAGACCAAGAATAGCCCGTGCTATCTGGGTTATATAAACCGTATTTACAATATTTTTGTATATTTTCTTTTTTATTAAATTGAATTTCTGTTCCAATCTTATATCTGTTTTTCTGACCCAAATTACGATAATTAATCTGGTATGAAGCGTCACTGTTTTGCCGAAAATAATGATCAGTTAATTTCATACGATTGATATCGGTGGATTCGCCCCAAAACTCTATTTCCGACATAGGGGAGACATAGCCATGGCTCGTAACATTGCCCCCTGTATAGTATAAATAATTGCGCGGTTCGCATGCAATCGGGGGTGTAAACTGCTTGCCTGTTCGTACAACATTCTCGAG
>JAITVQ010000262.1 GCA_031285745.1 Puniceicoccales bacterium | reverse complement strand
CCGGCATCATCCTTGTCCTTGCGTCGGATGAACTCGGAAAAAAACCGCCAGCGTTTGCGGTAACGTTGCAGATGATTGATGGAAAGATTGGTCGTCACGGTACGCAGCCATCTGGGCGCGGCTGGATTGTCCCGCAGGGAATCGTAGTGCGCATAAGCCTTGAGAAAAACCTCCTGGGCAATATCCTCCGCCTCGGCGTCATTATTGATGATGCGTGTGGACGTAGTAAAAACCATGTCTTGGTATTTGCGCATAAACGCAGAAAAAGAAGTGTCGGGAGGATTCACGACCGGGTCTTCTAAAGGGAGATTTCAGATGGAGGTACCCGCATTCATGAGCAGAACACATGACCACGCTGAAAAGTTGCAGAAAAGAGCGCTACCGCTGGTTTTATGGCAATTAAGACACATAAAAAAGGTGTGAAAGCTAGCGAGGTTATGTAGCGCAGGCTGCCAGCCTGCCTGGAGAGCGAGTAACCGCAAAAGAACTCAGTAAAAAAATGACAGGATTTGCCGGATGATAGATAAGACAGGAAAATGGGAAATATAGGAATATCCGAATGATGATGAGTGACTGTTGTGGAGTGCGGTGGCATAGCGGAGCGGCGACACCGCTTTGGGTGACGGTGAGTTTCTCTGGGCAGGCTGGCAGCCTGCGCTACATAACCTCGAATACACTCACCTGAAAGCATTACTCTGGCGCACAATAACAAGCGGTCCTCGACCAGCAATTCTGTTCTATCTGCCAGTTTCTGAGGATTCCGTGACCTCCCGATTCGGCAACGGCAGCAGGCGAAAAATACAATTCTCAATCGCATCCTTGTTTGCTGGATTCGGCAATGGTTCGCCAATCGGATACTTGGAACCGATCGTCCAGATTGCCCGGGCTGGCAACGAATACCGGATGGGGTGGCCATCAATATAATCCACTGGTACCGCCGAAAAATATGCTGAAACCAATTTATCCAACGACTCCGGAAGAACGCTTTGCTGTAATTCATACTCACGCGCCGCCAACATCGCCTCGACGGCGGAAGCCATGGATTCCACCTGAAGGTGTCGCGCTAGGCTTTCCCGATAATCCTTTACCATATATGGAAGTAAAAGCCGACCGCCTGCGTTGACAGGGTCATATGGGAAACGTCCTTTCCGGTATTGCCTGGCTTGATCCTCCAAGGTAGCCGACGCCTGATTCAGCTGCTGATTGGTATAGTCAGGCCAGGCCAGTACCTCCCGAACCAATTCAGCATAACGGCGAATGGTTTCGTTTTGTCTTATCAGAATTTCCGGTGGACAAATGCGCGCAATAAAAGGAATGGCTAGAAAATTATCAGACGGAATCTCGACTCCATCTCTTTCACTGAGAGTGGAGATACTGTCCCAATACCAAACAAAGGCTATTTGGCTCATATAGCAAAAATCTCCTTTGATCATGCCTCTTACCTCGTCATTGGAGACACGCGTTTGCTTAACGAATTGGCGTACCTCCCGTAAACACTCGGATGAGACCGGGTAATTACCGACAATTTCCCCCATGACAACATAGCTATTACTGCGAATAGACAGGGCCATGTGCCAATCAATCGAAGAGCACGAGCTCTCACAAGCGAGCCTGCCAAATAAGGCCATCTTGGCCGCCAAGCGAAGACCGGCGTCGGCATCTCCTTGCTGAGCCAAGCGGATTGCCCTGTTTCCCACGACACGAAGAGAGCTTATATTAAACCAACGCAGCTCGCCTCGATCAACCTTTCGCTCGGGAGTAGCCTGTAAAATCGAGTCAAAGTTTTTCCAAAACTCCGGAGGCATTTTGGCCAACGCCTCATCCATTTGTCGCGTGTCCCATTTTTTGCGTATTTCCGGATAAGATAATCCGGGGTTATCATTATATGCTCGGGAATATACTTCGCCGACCTCCTCCCAAACATCCCGGGGCAGGGAGAGTTCTCCTTTTATAATACGTTCTCGAAACGAATTTTTCACAGATACGGAAGAATCTATTTCAAGATCGCTGACATCCGGCGGCGGTTCATCCTGAAGGGCTTTCAGGATACTTGCCGCAAATAAAGCTATCAGGAGTGAACTGATTACCAGTCCAACAATGGTCCTTTTTTTCATGGAAAAAACGCAGAGGAGTTTCTAAGCACAGGCAACAAGGTAAACACAAATAATCGTGAAAGAATTACCAACATCATCATGTGAAATGGTTTTCTTGAAACATCTCACGTCTCTTTGTTATTTTGATACTGGCGGCAGACGGAAAATATCCAATCCGCGTTCGTCTTCGTCATCAGGATAACGAAGAGGTCCAATGAGGTCGTGCCTTCGTCCAATCGTCCAAGCCATGCGGGCTTCTTGTGAATAACGAATCGGCAGGTCGTCCATGAAATCCACCGGCACACCCGGGAGGTACTCCGGCACCAACTCCTCCAAGGAGTTCGGAGGTGCGCCGTATTTTAGTTCATACTCGCGGGCCGCCAGCATGGCCTCAAGGGCGGACGCCCTGGATTCCGCCACAAGCCGGGACCTCAGAATACTCTGAAAATCATCGGTAGCCATACAACGAAGGATTGCGCGCCCACCAGCATTACGAGGATCGTAAGGAAAACGTCCCTTTGAATATCTCGTCGCTTCCTCATCCACATCAAGTTGCGCCAGCTCACTAAGTTCCTTGGAATTATAGTCGGCCCACTTCAAGGTCTCGCGTGTCCATCCGGCATAAACCCGCAGGGTCTCATTGGGCTTAAGTAAAATCGCCTCGGGGCAAATATCCATGCCATACGGAATAGAAGTGAAACTTCCCGAGGGACCGTCTGTGGCGAATAAGTGTTTAAGGTTGGCAGCACTGCTCAGGAAGGGATCAATGTAATAATGGCGCACATGACAATAATCGCTCTTGATGGCATCCCTCACCGCGTCATTTGAAAATCGCGATTGTTCGATTGTATTTCGAATTTCCCGCAAACATTCGGATGAAACCTGATAATTGCCGGCAATTTCCCCAATAGTATCATACCCGATCCGCCGGATTGCCGATCCACCAATAAAATTAATCGAATTTCCGTAAACCTCTCCCGCTTTTCTACCAAGCAGCGGTATCTTGGCTGCCAGCCTTAACCCCGCCTCAGGATCACCCGTTTGGGTCAAACGCAACGCCTTGTATCTCACGACTCTGGCCGCTCGTATTTCTGTGAATACAGAAGAATTATACTCCAAATTCTTGCTTACTGGAGCCTGGACAATCGAGTCAATGTTTACCCAGAAATCCTGCGGGATTCTGGCAAGGTGTCCGTCTATTTTTCCCGTATCCCATAATTTATGCACCTCGTGAGGAGATAAATGCGCGTTCCTCTCCTGCGAATCCGCCACAATGCTTTCAATATCCACGTTAATTTTATCCGGAAGATCCAACTCCCCTTTCATAATCCGATCCGAGAATGATCCTTTTTCCATTGGCACAAAAATCATATCAAGATCACTGGTATCCGGCGGCGGCTCGTCACGAACGACCTCCATTATGCCTATGCTAAGCAGGCAAATCAGGAGAATACTGGCAACAAGTCCGATGACGGCCCTTTTTTTCATGTAGAAACAGCGTGGGAGGCTTAAAAACAAACCGCCGGAGGTAAACGCAAATAACCACCGCGCTGGATACCAACATTCTTGCGTTTACGTTTTGCCGCCCTATCAAGGCACGTTTTCCATTTTCCTCTTAACAAGCTGTCTTCTTTTGTCATGGCACTTCAACCGTTTACCAGCCAACTCATCGCCGATACCGGCATTTCCATGGGAGATGAAGGCAAGGGTCGCCTTATCCCTGAAGTAATCCGGGAATTACAGGCCATGCATAACCGACGCGAGATCGTCGGCATTGTGCTGAAGGTAAATGGCGGGGCCAACTCCGGGCACACTGTCGGCGGGCTGAAGTTGAACCTGTTGCCGGGAGGACTGATCGAGCGCGACGTTGTCAAACTGGCCCTCGGCGCCGGGGTGGTCGCCGACCCCCGCAAGGCCCACTGGGAAGCAAAACCCTTGGAAAAAGCAGGCTACCAGATTTACAACCGCCTGTTGATCGACGAACGCACCCTGGTAAGCGACATCACTCACCGGATGCTTGACCTCGCATGGGAAGACTACCGGGTGAATATCCTCGGGCAACTGCCACGCGGCAGCACAGGGCGCGGAATCACTCCGGCCTACGGGGACGAAGTCGGTCAGTGGCAGATATATTTCGCCGATTTTTGCGGCGAAAAATCCCTTTTTGCGGAAAAAATGAATGCCCGGATGGATCGCGCCGAACGCACCATCGAGCACGTCTGCCGCATCACGCCCGAACGCTGGTCGGAGTTTCTGCAAAAACTCACCGAGGCGGAAATCCGGGCAAACAAGGGAGCCATCGAAGGCGGCGTTTTCCCCGAGGCCGAATTTGATTTCGTCCGTTTCGGTAGCAGGACTCCTTTCCGGTTCAACCGAGAAGTAGTCATTGATACCTATTGGAACGCCGGGCAGGCGCTTCGCCACAACATCGGTGACGTCCGGGAAGCCACCCTGCGCGCCCTGGCCGACGGACAATACATCATCGGGGAATTCGGCCAAGCCTACTGGCTCGACAAGCGCCACGGCTTCCCTCCCAACGTAACAGCTTCGCACACGTTCACGCCCGAATTTTTCCAGTCGGCTGGCATCCCAGTGCAGGCTGTCCATACAATGGGTGTCTGCAAAGCCTACGACACCAAGGTCGGCACCCACACTTTTCTCACCCAAATGGACGATGCGCACCCGCTGGCGGTTCATTTGAAGAAACTCGAATACGGTACCAGCACCGGACGCCAACGCATGGTTGGCTGGTGTGATTGCGTAGAAAAGGCCGATGCGCTTCGCTACGGCGGATACCAGGACATCGTCATCAACAAACTCGACGCTCTCTCTCCTTGCGGAGAATGGAAAGGCGGCGATTTGCTGGTCTGCACAGGATATCGTGACAGCACCGGCCAGGTTTACCACAATGTCCCCCGCAATGATGCCGTGCGCCGCACACTCCAGCCCGTGTATGCGACACTACCGGGATGGATAGAGGATATTTCCGGCGTACGGCGCTTCGCCGACCTCCCGTCCAATGCCAAACGCTACATAGCTTTCGTCATGAAGACGACCGTGGAACTGGCGGCCCGAAACGGCACGGGATCCATCGGAATCAAGCCCAACTTGCGTTATATCGGCATCGGCCCTGATCCCGAGCAAATCATCAAGGATGTTCCT
>JAITVQ010000234.1 GCA_031285745.1 Puniceicoccales bacterium | reverse complement strand
TGGATGCCGGTCACATTTTCAGTAAGAAGGATTATACCCAGCAGCTCCAGCGCATCGTCGCTTCCCATAAGTTGCCGACGTACTCGGAAAAGGAATTGAGCGGCCCTGAGATATATGCCCGCGCGGCCAAGGCCACCTTGACGCTGCTGGTGGCCGATGAAAAATCACTCCGCAAGCATTTCATTGATCCGGAGGACGAGGAAGAGGAAGAAGAGGAGGAGCCGGACGAGACTTCTCCGCTCCGCAGGACCTCTCCCATCAAGAAACCCCAGCCCAAGAAAGGGGAGGGCATCAGCTTTGGTACGGCGTTTATTATTTCGGAGGACGGCATCGGGGTGACCAATTATCATGTGCTTGAACATGTGGCGCCGTGCATAGTCGTGGGCGTGGATAGCTACGGCAAGGCGCACCGGGTGGTGGAGATTCTGGCGGCGGACAAGGATACTGATATCGCCGTGTTTCGCTTGGCCCCAGGCAGCTATCCTTATCTTCCGATTCGCAAAGACCTGCCCGCGGGCAGCCCGATCTACGTGTTTTCCCATCCCGGAAAGAACACCAATACCTTTTGCGCCGGTGTGATCACCCGCTATGCGGTTTTGACCAGCGCCAAGGCGAGGAAGGAGCGAAAGATCACCTGGATGTCGATTGACGCCGTGTTTGCGCCCGGCTCCAGCGGAGGGGCGATTCTGGATACCCGCGGCAATGCGGTCGGCGTTGTTTCATTCGGTGTGGTGATTCGCCGGGAGGCGCAGGGCATGGCTTTCACCAGTCGCTATTGTGTTCCGGCGGGCATGATTCTCCGGTTGATTATTCCTCCCGATGAATTGCAGACCCCGAGCGATCAGTTTTCGCTGGGGACCATGATTGGCATGAACCAGGATGGAAAAACTCCACAAGAGGTTCGACAAAATTCTTAACTCTACAAACTTGGTATAAATCGTTTTAAAGAAACTTCACCATGAGCACTACCTTATCCCAACTCAAACAATTCACCACTGTTGTGGCCGATACGGGCGATTTTGCCGCCATGAAGGCTTTTCAACCCCAGGACGCCACGACGAATCCCAGCCTGATTCTCAAGGCCGTGCAGATGCCCGAGTACAAGCACCTGCTCGACAAGGCCGTCGCGGATAACAAGGGTAAGCCGGTTGCCCAGGTGATTGATGCGCTGCTGATTCTTTTCGGCCAGGAGATTCTGAAGATCGTTCCCGGTCGTGTTTCCACGGAAGTCGATGCCAAGTTGTCCTTCGATAAGAACGGCACCCTAGCCAAGGCGAACGAGTTGATCGGACTCTACAAGAAGGCCGGTATTCCGCAGGAACGCGTGCTCATCAAAATCGCCTCGACCTGGGAAGGCATCAAGGCTGCCGAGGAACTCGAGAAGACGGGCATTCGTTGCAATCTTACCCTGTTGTTCTCCTTCGCCCAGGCCGTCGCCTGTGCCGAAGCCAAGGTGCAATTGATTTCGCCGTTCGTGGGCCGCATCTACGACTGGTACAAAAAGAGTACCGGGAAGGAATATGCCGGTGCTGAGGATCCCGGCGTGCAGTCCGTGAACAAGATTTACAACTACTACAAAAAGTTCGGCTACAAGACCGAGGTGATGGGTGCCAGCTTCCGTAACTCGGGCCAGATTACTGCCCTCGCCGGTTGCGATCTGCTGACCATTTCCCCGAATCTGCTGGATGAACTCAACAAGTCGACTGCACCATTGCAGCGGGTGCTTTCGCCCGAAGCGGCTGCGTCTGCCTCACTGGAAAAGATTTCGTTGGACGAAAAGGCCTATCGCTGGTTGCACAACAGCGATGCGATGGCCGTTGAAAAGACTGCCGAGGGCATCCGGGCTTTTGCTGCCGACGGCGACAAGCTCACTGCTCTGGTCGAGAAGGCGATGCAGTAATCGTGTAGGATTATTGCAAAAAAAGCCCGGTGAATTCCACCGGGCTTTTTTGGGGTATCTTCGTTTACTAGAGCAAATTTAGTAAAGATGTAGCCACAATGGGTGGGGCTGTCTCTCCGAGCATAAGGATGACACACAACTGGAGGGATGAGTTCTGCAAATCTGTGACCAAATGAAGAAAACAAGGTCAAAAGAGTATGTCAGGTGCAAATAGAGTAGTTTAAGTGGATTCGATGTTATGTAGCGCAGGCTTCCAGCCTGCAAAAACTAGAAAGAGCCAGAACCACGGATTTCGCGGATATAGTATAGATAACAGGATGATAAAAGGGAGACTCTTTTCCTGGCTGGTATAGCATGGGAGGATTTTTGATATCCGTTTATCCTCTTCTTTATCCTTTTATCCGTGGTTTCTTGTGATGGGGTGCTTGCTTGGTTGCAGGCAGGCTGGAAGCCTGAGCTACATAACATCGCTGGTTTTTTGGGCTTTTGGGCAAGCTCGACCCTCCTGTTGTGTGTCATCCTATGCTCTCCGAGACAGCCGTTATCCCTGCCGGTTAGCGGCGTTCTTGGAAAGAACTCCCTACCCATTGCTCGGTTGCTATATCTTTATTTAAAATGCCCTAGAACCCAATCGCAACGGTTTCTCTGGGCTGAATGATTTTGGTGATGGGTTGCGCGTTTTTCCGGGAGATTTCGACTTTCAGTTTTTCTCCCGAGCGAGAGACGGAAATATCGAAGACCTGCCCGAATGCGAAAATCTGTTGCAGCTTCATTTCCGGCCAGCCTTCCGGCAGTCGTGGCGTGCAATCGAAACTGCGCAGCCCCGTGGGGCGAATACCGAAAAGGCCTTCGGTGAAAATACGGCAGTAGAGAGCACTTTCCGCGGAGAGATGTCGCTGGTTGCCTTCCGGCCAGGCCTCGACGGCATAGGGGACGTGTTCTCCCAGCAACCGTTGATTGCTGTAGTAAGTCAGGAAG
>JAITVQ010000219.1 GCA_031285745.1 Puniceicoccales bacterium | reverse complement strand
GTTGGAAAATCGAGGCGAAGAAGCTTTATCTCGTGAAGATTGATAGACTGACATCCAAGTTTTTGGAATCAGGTGTTTCCGATAAGGAAAGCGCATTTCCTCTTGAGCAGCTTTTTTCCGGAAAAAAGTCACCGATATTTGCTTCATGGTACTCGGGGATGTTGCGAATTCCGGAAGGCGAGCTAAAGCAATATGTCCATGCTGGCTTTGCGAGTATTTATGAAAAAGAAAGATATCTTTTCGTGTCCCGCGGTAATATTGTTCGGGAGGTTTTGGTCGAACTTGCCGATAATCAGCGAGGAATTGCTGATTTTGACAATGCTGTCTCGTTTTTGAAAAAACAAGAGGCACCGGACACAGCGTTGCTTAAAGACGCAGAGTTTTATCGAAAACGCTTGATGGAATATGCGAAAAAATTCGGTGATAAAGACAAGGGTATCCATGTTGTGCAGGCTGGTGAGTCACTTACAGGCATTGCCCGGAAATATCAGATGCGCATAAGCGCATTGGAGGCGATGAATCCTGGAGTCGATGGGAGAAAATTGCGGATTGGGCAGAAGCTGAATGTGGCGAAATTGCCCGACATGGATGAAGCCAAGGTGTTGGAGATTGCGAAAAAAGTTATGACTGAGAAAGGAAGCAACTTGGAAGACTTGAAATTCTCCACACCCAGGCAACAAGCGGATAACAGTTGGCATGTCTTTTATGAAAGGATTCCGGCAACTCCCGGTGCGCACGGAGTGATCCAGATAGATGAAAAAGGTAATTTCACCGGTATCATCCCCGGCGCATAAAACACCCCTTTCTGATTTCTCATTTCCTATTTCTTATTTTCTCCCCCTCATGTCCACTGCCTACAAATATCTCAAACCTTCCGACATTCGCCGGCTCAAGAATTATGAGTTTGGGGCGAAGGCCATGGTCGAGGGGTATTTGTCCGGGCGGCATCGTTCACGCCAGCGGGGGGCCTCGATTGAATTTCATGAATTCCGCCAATACGCGCCAGGGGATGATCCGGCCCGGGTGGATTGGCGCGTGTTTGCCCGTAACGACAAGCTGTTTCTTCGCACTTTCGAGCAAGAGACCAATCTGGAATGCCACGTGTTTCTTGATTGTTCGGCGTCGATGGGATTTCCCGAGGCAAGGGGTGTGAATTTAACCAAACTGGAATACGCTTCTTTCTTTGCGGCGGCATTGTCGTGGTGGGTGATTTCCAAGAATGACCGGGTATCGCTGACGCTCTTTGACAATGGATTGCGCCGTTTTCTGCCGCCGGGTTCCACCCGCCGTCATCTTCACGATATTTTAACAACATTGGAGAATACCGTGCCGAGTGCGGTGACCTCGCTTCCCGATACGTTGACCCGGGCGCACTCCTTGCTGAAGCGCCGTGGGACGCTGGTAATATTGTCGGACTTTTTCATGGAGCCAGCCGCCTTGTTCAAGGCGTTGAATCCATACCTGCACCGTGGTTTCAACGTGCATCTGTTTCACGTCCTGGCACCGGAGGAATTGCATTTGGAGGAACGTGCCTTGTCCCGCTTTGTAGACATGGAAACCGGGCAGCGATTGACGTTGCATCCGCGTTTGGTGCAGGCCGCATGGCGGGACGAACTGCAACGGCATATCCGCGCCTTGCGTACGCTCGCGATTTCCCGCAAGGCCGACTATGCTCAGGTCTCCACTGCGGAATCATATTTCACTTTGTTTGACCGGTTGCGGGATAAATAGGGAAACCCATGACTCTATTATTTCAAAATTCCGCATTGATCTGGCTGCTTGGACTGGCGGTGCTGCCGTTGCTGGCGCATTTGATCGCGCCGGCGCGTCCGCCGGTCTATCGTTTTTCCAATGTCGAGTTTCTCCAGCGCGTCCTCCGGTTGACTTCGCGGGTTCGCCGCCCAAAAGACTGGCTGCTGCTGTTACTACGTACCTTCGGGGTGATTGCCTTGTTGATGGCGTTTCTGCTGCCGGTTCTTTTTTCCAATAACGCTGCATTACCGGGAGAGAAGCATACCACGGTTTTCATTATCGACAGGTCCGCATCGATGGCTGCCCGGGAGGATGCGGGGATTCGCTTCGAAAATGCCTGTGTTTCTGCGGCCCGTTATTTGGAAACCGCGCGGCCTGATCTGGCTAATGTGATTTGGATGAATGCAGAACCCGAAGCGGTTTTTCCCGAGCCAGGGCCAAACATCGGATTCCTGGCGGAAGAATTGCAGCGGGCCGAACCATTGCCGGAGGTGGGCGCGATCAATGCGGCCTTTGATCTGGCCATGCGGCAATTGGCCAAGGCTCCCGGGCATCGGGAGTTGGTGATTATTTCTGATTTTCAAGCCAATGCCTGGAGAAACTTTACCCCGAGGATTCCCGGGGATATTCATGTTGTGACGCAGCCTGTAGCCAGGCTCAGCCCGCCCAATCTGGCTATTGTCAGTTTGACGTCGCAGCCGGTTCAGCCGGTGGCGGGGCAACGCTTGACGGTGCTGGCCAAGGTGAAGAATTTTTCAGATGAGCCCCGCCGCACCACCTTGACACTGGATGCAGGCGGGGCGCGACAGTCGCAACCCATGGAGGTCCCGGCATGGGGTGAAATGGAGGCGGCGTTCACGGTTCATGTGGCGGCTTCGGGTTTGCTGCCCGTCAATGCTTCCATTGAGCCGGATGCGTTTCCTTGGGATGATCAGCGGAGCCTGGCGCTTCAGGTGAGCGAGTCACTCAAGCTGGCGGTGATTGCCCCGCCAGCTTCCCCGGAGGCACAAGTGTTGCAGCGGCTGGCCCATGCTTTGCCCTGGCTGGAGATAACGGTGGACGCCGTGCCGCAATCATCGGTTAAGGCTGATTATTGGTTTTTCCCGCAATGGAGAGGCGATTTTACCACGGAGATTGCGAGCTTGGCTGCCGAAGGACGCACGGTTTTCCTGCAACCCGGATTGGGTGTTTCGTTGAAATCATTATCCGACGCCACCAACGGAAAATGTTTTGCCGGTGGAGATGCGAATTTGTTGTCGGTTGAAAAGAAAGCGGATGGATGGACTGCCGAACCACTGGCAAATGCGCCTCCTTTCATGTTATTCGCCGGAGGCGAGTTTGGCAATCCTTTGGCCGGGCGTTTCAAGGAGAGGGTAAATATCTCGCAGGCGCCGTCTGTACGATCATTGGCGCAATATGCTGATGGAGGAATTGCTTTGGCTGAGCTTCCCGCTGGAAGCGCCTCTTTGATATTATTCAATCTCCCCCTGGACGCTTCGAAGACGGACTGGACTTCCCAAGGTGTTTTTCTTCCGGCAATGGCTGAATTATTGCTGCATTCCCGGACCGCAACGGTCAATGACGGCAATGGACAACAGGCAGGCACTCACTTGTTGTGGACACCGGATATCGGACAAATCGGAAATGTCTCCATGATAGGACCTGATGAAAAAAATGTGCCGGTAGAAATTGCGACTGGTTCTGATGGCTCTGTCTGGCGAAGTCGGCAGCGGGCACGTCCCGGATTGTATCGCTGGTTGCTTTCGGGACAAGAGGTCCATTTGACAGCAGTTGATTTTCCGGAGACAGAATCAGATCTGCGGCCATTGGAAGCTCCGCCGTTGTTTGGCAAAACAGTTGAATCCGCTGCCGCACTGGTACGCGAGGCCGAGTTGGGGCGGGGGATACCGGTGTGGCCGTGGTTTGCTGCCGTGGCGTTGGTCATGTTTTTGCTGGAGGGATTGCTTTCGGCATGGAATCCTTCCGTGAAAGGGGGGCGGCAATGAATCCTCCACTTTCGCTCCCGGTGTTGGTTCCGTTGCTTGTCTGCGTTATTGCGGCAGGGTTGTTTTTTTCGTGGCGCAGTTCGCGGGAATTGCCGGTGTCGCGCCGCTTGTTGCTGCTGGCCATACGCGCATTTGCCCTGGCGGGGGTGGCTCTACTGGCTCTCAATTTCGGCAGTTGGGAATCTCCCAAGAACATATTGCAACGTCCGTGGGTGGTGATGGTGGATAATTCTTTTTCCATGACGGTGGCGGATGATGGAAACGGGCGGATGCGATCACAGGGAGCCTCGGAGTCGGTTTCTGTCATTGCCAGGCAGGCAAAGCAGTCGGGAGTCCCGCTGGCAGTACACCTTTTTGACAGCAGTTTGCATGCGGCGCAGGGAGAATATGCGGCTACAAATCCCATCGGAAAGGAAACCCGGCTTGCGGATAGTTTGACACAATTATTGCAGGAAACCGGCGCAACCGGAAATCCTCCCGCCGGGGTTATCGTGCTGAGTGATGGACGGCAGACGATCAGTACACCAGCAAGCTTGTTGGCGGAGCTTGGGCTGAGGGCGAAGGCGCAACAAACTCCGGTATATACGCTGTTGATGGGGAATG
>JAITVQ010000085.1 GCA_031285745.1 Puniceicoccales bacterium | reverse complement strand
AGATCATCCGTAACCCCGATTACCCTTTCGTTTTCGCCACTTTGGATGGCTGGCTTGAGGAGAAAACCGGGCGGCATGGCGTTCTGGAAATCAAAACGACGGAAATAATGCGCTCCGGGCAATGGGATAAATGGTCGGATGGGAACCTCCCCGACAACTATTACATCCAACTGCTGCACCAGCTGCTGGCCACCAGCTATGATTTCGCCGTGCTGAACGTCCAGATCAAGTGGTACAAGAACGGCGATTTAAATAAAACTACTCGCTATTACACACTGGAGCGTTCCGAGCATGAGGATAGCATACAGGAGCTGCTCAAAGCGGAAATTGACTTCTGGGAGCATGTTCAGTCCGACAGGCGTCCCATGAGTTGGAATCTATCAAGTATATAGGAGGGCAGGACATGAAATTTACTTTACAAACAGATTTGGCTTTACTCCCACAATCCATCGAGTTTAATTTCGATATGCTGAAATCAGAACTATCGCAGCGACTGGAACGGTACAACAACCTTGTGGTTACTGAGGATAGCATTAGGAGTGCTAAAGAGGATCGCTCTGATCTGAATCGCCTGAAAGGTGATGTTGATCAGGCAAGGAAAAGTGTCAAAAAGACTTATATGGCCCCGTATGAATCATTTGAGTCGCGGGTGAAGGAATTGACGGCGATGATCCAGCAGCCGATTGATGCCATTGACACTCAGGTCAAGAATTTCGATGAGCAGGAAAAGAAGGATAAATACCTTGTCATTGAGCAGTTCTACCGGAATAATATTGGCTCCCTGATTGACCTTGTTCCCATTGATATGGTGCTAAATCCCAAATGGGGAAATAAAACAGTCCAAGTTCCTGCTATCCAGCGCGAAATGATTGAGAGCATCACAAAGATTAAGAATGACATCAGCATCATACAGGCCATGCGCCTTCCTTGTGAGCAACAGGTGCTGGATGTATATCTTCGCACACAGGATATGTCGGCGGCATTGAGCGAGAAAAACCGCATAGAGGAACAGGCGGCGAAGCTAAAGGTTTTGGAATCGGAGAAAAAAGCTGCCGCATCTGCCCCGATATCCACTCCCGACGCCGAAGTCGAACAAATTTCTGAAACAACTTTCCATAATGGCAGTCCTCAATTTGAGGAAACGAAAACCATTGACGTGAGGTTTTTCGCTACTACAGAAGCGTTCCGGCGTGAAATGAAGGCTCTGACGCAAAAACATAATATCCATTACGGCTCTGTGCCGTCAGACAACGAGGGGAGGATTATTCCATGGCAGCAGTCCAGAACAGCCTAGCAGCGAAAACCGACAAGGCTATTGAGTACGAGAGCAACGGCACCGTTATCAAGCTGAGTCCATCTATTGTTCGAAATTATCTGGTCAATGGAAACGGGAATGTCACTGATCAGGAGGTCGTGATGTTTCTTAACCTGTGCAAAGCACAGCGGCTCAATCCTTTTATTAAGGAAGCCTATCTCATCAAATATGGGAGCCAGCCGGCCACCATCGTCACCGGCAAGGAGGTATTCACCAAAAGAGCGCGTCGCAATAAGGATTATGGCGGCATGCAAGCTGGCGTTATCGTCCGCAAGGAAAATGGGGAGCTGGAAAATAGGGTTGGCTCTCTTGTACTTGAAGATGAGCAGCTTGTCGGTGGATGGGCCAAAGTTTTTGTGAAGGGCGACGATGTGCCTACCGAGATGACCGTTTCGTTCGAGGAATACTGCTTGAAAAAAGATGGGAAACCCGCATCCAATTGGGCAGTGAAGCCGGGAACAATGATCCGCAAAGTAGCGCTTGTTCAGGCTCTCCGCGAAGCCTTCCCGGATGACTTTCAAGGGATGTACGACCAGGATGAGGTCATGATGGAGACGGCTCTCAGCAGCGATCCCAACGAAATTGAACCTAGTGCGGTGCAGGATGCTTATCAGCAGGATTTTCCCGAGTACCAACCGGATGATTTCCCGGAAGATGAGCCTGACCCATTAGAATAAAGCGAAGGTCTAGGTGGTGAAATTGTAAATGGGGAAATCCTCAATTGATGCAAAACGCGGTAACATTTTCAGGTTGGAACCGGAAAGGCTGACGCTGGTAACTGACAAAAACCATCCCCTGTACGATCCCAGGGTAGAGGATGAGCCAAGCGAGAGCATGATTGCGAATATCGCCATGCATGGGGTGCTTGAGCCTATCATTGTCCGCAAGAATGGCGAAGTCATTGAGGTTGTCGCTGGCCGTGGACGCACTAAGGCCACGCTGGAAGCAAATCGCCGCCTTGCCGCCGAAGGGAAACCGCCCCTACTCATTCCAGCTATTGTTCGTGGCGGCTCTGATGCTGATCTGTTTGGAGTTCTCATTGCGGAGAATGAAATCCGCAGAGAGGACACTATGATTCACAAGGGCGAAAAGGCTAGAAAGCTGCTAAACATGGGCTATTCTGTCCAGCAAATCGCCGTCACATTTGGTGTAACACGCCAAGCGGTGGAGAAATGGCTGGAGGCTGATGAGCTGCCACAGCAGATAAAAGATGCGGTGAAGAATGGCGAGATATCCGCTACAGCAGCCGTCCAGATGTCCGGATATTCGCGTGAAGAACAGGTTCAGCGGTATGAGGATATTAAACAGCGGGGCGAAAAACCAACCGTACGGAATATGAAAAGTGCAGCTGCTTCCCCGGTGAACAGATGCACACCCAGAATGCAAACACGGCCTGATATAGAAAAAGAGCTGCTGATAGGGCATCCAGACCATGAGGATTACTGGCGCGGGTTTAATGATGCGCTGCGTTGGGTTCTGGGAGAGTATAAACCGGGTAGGCAATAGGGAGGGAAAGGAATGAACGCAACAGGCCATATCAGCGAGGTTATACCCAATGAAGGCTTCTATGCGTTCGTTCCTTTTTCTGATACTTACCTTATTGAGAAGCGGCAGATTTACGATGTGGGTGTGCGTATTGATGATGGCCGTAGGATCACCAATCAGCAGCGAAAAAAGATTTACGCCACCATGCGGGATATCTCCGAGTATACCGGGTATGAGCCTGAACAGGTAAAGGCGATCTGGAAATATAACTTCATCGCATTGACTGGATGCGATTATTTCAGCCTTTCGGATGTTGATGTTACCACGGCCAATGACTATCTGGAATACCTTATCGAATTCTGCTTGGAGCATGATATCCCCACTGAAGGTTCATTGGCAGAGCGTTCCCCGGATATCGCCCGTTACATTTACTGGTGCTTGGTACATAAAAAATGCTGTATTACCCAGAAAAAGGCACAGTTACACCATGTGGACGCTGTGGGGATGGGGCGGGATCGTAAGGACATCATTCACCATGGGATGCGGGTTCTCCCTCTCCAATGGAAGCTGCACCGAGAAGCGCACGATATGGGCAAATCGTCCTTTGAAGAAAAGTATCATGTTTTCGGCATAAAACTGGATGCTGATCTTTGTGACATCTGGAACGTAAAGAAAGAGAGGACGGCATGAGCGATTTTAATATAACATTCGATGCTCATTACGGGGAGAATATCTTTCGAGCCGGAGCAGACGATCTGCTGAAATGGTTAAAATCAACCGATTTTTACACCGCTCCGGCCAGCACTAAATATCACTTGGCAAGAGAGGGTGGGCTGCTGGAGCATAGTATAAATGTTCATAACCGGCTGAAAAGCCTTGTTGCAAACGAGTATGGTGCGGTCCCGCCGTATACTGACGAGACCATCGCTATCTGCGCCTTGCTTCATGATTTGTGCAAAGCCGACTTCTACAAGATCGAGATGCGAAATGCCAAGAACGAAGTTGGTCAGTGGGTGAAGGTGCCTTATTATACCGTTGATGATCAGCTTCCCTATGGCCATGGCGAAAAATCCGTATATATTATCGGCGCGTTTATGCGTCTTGAAAGGGAAGAAGCTATGGCAATCCGCTGGCACATGGGCGGCTTCGATGACAGCTTAAAAGGTGGCGGTTATGCCATGAGCGGCGCGTTTACCAAATATCCGCTGGCGTTGCTTCTCCATATGGCTGACCTTCAGGCTACATATCTGGACGAAAAAGAGTAGCAATTTGGGTACGCAGGGGGAACACCCCCTGCCATGCCCTTTTGATAAAAACGACAGGAAGGAGGCACTTGATTGAGCCAGAAAAAAAGCTTTTTGGAGATCAA
>JAITVQ010000075.1 GCA_031285745.1 Puniceicoccales bacterium | reverse complement strand
CACACCTCAACCCGATCGAACAACTCTGGGCCAACCTGAAACGCTTCTGGCGAAACCATGCTTACCTCTCTCTTAGCGACGCCATTATCACGTCCAATTATTTACAGGATTAACTATATATGGTGGGAGTTGCCTGTAGTGATTTCCGCCTACCTTGTTGCTAACGACCCAAGCATTCTCAAATGAAGCTTTTCAAACCATTTACTCTTACTGTTGCAGGTACCTTGATGGCAACATCATCACTGACTGCTGCCGTGTTGGCTGATTGGACGTTTACCAATATGACTTGGTATGATGGTAGTACCTCTCCAATACCTATTACCAATAACCTAATCGCCTCTTCCTCTTTGGCATCCAGTGATTTTAACTTCTTAGCTATTGGCAATCTGGTTTCCACAGGTCCATTGAAATGGAGTGTCGGGACTCCTAGTGGATCAACTGGTAACGACTTTGCATCCTCAATAAGTCTGGCATCTTGGGATAATTCAGATTTCCGTTTTACAATTAATGTGGGTGTCGGAAGTTCCCTGACCATCGATAGCATTTTCAACTCTGTTTATAGAAACGGCAGTGGTGCTTATGATACAGGAACATGGTCATACAGCGTTGATAATGGAGGAGTCTTTACGGCCATTGCCTCCGCTGATTTGGGGCTTGCTGGGGGAAATGGCACAGGCTCTGATCCCATAAGTAGGTATATTCAGTGACATTTTCGCCTGCATCGCCGATTGTTTTGACCAATATCACCAGCGGAGAGGTGATTTTCAAATTCACGGCTTCCAAGACTTCTGCTGGTGGTGATACCGGAAACCTGCATTTCAATGATATTGTGATCAATGGAACCGCTGCTCTCATCCCGGAGCCGTCCACGTATGCGGTATTGGGTGGAATTGTCGGCATGGGGGTAATTATGATCTCCCGGCGACGGAGAGAGTGACTGTAGTGTTTTCGAACAACATGGACATTATGGGGTAGGGATGGTTTTTCGTATATAGCCATCCCTGCCGATTACCAAGTTATCCACGACTTGGTTAATTGAAAATACTATGAGAATGACGGCTTCATAACAGTTGGAGAGTCCCCATTGTGGCTTCCATCATTGAGTCATTCCGTTCGATTTCTCGTTTGCTTGGACTTATGACGCGACCATTCCGTGCGCAGGAACCAAATGTTGGTTACATGACGAAGCCAAATCATTTGATTTCCTATTTGCTTGGACTCATGAAAACGAGAAATCCAATGGAAAGTCATTTGCTTGGCTTCATGATCGGGACTCGGCAAAGGATTTTGCCAAATGATGATCCTCATGATCGGACTATGTCATTGGCAGGAACCCATCATGAAGACCACAATGGAGACTCTGCATCCTGTTTTCATGCCTCTAGTCTCAATTTCGTTAGGTTCCTTTGATGGATGAAGCCAGTTTCTTAACCAAGATTGGTGATACAGCATTCGCCCAACCCCTACCAATTTTAAGACATCCGGACTTTATTGATTGAAATGCTGTATCTATGAGGTGGTGAGTCTGGATCAGGACGAGTGTTTTTACTTACCTGTCCTTCGCCTTCTCCATTACCCACTCCTCCACACAACACGGGGAACAGGCGACCCAATGGCCGGGCAGCACTTCGTGAAGTTGTGGTGGATGGTCTATCGTCTCCGCGTAGCGGGGATGCTTGGTGCGATGACCGAAGGCACAGCCCGCTGGTGGATTAATGGGGGAGGGCACATCGCCCGGAATCAGAATACGTTTGCGCCGTTTGTCCGGCGTATGCTGGGGAATGGCGGAGATGAGCGCCTTGGTATAGGCATGCAGCGGATTGCGATAAACTTCCTCCATCGGCCCTTGCTCGATGATCTTGCCAAGATACATGACGGCCACCCGGTCCGAGACATGCTTCACGACCGCGAGGTCGTGCGCGATGAAGATGTAGGCCAGCCCCATCTCCCGTTGCAGGTCGAGCATCAGGTTCAACACCTGCCCCTGGATGGATACATCAAGCGCGGAGACGGGTTCGTCGCAGATGATTAAGCGGGGCTTGAGTGCGATGGCTCGCGCAATGCCGATACGCTGCCGCTGTCCGCCGGAAAATTCAAAGGGGAAGCGATCGGCAGCCTCGGGCGGCAGCCCGACCTTGCCGAGTAATTCCTTTACCCAACGTGTCCGATCGGCCTTGGTGCCGATACCGTGAATGATGAAAGGTTCGCTGAGGATTTCCCCGATGGAGTGTCGCTGGTTAAGCGACTCTACCGGATCCTGAAAGATCATCTGGAGGTGCTTTCGCCAGGGCAACCGCTGGCGGTTGGAGAGCAGGGAAACCTCCGTACCGTCGATGAACACATTCCCTTTCGTGGGTGTGTAGAGCCCCGCGATGGTTTTTCCCAGTGTGGACTTTCCGCAGCCCGATTCTCCCACGAGTCCCAGTGTCTCGCCTGCCTTTACCGTTAGGGAAACCTCGTCCACGGATTTGCACCACCCCTTGATTCGGGAAAAGACGCCGCCCCGCACGGGAAAGTGCATACGGAGGTTTTTGACTTCTAGAAGAGGAGGCATAATGGGAAAAATAAGAAATTAGAAATGAGAAATCAGAAATAGAGACGTTGTTGTATCCGTTTCATGATTATATTTCCGATCTTTGTGATTTCTCATCATTGGAAATAATCCGATGCGCCGTGGTTTCGTTGATTTCATATTTCTTATTTCACATTTCTTATTTCCGTTCCCACGCATACGCGTGAGTTCTCGACCCAGTGCCCGGGTTCAATTTCCACATACGGCGGGCGGATCATCAGGTCTTCCTCGGTGTAGGGGCGACCGGAGCGGGGCGCGAAACGGCAGCCCGGCTTTAGTTCAGCCAGTCCCGGCACCATGCCCTCGATGGCGGGCAACCGGGTCTTAGGTGTTGAGTCCAGCGAGGGAATCGCCTGCAGCAGCGCCTGCGTGTAGGCGTGCAATGGTCGGGCGAAAAGTGTCTTGGCGTCGGTTTTTTCCACGATGCGTCCCGCATACATCACCGCCACCTCGTCGCAATTTTCCGCGATTACGCCGAGATCGTGTGTGATGAGGATGATCGACATCCTGAACTCGGCCTGCAGGGATTTGAGCAGTTCGAGGATTTGCGCCTGGATGGTCACATCCAGTGCTGTGGTCGGCTCGTCGCAGATGAGCAGCTTGGGATTGCAGGCCAGCGCCATGGCGATCACCACCCGCTGGCGCATGCCGCCGGAAAGCTGGTGCGGATAGGACTGCATGCGGGTCTCGGCGGCGGGAATGCCCACCTTTTGGAGCAGGGCGATGGCCCGTTGATTGGCCTCCGTCTGGGAGAGTGTCGTGTGCAGACGAATGGACTCGGTAATCTGCCTCCCGATTTTGTGAACCGGATTGAGCGCGGACATCGGTTCTTGGAAAACCATGCCGATGGCGCTGCCACGGATTTTGCGCATCTCCTCCAATAGTATCTTCACGAGGTCTCGTCCCTCGAAGCAGATCGAACCCCCGGTGATTTTTCCCATGGGCTGGGGCAGGAGCCGCATGATGGAAAGTGCCGTGACACTCTTGCCCGATCCCGACTCGCCAACAATACCCAGGGTCTTTCCGCGCGGCACAGTCAGGGAAATCCCGTCCACTGCGGTCAGATGCCCCGCCTCGGTGTCGAACCCGATGGTGAGGTTTTCAATGGTTAGGATGCTGTCGTGGCTCATGGCTCAAAAGGAAATTACGAATTATGAATTACGAATTACAAATTGGGAGCAGGGTAGTAGCAGAGAGAGCTTTTGAGTCAGCTATCTCTAAACGCTCAACGCTAGACGCTAGAAACTTTTTCATAGTTAATTTTCCGAATTGTGCTGGTCGTAAACGCGGTTTTGCGGAGGGAAGGTTTTTCCGGTGCGCAAGGCATTCTGGGTCTCCGCCCTTTTTTGTTCATCAATCCAGAAGACTGAGGTTTCGATAAACTCGTCACTCGCCTTCATTCCGAAGTTTTTCGGAAAATTCAACCAGCGCCAATAGGCCAGCCGGTAGGTGGCGACCTTGAAGGCGGGGATGAAGCTGGCCTCGTCGTGGATGCGTTGCTGGATTTCCCAACCGAGGTCCTTCACCTCCTGCTCGGTTTTGGCTATGCGGTGCCTGTCGATGAGTTCGGACAGTTCCTTGTCCCGTGTGGATGTGATGTTGTTGGTTTGCCGTTTGGCCTTAACCGTGCCGTCAGCATCAGTTTCGATGGCGTTGTCGATATGGTGAGTCTGCCAGAAATCGGGATATTTTCCCACCGTCGCCCACGCCGAGAAACAGAGATCGTGTTTCTTCTCCAATATCTTCTTGAATTGCGTGGTACGCTGCAGCACTTCCGGGCGTAGTTCCAGTCCGGCCTTGCGGGCGGAATCTACCAGTGTCGGAAGAAATTTCCGCATCTCGGAATCATCCATCGTCAGCTCGAAGGAAAGGCGCGTTCCATCCTTGTTGACGAGGATGCCGTCGGGGCCGCGCTTGGCGAAACCTGCCTTGGCGAAATAAGCCATGGCCCGGTCGGGATCGTAAGGACGGGCCTTTACGTTGGGGTTGGTAAATTCGCCGTAGCCCTCGAACATCTGGTTCAACCGCTGATAGTCTCCCCGGAAGAAGGTATCGATCACCCGTTGGAAATCCATGGCGTATTGGAGACCGAGGCGCACGTTGAGATCGCCGAGAAATGGTTTCCACGTATTGATGTAGATACCGTAAGTGGGACGCGGTTTCTCGTAGTAGAACGTGGCTTTTTCGACATAGCCTTTCTGGAAGACCGGCTCGTTATTCAAACGGTACCAGAACTTGGGTGTCCGAATATCCAGGGCATCGATCTCCCCGAGGACGAACATCTGGAAAATCTTGTCATTATCCCGGACAATCCGGAAGACGAGTTTGTCGGGATTGTAGCGATTCCGATAATAACGGCGGGAGTCTCCCCACCAGTTTTTCACGCGGGTGAAGGTAATGGATTGTTCCATGCGGACGTCACCGTCTAGCACTTGATAGGGTCCGGTAGTAGGCTGGTAGCGATATTGATAGCGGGAGGGGTAATCGGGACCGAACTCCTTGAAGAACTGCCGGGGGATCGGGTACATCATTGCGAAATACAACGGATCTGGTCGTTCATCGGGCAACGTGATGGCGATGGTGTAGTCGTCGAACTTGGTAATCCCCGCAAACTCCCGGGAATAATAGTCATTGTAAAAAGGAGCCACGATATGGGGCGACTGGAAGAAATAGAATGCGAAGAAATAGTCATCCGCCGTCACCGGTTGCCCGTCCGTGAAGCACACATTCGGGTCGAGCTTATAGTAAACCGTGCGACGGTCTTTCGAGACTGCCCAGGATAGCGCGGTGCCGGGAATGGTTTTTCCGGTCTCGGGGTTGGGAAATGTCAGCGCCAGATCGTAGGCATCGTAGGCATATCCGCGAAAACTGTTATTGGAGTTGGGGCCGACCCGGCGCAGGGTCGGCGGGAATACGGGAAAAGCGAAATTGAACACGCCGCCGAGCTTGGCCTGGGGATCGGAAAACTCAGTATCGGTGTCATTTGTTTCCCAGATCAAGTCCTTGGGTAAATCGGCAGGCGTGGCGAAATGGAAAAAATCAGGATGTGCTTTGTAGTAGGCGGCCGCCTCGGGCGACTGGTAGATATCCTCCGGGCGCATGGAGGAGGCGGAAAGAGGAAAATAAGAAATGAGAAATAAGAAATAAGAAATGAAAGCGACCTTGTGCCAGAAACGAGATCGTGATACGGTGAGATAATGACGGGACGTTGGCATCCCTTCACGCTTTGGTGATGCGCTTTCAGTAATGCCTGTCTTGTCTTTCTTCTTTCTCATTTCTTCTTTCTTATTTTCCTACTGGTATGTCGTGAACTTCCTCGGATCAAATGCCTCGCGGATGGCTTCACCTACGAAGGTGATGAGCACCAGTAGCACGACGAGACAGACGGTGACGCTCGATAGTATCCAGGGGCTGTCGAAATTTTCCGTTCCCTGCCGGAGCATCTCACCCCAGGATGGCTCCGTGGGCGGAAGCCCGAATCCCAGAAAGTCCAGCGCCGTCAACTGTGTAACCACGGCAGCAATCATGAACGGGATGAAGGTTACGATGGTTGAAAGCGTATTGGGAAGGATATGCCGGAAAATGATGCGGATATTCCCTGCCCCGAGCAGCCGGGTGGCGCTAATGTATTCACGCGCCTTTTCCCGGTAGGTGCCGGTGCGCATGTAGTAAGTCATCGTGATCCAGGAAAACGCCACGATGATCAACATCAGCCAGAATAAATTCGGCACCAAAATCGAACTGAGAAAGATAATTAGGTAGAGATAGGGGATGTTCGACCATATCTCGACCAATCGTTGCCCGACCATATCCACCCAGCCGCCAAAATAACCCATGGCACAGCCGACCACGATGCCGATGGCGTAGGTGAAGGCGAGGTAGATTACACTGGCAATGCACAACACCCGGAATCCATAAAAAAGCCGTGCGGTTACATCGTGTCCCGACTCATCCGTTCCCAGGATATGTCCGCCTAATCCGGGTTGGTTGGGATAAGGAAGAATGTACTGGATCTGGTCGATCCTGGGCTCTGTAAATTCCTTGGACAAGCCGGTAGCAAGAGGCGTGTAGTGGTCCAGCTTGCCGTCGATCCAGCGGGCTTTCTCGATCAAGTCCCCGTGCATGTCGTAGCCGTACATCATGCCATGCAGTTTCCCATCCAGCACCCGCCATACCCGCTGGGTTCTTCCGTTGGGATGAAACAAATAGGCGGTGCCATCGGCATACGGTTTCTTGTCGTGCGGAGTGAGGTAGCGTCCGTCTTGGTAAACAAGCGCTTCGCGTACCTCGCAGACCTCAGTGCCGTCGTAGGGGATGGGCGGCATCAGCACCCAGTTCCCTTTGCCCTCGGCGGAGAAATGTTCCTGCAGCGCGCGATAATTGGTTTCGTATTCATAATCGAGCCCGAAGGTTTCGCCTGGGATCATGCGTCCCAGAGTAGGGAAAAAATACTCTCCGTTATATTTCACAATCAAGGCGCGGCTGTTCACCAGCCAGGGACCCACCCCTGCGACCAACACACAAAATACGAGCACGAGAAAAGAATAATAGCCGCGCTTGATCGACTTGAATCGTTGCAGCTTGCGCCGGGTGTTGGGATTTAATTTGAGGCCGAACATAATGCGTATTCCCGGTGGTTATTTGTCGAAACGGATACGCGGATCGACCCAGGCCACGCAGACGTCGGATATGATGTTTCCCAGCAGAAGGAGGAATGCGGAGCAGGTCAGCAAACCGAGAAAGACCGGATAATCACGCTCCACCAGTGAACTGTAGCTGAGCAGCCCGACTCCATCGATGTCGAAGATTTTCTCGATCAGGAAGCTTCCCGTGAGCAGCAGTCCCACACTGTTGCCAAAACTGGTGGCGATGGGTACCAGACTGTTGCGGAAGGCATGGTTGATGACGGCGGAGCGAAAGCTGACCCCCTTGGCCACGGCGGTACGCACATAGTCGAGCGCCAGGTTATCCATCAGCGTGTTCTTCATCAGCATCGTCATCAGGGCGAAGGTTCCGAACGTCAGGCAGACGAGCGGCAGGAACGTATGCCATAGCAGGTCACCTGTTTTTTGCCAGAAACCGAGTTGGGAAAAACCCTCGCTGACAAATCCCGAGTGCGGGAGCCATTTGAGATGAAAGGCGAATGCGTATTGCAGGATGACCGCAAGAATATAGCCGGGCAGGGCGTAACCGATAAAAAGCAACAGCGAGGTCGTATTATCAATGGCGGTGCGGTGGCGCAGCGCCTTGACAATACCGAGCGGGATGCAAATGCCGTAGGTGAGCACCAGCGTCCACAACCCGAACCAGGCCGATACCGGAAGCTTTTCCACGATGATATCCAGCACGGGTTGATTGCGCAGGTAGGAGCGTCCGAGGTTGCCCTGGAGGAGGCCGTCGATTTTAAGTTGAAAGATATCTACCTTCACGGGTTGGTTCGAGGCCGTGGTTGCCGTAACGGGATTGTCCGTTTTTAGCAATCGCGCCGTCCATCCGGCTTGAACCCGTGGCTCAAGAGAGTTTGCCTCAACATTGTGCTCCTTGGCAAAGACCGCAACAGCCTGAGATGCCTTGGCTGGGTCAAGGGTAATTGACGGAGACCCATCGACATTGAGCGAGATGGTGGCCGGAATCCGTAAAACCAAGGGGGCATCCCCGGTGTTGGATACCTCGTAGACCAGTTGTGTTTCGACCGATTTTTCCCCGAACGGAACCAATACCACCTGCGAATTGATCGGACGGGGCCAGATACCCAGCCAGGCGACATAAGCGGGCAGGAACGGCTGGTCCAACCCGTAGAAACGCTTCAATTGCAACTCTTCCTCTGGGGAGAGCACACTGTTGTTTTCCATCCCCCGTCCGGTGCCGCGTCCGGCAAAAGCCTGTTTTTCGGCGACAGCCTGCTCAAGTGGCCCCCCGGGAACAAAGCGGGTGATCAGGAAAGCAATAAAGGTAATGCCAAGCAGCGTAATCGGAAGTAGCAGCAGACGCCGGAGAAAGTATTGACGCATGGATTGTCGGCTTGGGACGTATAAGTCCCCTAAGCGTCCTGCAACACCCCGGTTGGGTCAAGTGACAATCGAAGTAATTGTGAAAATTGAGAAGTAGGGGACAGGGGACTCAAGGTCTTGAGGTCTTGGGTATAAGGTTTTGGAAAAACAATTTCCTACTCCCTTGGACCTATGACCCAAGACCGGATACCTTCACCCATTCGGGATTGGAATCCTCTCCTTGACTCTCTGACGCTTTGCCCCTCTGCCCCTATCGCGCATTTCCCCCTTAAAACCAGAATCTTACATTCAGTTTGTCTTTGAATCCGATTCTGTCTTAAACTTTTTTAAGAAATCACCTAAGAAAACCCTCCGTCGTGTGTCTTCTCTTATGTGAATACCTGCAAACTGGCCTGAAGCTTCCTTAACTCGCGCGCACCTGTTGCCCATGGCCGACAACCCAGCAGCCCCTCCTGAGTCGCTTGAAATGCTCTTCCTCGCCGAAGAGTCCCGGATGCTGCATTTCGCCACCGGGCTGACAGGTAACTTCGCAGTGGGCCAGGACATCGTGCAGGAAGCGTTCATCCGCCTGCATAACGCAGGCAACAGTGTCGTGCATCCGCGCGCCTGGCTTTTCCGCACCATCCGAAATCTGGCTTCCAATCATCGGCGTAGCAACGTCCGCCATGACTCACTCGACGAACATCACGAACTTTTTCCCGACGATACGGCTGTCCCGGCGGACGAGCTTGAGCGTACAGAACGTATCCTCCTCATGCGACTCTGCCTTGATGACCTGCCGCCTGCCGACCGGGAACTGGTCCGGCTCAAGTTTGAACAGGAACTTTCCTACGACGAGATTGCCAGCCGTACCGGGTTTACCAGCGGCAATGTCGGCTATCGTCTCCATCACGCCTTGAAACGACTGGCCGCCGCCTTCCATCGCGCAGGCGACAAAGCCCAACTCCAAACACAGCAACCATGAACCACCACCATCGCATTTCCGACGAAGCCCGCGCCGAACGCGAAGCCCGCGTGCTGGCGGTCGTGCTGGGCATGGCCTCCACCGATGAAACTGCCGCTGTCGAGCAACTGTTGCGCGACGATCCCGAACTGCGGGCTTATCGTGATGAATTGATCGAGACCCTGCCGACCTTGCAGGAGGCACTCAAGGCTTCCGCCGATTCGCCAGACCTGCGCATGGACGAGGCGAGGCGTGCCGTGTTGCTGAGGAAATTGAGCGGAATGGAAATTAAGCCCTGGGTGGAGACTATGCCGGGGGATGGCAACCGGATGAGCAAGTCTGCCTTGAAGGAGGCCTCGACCAATATTGTGCCCTGGCCTGTATTCTTTCGGAAAAATATCGGGACCATTGCCGCGTGTGCCGCCTGTGCGGTTGTCGGTGTCTTTGTAGCTGGCCCGGCTTTCTGGCCTGCACCAGAAATCACTGTTCTCAAATCGAGGATTCCCGAGGAAGCGGTAACTTTTACTTTTGGCTCGGGAGGTGGACAGGGGAGTTTAACGCCTCCGGAAAACGGAATGCACTATGATAGGTATTCGAGCACCCTGGGCGAGGCAAGGATCTCCGATATAGCACAGAGCGGGAAACCGTCATCATCTGCCGATGCCAGTTCCCTTGGTATGACTAGCTCTGGAATTGGCGTGGGAAGGGGCGGTGGTCGAAGTTCGGGAGACTTTTCTGAAAAGCAGGGTAAAGCGCAGGATGGGGCTCCTTTTTCTGTCGAGGGTGGCGTAATCGACAGTCTCACTCCCAATATGCGAGCGCGCAGTGTGCCTGCAACGAGTGCACCGCAACCACCAAGGCCGACGGCACCGAGTGCAATTGTCGCAAGGAAACCCTCAGGCGATTCGGGAGTGAGTTTTGCGGATAAGCAGCGTGAATCGGTCGAGGCGGAAAGGGATTCTGAACTATCCGCCAAGAAAAAATCATTTTCTACTTCTGGTTATTCCGGCACGACAAAGCCAGCGACGGGAAAAATCGTTGCGGAGCCTAATTCATCGGTTTCATCCGGGACGGATCTTTCTCATGAGGCAGCATCCATGAGACGGGCAGCCCAAATTGTCAGGAGAGATAGTGCTAACGGCAGAAGTATAAACGCAGGAACCAAATTGGAAAGCACAGTTGCGTTTTCTGCCCCTGCCCAATCTCCTGCAGTTGCTTACCGGGGGGCCTCGGTGGAGAGACAGGATGTCAGCAAGGAGGCGGTTATGGCCTCAGGGGAAAAAATGGTTGATCTCAAGATAACCTCTGCTCCTCGAAATCTCGCGGGAACTATAGGCGCGGCTGCGCTTGTTTCAGACGAGAGCGTTACCGAGTATTTTCATCGGAACCCTCTTCGGGCGGATGTTGGCGATTTAGAACCTCTTGCGAAAGATGAAAAAAGAGAAGCTGATTTTGATTTGAGTGGAAATTTGGTGAAAGATAAAGGTTCCATTGATTATGGCACGATGCCGCGTTCAACAGCATCAGGTCAGACTATAAATGGAGGAATGATTAGTGGGGCGGGAGAGATTTCCAAAATGGGGGAAGGTCGCCTGCTGTTTGCGGACAGCTCTTTCGAAGGAAAGCCTGTTTCAGAAAAAGACACAACCACCCCCGTGGATTCTGGAACGAGATACCTCTCCGTTACCTCCGGGAAATTGGATCAATTATCAATCGTTGGAGATGTTGTAGAAGAGGGAAGGCTTTCGACAAAAGGTCGCCGAGAGGGAATAAAAACCGAGTCAAGCCTTTCTGGGAAAGGTGTTCCATCGGTTGGGGGCAAGGCAGGTGGGAATGGGAAAATGTCAGGAAGTGATGGTTTTTCACCAATAGGTGGATCATTTTCCAAGGAGCGTTCCTCCCCGGAGTCATTAAAAGAGGATATATGGGACCATGACCCAGTGGTTGAAAGCGATCCTGTCTCAGGGCGCCTAAGGGCTGTCATCCCGGCAGTTACATTTCGTGATGCGCCATTATCTAGGGTCGTTGAGACTCTCTCCGAATTGTCGAAAATGTATGATCCTGAGCAAAAGGGCGTCAATATGGTGCTCATTGATCCGGAGCATTTGAATCCGAATATAAGTGTAACCATGCGCAATGTCTCCATAGATCGATTGCTGGAATATGTGACCAAATCTGTGAGTTTCGATTATATGATTA
>JAITVQ010000022.1 GCA_031285745.1 Puniceicoccales bacterium | reverse complement strand
TCACAGGAAACGGGTTTTGAAAGCATTCTCGCAAGATCACCGCCAACTATCGGCGACATTGCAGTCAGGCTTACTTGGCAACTTTGCCGTAAACGTCGACTTCGACGTAGTGGTTACCGGTATTGGTGGTGTTTCCTGCGCTATAAAGACGTACATAGCGCCCCTTGACATTGGACACCGGGATCAGCTTGCCTTCGTTGGTTTCGATGTAGGACATATCCTTGCCTTCGCCCAACTTGGTCACGTTATCATAGTCAGTGTTGAAGACGGTGGTCACACCTGTCTTAAATGCAGGATCATTGGAAATCTGCACAACGACCGAGCGATAAGCACGTTTCTGGCGATGGTAATGCCACACGCAAATAGCATAGATATTCGACTCTTTTTGCAGGTCAATCTGCACCCATTGCACGCCTGGCATGAGCTCGACTTCGTATCCCTCGTCACCATCCTTGTCACCATCGGTGATATAAGACAATTCTCCCACGATCGGCGATTTGTCGCTGGAGGTCACCGGTTTGTTCAAGGCAAGGTTGGTCGTGCCTTCCGGTACCTTCAACACTTCACGCGAACCTTTGCGAGCCGGTTCCAAATTCTGAATCTTGATCGGCACCGGTGTTCCCGTAAGTACAACCGGAGGCAGTTCGATTTTCAAATCGACAGTTTTCTCCTGGGCATTCACGCAAACAGGAAGCAAGCAGGCTAAGGCGAGCAGTAACGTCTTGGTTTTCATGATAAAAGTAAGCTGTGTTGTTTATAAGACATGCGGATTAAAAAATAGTTCACAAAAATCAATGCCTTTAATAATCAAGCATCTCCGGAAGAATTATGTCAAATTTGTATCCATGCCACATTATTCTCGGCATCACTGGCATGCCTCGCAGGTTCCTCCGTTCAACATTGCCTCAATGGAGCACGCATTCTTTTCCGCCTCGGTATAGGAACGAGAATTGGAATCCCCGGCCACCACCCCGCGCACATCTTTCTTCACCTGCACAGTGGCCTTTTCGATATTCGAGGCTCCCAATGTCCGTAAATAATACGTCGTCTTGAGCCCCTTTCGCCACGCCAAGCGATACATGTGGGAAAGCGCCTTCAGGTCGGGTGAACCGAGAAAGAGATTCACGGACTGCGCCTGGTCGATCCATTTTTGCCGACGGGCCGCCGCCTCAATGAACCATTCATAACTAATCCCAAAAGCCGTCAGGTATTTCTTTTTGATCCATTCCGGCAGTTCAGCGACATTCTCCAGTTCTCCATCAAAATATTTGAGCTGGTCTATCATTGCCTGGTTCCATTGCCCGATTCGCTTCAAGTCCCGCACCAGATGCCCATTCAATTCGATGAACTCCCCGGAGAGGTTACTTTTTACAAAAAGATTTTTGTAGGTCGGCTCAATACACGGCGAACTGCCCACGATATTGGAAATTGTCGCAGTAGGAGCAATGGCGAGCACATTGGAATTACGCATCCCCTGTTGGCGAACCTTGGCCCGTATCGGAGTCCAGTCCAGCTTACCCTTTCGCTCAACTTCAATTGGGACTCCGCGTTCCTTCTCCAACAAATCAACAGTATCCTGCGGAAACAGTCCCCTATCCCACTTTGAGCCCTTGTAGCTGGGATAGGCACCGCGTTCAACCGCCAGATCAGACGAAGCCTCGTAGGCATAATAAGCCACGGCTTCCATCACGGCGTCGTTGAATTCAACAGCCTCCGTCGAGGCGAAAGAAACATCCTTGGCATAAAGACAATCCTGCAGCCCCATAATACCAAGCCCCACCGGACGGTGCCGCTGGTTGGCTGTCGCCGCCGCCTTCGTCGGATAAAAATTAATATCGATTACATTATCCAGGGCACGCACAGCAATACGCACGGTTTCCCGAAGCTTCGCGTGGTCAATATTCCCTTCGCTGTCGAGATGTTGATCGAGCACAATGGAGCCCAGATTGCACACCGCCGTCTCTTCTGCCGAAGTATTGAGTGTAATCTCGGTGCAAAGATTCGAGGAATGCACGACCCCACAGTGATCCTGTGGCGACCGAACATTGCAGGGGTCCTTGAAGGTAATCCATGGATGTCCGGTTTCAAAAAGCATCGAAAGCATTTTTTTCCAGAGTTCGATGGCCGGAACCTTTTTGCCAAAAATCTCTCCCTGTTCGGCGAGCTTCTCGTATTCGAGATAACGCGCCTCAAACCTTGCGCCATAAAGTTCATGCAGGTCGGGTGTCTCATTGGCGCAAAACAGCGTCCAATCCTGCCGCGCCTCCATGCGTTTCATGAACAGATCGGGAATCCAATTTGCCGTATTCATATCATGGGTACGCCGACGGTCATCACCGACATTTTTGCGCAGCTCCAGAAAATCCTCGATATCGTTATGCCACGTTTCCAGATAGGCGCACCCGGAACCTCGCCGTTTGCCGCCTTGGTTCACCGCGACCAACTGGTCATTGTGCAGCTTGAGGAAAGGAATGACTCCCTGCGATTCCCCGTTTGTGCCCTTGATATAAGCCCCCGTGCCGCGCACAGCCGTCCATGATCCACCCAATCCCCCCGCCCATTTCGACAGATACGCATTCTCGGCAATCCCCCGCGTCATGATGGACTCGATGGAGTCATCCACCTTGTAGAGATAGCATGAACTGAGTTGGGAATGGAGGGTCCCGTCATTGACACGGGTGGGCGTGGAAGAACAACAACGACGGGTTTTATAGACTGTCTGCAATTTGATCGCCCACTCTTCCCGGAGCGCAGGCTCGTGATGGAACAGTCCCATCGCGACACGCATCCAGAAAAACTGCGGCGTTTCCTGACGACGGGCAGGCTTTACGGTTTTGTCCACGATCAGGTAACGGTCATAGAGTGTCTGGATACCCAGAAAATCAAACTCGAGGTCGGCATTGGGATCAAGCGCCTCCGCCAATCGGGAAAAATCATAAAGACGCAACTTGGGAGAAAGCCGCCCGATCGAAATACCTCGTTCAACATAGGAGGCAAATTTTCGCCGGTGAAATTCGCGCAAACTCTCAATACCATCCCGGACAATATCCCACTCCAGCACTTCTTCATAAATATAACTGAGCAAAATACGTCCGGCGAACTTGGAGAAATCAGCATCCTTTTCGATCAATGCCTTGGCATTCAGGATAATGGTTTTCTGCAAATCCTCGGCGGTCATCTCGGGATATAGGGACCGGCGCAACTCCGCTTCAATCTGTTC
>JAITVQ010000266.1 GCA_031285745.1 Puniceicoccales bacterium | reverse complement strand
CTCATCAGGGAGTAATAGTCGGCATTATAAGGGTCGAGTCGAATGGCTTCGGTAATGGATTCGATGGCACCCGGGATATTTCGGCCCCAAGACCGGATAATGGATTGTAAATAGTGATAATACGCTGCATCCGGTTCAAACCCGATGGCGGTCTTGATCCTGGCAAGTGCGCCACGAATGTCTTTTTGTTTTCCCCGGCAAAGCGCGAGCAATGAAAAGCAATCCGCGTTTTGGGGTTCAACGGCCAATGCCTGCATGAGCTCTTGCTCGGCGAGCGAAAAGCGTTCCTGTCGGTAGAGCAGGCGGGCTTTTTCCAAGTGGGGGTTCACGCGCGCTTTTGAAGAGCGATGGCCCAGAATTGGAAACCAAGAAATCCCAAGGTGAGCATGCCCAGTAATCCGTTGCCCGGCTCCTTATACCCCATGGCTATCAAGATACAACCGAGGATGCCGAGGATAAAGATGACCGAAGTGCCCAGCGCCAACTGGATCCGGGCAGAGCCAAGGACTGTGAAGACCGCAGATACACAAATAGCCGTGGCAGCGCAGACTGCCGCCATGATGACACCGGCAGACCACCCGCAGGCGAAGGCAACGAGCCCGCCGATGGTGCCGATGAGGGGGAGAGCAAACCAGTTACTGGCCTTCCGTTCGTCAGCCGAGAGGACGAGTCGGCCAAAACGGTTGAAACGCAGGAATAGGTTAAAGAGAGGGGTGGCTACCCAAGAGAGAAATATAAAACCGTAAAAGCAGATGAGCACTGGCCAGATGAAGACACTGATTTGCGGATATTTCTGGGCAGTGACGCGGAGGATGCGTTGGGCAACGAGAGTCCCGATGATGAAGGTCCATTGTATTTTCGAGCTTTGCCGTCCCATCCAGAGGGAATAGGCCAGCATTCCTCGGTAGATGAGGTTATTTGCCTTCAAGGCTTCCAGCATACCGAGTCGCGCATATTCGTAGTCAGGCTGCAGGCGAAGGGATTCGCGAAAGTGCTCAAGAGCTTTTTTCGGATTGTTGCGGTGGAGTTCATTCCAGCCTTGGCTGGCATGGGAAAGGGCGTTGTCCGGATCGCGCTCAAGCGCGTAGTCCATGGTGACGTGGGCCTCGTCCTTGCGGCCGAGCCGGATAAGTGCCATGGAGCGAAAGTTGGCTGCCTCAATGTTTTCGGGATTAATCCGGAGGGCTTGCTCCGCTGCCTTCAATGATTCTTGGAGATTGTCGAGGTTGAGCTGAATGATACTGAGTTGGGCAAAGTAGTCATCGTCGCCGGAATCGAGACGGATGGCTTCGTTTATGGCGGAAAAGGCAGGTCCGTATCGCTCGGCGGCGACAAGTATATGGGCGTGAATATAGTGGAGGTGCCCCGAATCAGGAATGACACTAATTGCCTGACGGATAGTGGAACACGCCTCGCCGAGCTTGTTTTGCTCGGACAAGCACAAGGCCAGCAGGGCCAGGCAATCAGGATCACCCGGGGTACTCACTAGGCTTTGTCGTAATTCCTGCTCTGCCTCGGCATGCCGTCGCTGCAGATGAAGCAGGCGGGCACGTTCCAGATGCGCATTCATTTTTTGATTTTCAAATAATTCAGGATGTCGTCGTAGGTACCGCTTTGATTGGAGTAGAGCGCATAGTTGCGCGCCGTCTCGAACCAGTCTCGCACGGTGGGCCGATGCTGTCGCATGGCATCCAAGATATCGCGGGTTTGCAGGGATTGGAGCTTCCCGCTTTTCATAGCCTCGCGTAACTTTGCCTCGGTAGCGGCGTCAATCAGGGCCTTGAGGTCCGCGCCGGAGTAACCGTCGGTTTTCCTGGCAATTCCGACAAAGTCGATGTCTCCCTGCGGTTTTCCCTTGAGGTGAATGCGGAGGATTGACGCGCGTGCTTCCTGATCGGGAGGTGGAACGAAAAGGATGCGGTCGAAGCGACCGGGGCGGCGGAAGGCCGGATCCAGATGCCAGGGGGTGTTGGTCGCGGCGAGGATCAGGATTCCCTCGTTGGAGGAATTGACGCCGTCCAATTCGGATAGGAATTGGTTGATCATTTGGCGCCCGCCGCTTTTGAGCATGTCGGTGCGATTGGCACCGAGCGCATCCACCTCATCAAAGAACAACACACATGGACGGTGGGCACGGGCTTGTTCGAAGATAGCGTGAAGATTGCGTTCGCTTTGCCCGATCCACATGTCGAGGATATCGCTGATGCCCACGGCGAGAAATCCGGCGTTCACTTCTCCTGCCGTTGCTCGGGCCAGAAAGGTTTTTCCGCAGCCAGGAGGTCCGTACATGAGGATGCCGCCGCCGACTTTTTTGCCGTAGGCCTTGAAAAGGTCGGGCTGCTGGAGTGGCAGGATGATTTTCATCCGGACTTCTTCCTTTACCGGGTCCATGCCTCCAACATCCGCAAAGGCAATTGAAGGACGTTCTATGTCGGCGAAGGGATTGTCAGGTGGGAGGTCTCCGGCTGGCAGACGTTCGGGTTCCTCTGTGTTCGCGGAAAAATCCCAAGCGGACAACTCTGCAGATGGTGTATCTGGAATACTAAAAGAGGTACTGGATGGTACAGGTGGAGGAGCGGGGCGTTGCAGGTAGTTGCCGATTTCCTGTTCAAGGGCACTGTCGGCCAGAGAGGGTTCAAGCGATTTGGCTTGGGTATAAAAACGTGCGGCAGTCGGACGGTCCCCGGCTTGGATTGCCAGTCGGGCATGCAGTAGCGAGACTTTGGGCAGAACAGGTGGCGATTTCTCCAGTTCTTCGACGAGCACAAGAGATGCGCTGAATTTTCCCTGGCGATAGAATACTCCGGCAAGCCCGAGTTGGGCTTCAGGCATGTTCGGTTGAAAAATTAAGGCTTGGCGAAAAAGTGTTTCAGCCGCCTCGGAGCAACCGCCTTGCAGGAGGATTTCGGCCAGATGGGCCAAAAGAGGAGCGTTATTGGGAGTAACGCGAAGCGCATCCCGTAACACTTGCGGTATAAGTTCAGAGGAAAGAGCTTCTTCGAGAGTCATGTTGCACGGAATCGCGCAAAAAAGACCGTGAGAGTAATCCAATAAGGCAAGGTAATTTTTGAAGGATCGGACAAAATAATGGTGAAATGAAAGACTCTTAAAAAAACCCCTTGCCAGATGGCAAACTGTGGCTTGAAATTTCCACCCCGTTGGCCCCGACGCCACCAAGTGTATTTACAATACCTTTAGGCGTCGGGCTTTTCGTTTCAAAAAACCTCCTGTTATCCTTTTTACTATATGAAATTCATCTTTGTCACCGGCGGCGTCGTTTCTTCGCTAGGTAAGGGACTTACGGCAGGAGCGCTCGGCGCGCTCCTCGAATTACGCGGATTGTCGGTGCGTATCCAAAAATTTGATCCCTACTTGAACGTCGATCCGGGTACGATGAGCCCCTACCAGCACGGCGAAGTCTATGTGCTCGACGACGGGGCGGAAACCGACCTCGATCTGGGGCATTATGAACGGTTCACCAGCGGTACTCTATCGAGGGCCAACAGCCTGACCTCCGGCAAAGTTTATGAGGCGGTCATTGCCAAAGAGCGCAAGGGTGACTATCTCGGCAAAACCGTCCAGGTGATTCCCCACGTCACAAATGAAATCAAGGAACGCATCCACAAGGGAGGGGAAGGGGTAGATGTTTTGATTACGGAAATAGGCGGAACCACCGGGGACATTGAGGGGCTGCCTTTCCTGGAGGCGTTGCGCCAGTTCCAACTTGATGTGGGGCGGGAGAATGTGGTCTTCATCCATTGTACCTTGGTTCCCTACATCAGTGCTGCCGGAGAACTGAAGACCAAGCCTTCCCAGCAGAGCGTTGCCAAGCTGCGGGAAATCGGGATCCAGCCGGACATTCTTGTTTGCCGTACAGAGCATCCCATTACGGCGGAGATGCGCCAGAAGCTCAGCCTTTATTGTAATG
>JAITVQ010000229.1 GCA_031285745.1 Puniceicoccales bacterium | reverse complement strand
CTTGCAGTTGCTCGGGCTGACCACCTGGGTGAGTGAGTTGGAAGCCAACAACCTCGCGTATCGAAATCTGAAGGTGCAACGCTATGCGGAAGAATCGGGTCGCCCGGCCCAAAAGGTACCGAAGACCCGGCTGCTGCTGGACGCCAGCTACGAGTCGATCGTGCGGCAACTGGAAGTGTACGGGGTGTTGCAATCGGAGGATGCCAACTGGATTGAGCTGGTGTCCGAGATGAACAGGCGGGTGGATTATTACCACCGTTTGCTGGCCCAGCGGGACGGCATTTCGGCAGCCAGAAAAGCAGGAAAGGAGGCGATTTCGTCGAGTTCTTTCAGTTCGTCGAGCGAGAGCAAGGCGGCTTGATCCGATTAAGAGTAATTACTGACAAATTGCGGTAATTCCGCAAAACTATCAAGGGCGCGACAGGGATATACCTGTTGCGCCCTTTTCTTTGTAGGGAGAACCGCGGATAACAGGATGAAGAGAGGGATAAACGGGTGGAAAAACCCTCTTGCTCCTGCATCAATCGGCATAATGTTTTTATCTCATTTATTGTTTATTCCTGTGGGTCTTTCTCTTTTGAGAAGCTATTCTTATCTATGGTATTTCACCATTATCATGGGGACAGAAAACCACGGATGAAAGGATATGGTAGCGGACTAAACAGATGAGATAATTCTTTTGCCCAATCTTTCTCGTCTTCTGTTTTTTATCATCCCATCCTCCTCCTATCCTGTTATCCGTGGTTTTCTGTCCCAAACCAAGGATGAAGTATTATATCCTATTCGAATATTTTCCCAAATGCGCCCCAGCCGTTCACAAAGACCAGATGGACGACATGGTAGGCACCGTAGCCGAGAAAGGCAGTGACGGGAAGGGTGAGCACCCAGGCCCAGACGATCTTGGAGACGATGCCCCATTTCACGGCACTGAGGCGTTTCATGGCGCCGACCCCCATGATGGAGGTGGAGATGACGTGGGTGGTGGAGAGGGGAATGCCGAAATGGCTGGCGGTCTGGATGACGATGGCGGCGCTGGTTTCCGCCGCAAAGCCGTGGACAGGCTGGAGTTTGACCATTTTGTGACCCATGGTGCGGATGATGCGCCAGCCGCCTCCCGCAGTTCCGGCGGCCATGGTGAGCGCGCAGGTGATCTGCACCCAGCGGGGAACGTTGCCGGATTCCGTGCGGAGGAATCCGAGGATGTCGGGCAGGTTGTCGAAGTGGTGGCTGCTGGTGCCGGCGACCAGGGCCAGGGTGATGATGCCCATGGTTTTTTGGGCGTCGTTCATGCCGTGGCTGAGCCCCATCCACCCGGCGCTGACGATCTGGAGCTTGCCGAAGACACGCTGCACGATGGCAGGCCGGGCTCGCAGGAGCAATGCCGTGAGGATGAACATGACCAGTCCGCCGAGGATGAAGCCGAAGATGGGCGAGATGACCATCGGCTTGATGAGCTTGGGCCAGAGGCCGACGGTTTTTCCGTCAATCACGTCATCCCAGAGGAGGGCGCCCCATTCCATCTGGGTTTGCGAGAGGACGGCCCCGCAGAGGCCGCCGATCAAGGCGTGGCTGGAGCTGGAGGGAATGCCGAAGAACCAGGTCAGGAGGTTCCAAATGATCCCGGCGGTGAGGGCGGCCAGCACTGTCTCCATGTTCACGATGTCGGAGACAACAAAGCCGCTCTCGATGGTCTTGGCAACCTCGACGCCGAGCATGGCGCCGATGAGGTTCATGCCGGCGGCGAGGATGATGGCCTGCCGGGGGGTGAGTACCTTGGTTGAAACAACTGTCGCAATGGCATTGGCCGCGTCGTGGAATCCGTTGATATACTCGAAAACCAGTGCCGCCAGCAGGACGAGGAAGAACAGGGTCATGGCTGGCGCGGCAGATTAGGAGTACTTCAGGGCTACCTGGAAGACGACCTTGCCCGCGTCGCGACAAAGGTCGATGGCCCGCTCCAATAGTTCATAAATATCGGAAAGGATGAGCACCTCCTTGGCGTCCACGTTGCCCTGGTAGAGGTCGCGCAGGATTCCGACCATGAATTTGTCGGCGTCACCCTCGATGGTTTGCAGACTCTCGTAAGCGTCTTGGATTTTCTCGACGTCGGAGATTTTCCTGAGGAGCTTGACCATCTCGACCACGACATCGGTGGCCTGGACCAACATCTGCAATTGCTTGCCCACGATGTCGGTGGTGAACTGGCTGGGACAAATGGAAATGCGCTCGCCGATTTTCTCGGTGGTTTTGGGTATTTTATAGAGGGCGCTGGCTAGCGCCTCGATGTCTTCGCGCTCGATGGGGGTGACGAAGGTCTGGCAAAGCTCGTGGGTGATGTGGAGCCCGATGCGCTTGTCTTTCCGGCGTGACTTGGCCAGTTCGAGCAGGTTGGCGTCGAATTCCGGGGTGCCGATACTGCCGTGCAGTTTGATCAAGAGTCTGGAACTCTCGACGGCTTGTTGGGCGCTGGCTTCCAGGAGGTCGTAAAACTTACCATCCTGACCGAGTATTTTTTTTAGAAGAGACAGCATGCTGTGAGCAGGAAAGTCCCTGCCTTGTGCAAGGTCCCGAGTCAAGAGGACATCCGTTTTTCCGGAAAATTTTTCCACCCCGGCCATGGTCGTTTTTCTGGAACCCTGTTCGAGAAATCGGGACTAGGGTGATGTGCACAGGGTCTGCCATGGGGAGATTAACTGTGCGCGATAATCCGTCGGCAATAAATCCTTCTAATCTCCGGGAGTGATGTCCTTGGGAGTGTTTGACAAAGGGCTTTGCCGGGGGAATGTGTTGGGGTGGCGGTAAGTTGTTTGGCCCGGATTTTAATGTAAAATCTGCTTGCGCAATGAGCTGAACCTGCCACGCCAAATGCTTATGCGTGAACTTCGCAAAGCCTTCCTTACGGGGCTTTTTCTCTGCCTGCCGCTCGCCATTACTCTTTATGTGGTGAAATTTCTCGTGGACCTGGCCGCCACTCCGAGCAAGGGGATTGTCCTGAGCGTGTTTTCCCGTTACTTCAACATGGGCGAGGACTTGGCGAAGAATTTCTGGGTGCAGCAATCGGTCATCCTGATCTCGGCGCTCATGGTAGTGGTGGGATTCACTGTGGTCGGCTGGCTGTCCCGGTATTTTCTCGGGCGTTTCCTGATTGATATGCTGGAGGGGATCATCGGGCGGGTACCGATGATCAAATCCGTCTATACTTCTATCAAGCAGATCGTCGCGACCTTTGGGGCGAAGAACAAGGCGAACTTCAAGCAGGTGGTGCTGG
>JAITVQ010000213.1 GCA_031285745.1 Puniceicoccales bacterium | reverse complement strand
CCCGGCAATGCTCATTTGCGGCAACCTGATCCCATTACAGCAGGCCTGAATCTTCCCACGGTGACGCAATCTGCACCTGTCAATATCGCGATGACGAACAGTAGTGGATTTGGCGGTGCCAATGTCAGTCTGGCTTTTGGAAAGATGTAATGCATGAATATGCAAAAATGAGCATGGATTGAGATAAATGGTTATCAGCATCCAATGCGCATCGTCTACATATTCACTTCATTTCCGGTCAGGTCGGAAACATTTCTGCAACGCGAGATACGCGCGATGCGCAAGTGCCAGGAAGTTGAAATAGAGCTTTGGTCATTGTGGGGTGGAAAAAATGAATGGGAGGGATTGAAGGTTAATCTGTATCCATTTGCAGCCATTTTGAGGGTTATCTTTTTCAAGATTCCATTGTGGGCATGGCGACGTCCGGGGATGCTTCGCCGGGTCTGGGGAATATATATGGGAGAGTCATCCCCTGATCTGATGAATATCGGAGAAAACCTGCTTGGTTTGGCGTTTGCCTTGGATAAGGCCGATTATTTCAAGGCCAATCCTCCGGATCTTTTTCATGGAGTCTGGGGCACCATGCCTGCTGCAGCCTGCTGGCTACTGAAAGAATTTACCGGCATCCCTTTTTCCATTGGTGCGCATGCTTATGATGTTTTTCGCAACGGGGGGGATTGGACTCTTCGTCACAAACTTGGCCAGGCCCGATTTATCCATACCTCTACTAATTCCGCCCGGCGGAGGCTGATAGAGCTTGGCGCATCCCAGGCGAATGTAAGGTTGATTCGACGGGGATTGGACACGTTGCCTGAGTTCTTGCCCAAGCCTTTTCCCAGCGAGGAAAGCGCAACAATCCGAATTTTGAGCATAGGACGATTGGTTCCTAAAAAAGGATTTCTTCGCCAGCTATCCATCATGCGTGCGCTACTCGATGCCGGAATTCTCTTTGAGGCGCGGATTGTCGGTGAGGGACCGTTGCTGGGGGAGTTGCGGCGACGGATTGATTCCCTGGGGCTCAGCGGCATTGTCACTCTCACTGGTCCGCTGGATTACGCGGATATGAAAACGCAGTACGCCTGGGCTGATGTCTTTGTTTTTACAGGTGTGGTTGACGAAACCGGGGACCGGGATGGCTTGCCCAATGTGATTCCAGAAGCCATGGCCTACGGTGTTCCTGTGATTACCACGCCTGTCTCCGGGACTACCGAGGCGATTGCGCATGACCGGACCGGGCAGGTGGCTGAACTGGATGATGTCTGGGGATGGGTCGATGCGTTTCAGCGCCTTCGTCACGATTCGGCATATGTAGAGCGGACTCGCAAGGCGGCTCGCGAATGGGTGGAGAATGAGTTTTGCGCACATGCCAATGCCGCGTACCTGGCACAGGAGCTTGCTGAAGTTGCGGGAAAATAAATAAGGTAATCAAGAGGGAAGGGAAATTGGGTTGACATCAGGAAACTCGAAATACTAATAAAGTTTCCAAGGTTTAATGAAAAATCTCCATCCTAAAAATCCTCGAGGCAAAGCAGCGGTCGTTTTTGAGGACACTGCCGGTTGCGAGCGCATTACAAATGCGGCCAGCCGACTGTTTTTTTCCCGTGGGTACAATGCGCTGACAATGGATGCCCTTGCTTATGAATTGGGGATGAGCAAAAAGACCCTGTACCAATGTTTTTCCTCAAAAGAAGATATTGTGGGCGCTGTCATAGAAAATTTCGCGATGCAGTTTCGAAAAGCAGCGGAAGATATCCTAGATAAACCCAAGTGTCGGTTTTTGCAGCGAATTCAAATGTTGGCAGAATTGGCAATCTCCCGGTTTGCCCTGCTTAATCCAGTATTGTTGCATGAACTGCAGCGCTATTCACCAGCGCTCTATCAACGATTCGAGGAATTGCGTGGCAGAAATTTCCCTGAAATATGGAAAAGGCTGCTAAAGGACGGGGTTGAGAGCGGAGCTGTTCGTCCTGATATTGACGTGGATTTCTCGGCCCAACTGGTTTTACGCATATTGCGTGGAGTTGTTACTGACCACGATGCACTGCATGCTATGAAATTAACTTCGCGTGAGGCATTGGTGAAGACATTTGATGTTTTGGCGAGAGGGCTGCTTTCCGCCAATGAACTTAAATCCTACAAGAAAATTTCTTTTTCATGAAAACAACCACTGTTATTCGGATATTTTTAGTCATTACTCTTCTGGTTGCTGGCACTGGCTATTACATATACAAGGAGCGCCAGAAGAGCACTCCATTGGTATTTTATGGCAATGTGGATATCCGTGATGTGAATCTGGCATTTCGTGTCCCGGGACGGCTCAGTAAATTGCATGTGGACGAAGGCGACCGCGTCAAAGCGGGGGACTTGCTGGCGGAACTTGATGCGGAACCCTATCGAAACTCCTTGGCTGCTGCTGAGGCCAATGTGCTTTCTCTCCGGGCCAAATTGGCGGAACTGGAGGCTGGGTTTCGCAAAGAGGAAATTGCCCAGGCTCAAGCCCAAGTCGTAGCCCGGGAGGCGACGCTCAAACGTAATGAAAATTTATATAAACGGCAGGTAAATTTGATTACATCAGGCGCTGTTTCACAGCAAAGTCATGATGATGCCCTGGCTGCGCGTGACGAGTCGCAGGCACAACTAAATTTGGCCCAGGCCAATCTTGATCTGTTGAATGCCGGTTATCGTGCAGAGGAAATCGCGCAAGCTCAGGCGCAGCTGAAACAAGCAGAGGCCCAAGTCGCTGAAACCAAATTGCAGGTCAAGGACACAAGGCTTTTATCTGTAGATGAAGGCACTATTCTGACCCGGGCAAATGAGCCCGGCGGGATGGTTGCCGCCGGAGCCACAGTATTTACGGTTTCGTTGGATTCTCCTGTTTGGATTCGGGCTTTTGTCCATGAGGCGGAGTTGGGGCATGTTGCTTCAGGAACCAAGGTACTGATTTACACGGATTCACAGCCTGGTAAGGCCTACAATGGTGTCGTCGGTTACGTTTCTCCCCAGGCGGAATTTACGCCCAAGACTGTCGAAACAGCCGAGCTTCGAACATCTTTGGTTTATCGTTTCCGGGTGGTGGTCAAGGATGCCGACCATTCATTACGGCAGGGAATGCCAGTTACTGTAAAACTGGCAGAAACAACTTCCGCCAGCACTCCTGCAAAACAGACTCGATAAAGAAACCTTTCAGGAAATCGAAAACTAGATTGGTCAGAAAAACACTCTTGGGAGTTCAAACCATTCGCTTATGCCAGCCGTCATTCTGGAGAATGTTCGCAAGGTTTTCACCAAGCCTGACTGCACGGCTTTGGAGTCCTTGACGGCTTCAATTAGAGAGGGAATGATCACCGGGCTTGTTGGTCCGGACGGTGCCGGAAAAACCACTTTATTGCGATTGATCGCCGGATTGTTGTCGCCGACAGAGGGTACTGTTACCGTGTTGGGAAAGAATCCTGTAAAGGCTGCAAAAGACCTGCGTGATGCCTTGGGTTATATGCCACAAAAATTTGGTCTTTATGAGGATTTATCGGTGCAGGAGAATTTGGAACTATATGCGGACCTCCGCAATGTAATCGGTGCTGAGAGGAGAAAGACTTTCGCCCGATTACTTGATTTTACCAACTTGCATCGTTTTACGGATCGCATGGCTGGAAAATTATCAGGAGGCATGAAACAAAAATTGGGATTGGCCTGCACTTTATTGGGGAAACCAAAATTGTTGCTTCTTGATGAACCAGGTGTGGGGGTTGATCCGATTTCCCGCCGGGAATTATGGAGCATGGTGCGTAACTTGGCCGGGGAGGGGATGAGTATAATTTGGAGCACGGCTTACCTTGATGAGGCGGAACAATGTGATGAGGTATTATTGCTAAATGAGGGAAGATTGCTGTTCGCCGGAGTTCCGTCTGCATTAACTTCACGCGTGGGGGAAAGATGTTTTCAGGTACGTGGTTTTCTAGGCAGGCCCAGGGCTGCGTTGGCCAAGGTGATAAAAATGCCGGGAGTTATGGACGGTTCTGTGCAAGGATATCATGTCCGTGTGCTGATGGATAATCCAGCCCGTGCAAAGGCAGTCTCCTCTGTATTGGGAGAGTCGGTTTCTTTGGTTCCGGTGGCGCCTCGTTTTGAAGATGCCTTCATCGACTGCCTGGGAGGAATGAAGACGTATGAGTCAGCGTTGGCTGTCCATATGAAGAAGCGCGAGCAGGATGGGGCAGTGGTGATAGAGGCCAGGCATTTGACCAAGATGTTCGGAACTTTTAAGGCGACCGATGATGTAACTTTTACCGTCAAACGAGGGGAAATCTTTGGATTACTGGGTCCGAATGGTGCAGGAAAATCAACCACCTTTAAAATGATGTGTGGGTTGTTGAAAGTATCGTCAGGGGATGCATTGGTCATGGGGTTGGACTTGAAGCATAGTGCCAGTGCCGCCCGGCAAAAACTGGGCTATATGGCGCAGAAATTTTCCCTGTATGAGAATTTGACCGTGTGGCAGAACATGGAGTTTTTCTCGGGAGTTTACGGATTGGGCAGAAGTGAGCAGCGCGAGGCGATGAACGCAATGGAGGCGATTTTTCACTTACAATCCCTGCGTAATGTGGAGGCTGGAACCCTTCCACTGGGATTCAAGCAAAGGTTGGCCCTGGCTTGCGCAGTTATGCATGAGCCGGATATTTTGTTTTTGGATGAACCAACCTCGGGTGTTGATCCGGTGACCCGACGCGAATTTTGGACTCATATCAATGGTGTCGTGGAGAAGGGGATTACCGTGATGGTCACGACACACTTTATGGATGAGGCAGAGTATTGTGACCGAATTGGACTGGTTTCCAACGGCAAACTGGTTGCAGTTGGAACTCCCGATGAGTTGAAGCAGCAGGCGATGTCTGAGCAAAACCCTGAGCCAAGCATGGAAGATGCTTTCATTGCGCTTGTCTCCAGAAAGGAAATTTGACCATGGCAACTGCTCAGGTTGAATTGCGCCGGTTATGGGCTCTTTGCCGAAAAGAGTTTTTTCAGATCATCAGGGACCCCAGCAGCATAATGGTAGCCTTTGTACTACCCGTCATGCTTATGTTTATTTTCGCATTTGGATTGAATTTGGATTCTGATCAAGTGCCGCTGGGATTGGTGTTGGAAGACTCCGGGCCAGAGGCAAGGGATCTGGCGCAAAGCTTTTCGGGAACCCGGTACTTTAATGTCAAGCAGGTTGGCACAAGGCAGGAACTGGCAGAGGCCCTGACAAATGGAAGTGTTCGTGGCTTTGTCGTAGTGCCTGCGGATTTTTCCCGGAAGCTGGCGTTGAGGGAATCTTCGCCGATACAGGTGATTACTGACGGCTCCGAACCATCGCTTGCCAACTTTGTTTCGGTCTATGCCCAGGGAGTCTGGTCTGTGTGGATACGGGAACGCGCCCAGGATGCGGGCACGGCTGTTATTCCCGCATTGATTGAGTCAGAACCTCGGTTTTGGTACAATCCATCCGCGATAAGCCGCAATTATCTTATTCCCGGTTCAATCACGATTATTATGACCGTAGTGGGTGCATTGCTGACATCCCTGGTTGTAGCCCGTGAATGGGAACGCGGGACAATGGAGGCACTGCTGGCGGCAGGGGTAAATCGGGGTGAGTTGCTGCTGAGTAAACTTATTCCCTATTTCGTATTGGGCATGGGTGCGTTGTTTGTGTGTTGGTTTGTGACTGTGTTTCTGTTGTCGGTACCTTTTCGAGGTTCGCTATTCGTGCTGATGGGAGTGGGCGCGATATTTTTATTAAGCGCACTGGGATTGGGATTGTTGATTTCAACAGTTATGCGGAATCAGTTTAATGCGGCCCAAGCCACGTTGAATGCTGCATTTTTGCCGGCGACGATGTTGTCGGGGCTGGTCTTTGAAATTTCCAGCATGCCGACTCTGGTTCAATTCGTGACCCAATTTGTGCCGGCTCGCTATTTTGTGCCTGCTATCCAGACGATTTTCCAGGCTGGAGATCTTTTTAAACCGCTGCTGAAGGAAGTTCTATTTCTGATTGCTGCAGCCGTATTTTTCTTGGGGCTGACGGCGCTGAAAACGAGAAGGAGATTGGAATAAGATGCTTTACCGGATTTTTTCATTAATTCGCAAAGAAATGTGGACATTGCTGCGTGATCCGCGCGGGAGAGAATTGCTCATAGTTCCTGTCCTGATGCAATGCATCCTGTTTCCACTGGCCGCCACAATGGAAGTGAAGAATAATACATTGGCGATTTTCAATGAAGATATGGGCGCTGATTCGGCGGAAGTAATCCAGCGGTTGAGTCGCATGGAGGCTTTTTCCCAAATCCTCTTTCTTCAGAACGACGAAGAATTGAAAGATGCCATGGATGGGCAAAAAGCATTGTTGGCTATTCGCATTCCCAAAGATTTTTCCAGAAAACTTCGAACCGGGGTCGCAACCAAGGTCCAGGCCATCATAGATGGTCGTCGATCAAATAGCGGACAGATTGCGTTTAGCTATGTGAATACAGTATTGATGAATTATGAATCGGGTGTGCGTGGTGGCGAATGGCCTCCGGTGGCACCGGCAATCGAGGTGCGGAATTGGTTTAATCCCAACTTGGATTATTATAAATTCATCTTACCATGTCTGGTTGCCTTGATCACGACGATCACGGCCATGGCTGTGACGGCCATGTCTGTTGCGAGAGAGCGAGAACAAGGGACACTCGATCAATTATTGGTTTCCCCACTCACGCCCGAAATGATTTTGTTAGGCAAGGCGGCTCCTGCCTTTGTCGTGGCAGCGGTGCAATCAAGCATTGTCTTGGGTATGGGCGTATTTGTTTATGGTGCGCCTTTTAATGGATCGCTCTGGTTATTATATGGAGCAATGATTTTCTATGTGTCGGCATTGGTTGGGTTTGGATTATTGATATCAGCATTTTGCCGAACACAGCAACAGGCGTTCCTTGGTGTATTCTCGTTTATGATGCCAGCTGTGCTCCTATCCGGCTTTGTAACGCCAGTGGATAACATGCCGGTGTGGATGCAGCACTTGACTATAATAAATCCTGTTCGGCACTTTATTGTCGTAGCCAAAGGAGTGTATTTAAAAAATATGACTCTCTATATGGTTGCAGAGCATACACTGCCATTATTGGTGATCGCTTGCGTGACTTTGGGCGCAACAGTCTTGTTCTTCAGGAGAAGGCTGGTCCAATAAATGAAGCGGTTGCGGGAGTTCGCGACGGATGACTTTAAGGACAAGTCCTTATTATTAGAAAATTTTCTCAGACCACGAAGGGTTTTTCATTAAACAAGATGTGAGTGTTTATCCTTATCGTCTTAATGAATTATCATTATTGATGCTATTAGAATAACTTTTTTTGGTTTTCTATCCAATAAAAAATCTTCCTTTGCCAAGCCTCTGAACATAAATTACTCTCTACTATGAAATCTACTTCTGAGTCGAAAGCTCTCTTGAAGGCAAAATCTTTCCTAGGTTGCGTTGCCACCCCCGTTTCTACCTCCATTCGTGCATCATTTATCGCAGCGGCCCTTGCTGTTGGTGCTGTCACTGCTGCCGCGGCCATGCAGCAAGGACAAATTGAAGTGGGGAGTGTTCGCGGAAACGTAACTGCTTCATTCCGAAACGGCGAGGCGTCTCCTTTGCAGACTGGCTCAATGGTCAATAGTGGCGTCAAGGTAGCCTGTGGCAGGGACTCGACCGCGGAATTGCTTTTGGCCAACGGCTCACGAGTGATTGTTCAGCCCAATACCGAGTTGCTCATCACCAAATTTGACATTGAACCAACAGGCAGCGTTCCTTCTGCAAAGTTTGATCAGCTCTCTGCTGAGCCCAGTTTCTCCAGCACTCTCCTGAATATGGAGCGTGGCAAAATCATCGTTGAAGTCCGCAAGCTCAAGGTTCCCGTATCTGATTTTAAAATCCGGACTCCATTTCTGACTGCCGATGTCAAAGGCACAGCCTTTTATGTCGAGCAATCGAACACATATGCCAAGGTCGGTAATGTAGTTGGATCGGTTGCAGTAAGCCCTCTTCTCCAGCTGGGTGCTCCCGTTGTTTTGCAACAAGACCAGATGGTTATCTATCGCCTGGGTGAAGGTCACGAAGAATCCCAAGGTGGACTCTACGGGCGTGTTCAGCCAATTGATCCTACTGAGCGACAGGATGCGTCAAATCAGCTTTCTGGTGGAGATCCGAGTGCTCCCGGCTCTCCCATGCCAAGTGATGAACAAGGCCCGGACAGGGTAAAGCCTGAGATGCCAATTGATAACTCGATTGTCAATACTAGCCCGAATGGCGAATCCCAGCATATCTAAATCGGATAATTTACAAAAAACCTCCTGATTAATCAGGAGGTTTTTTTTGTGCCTGTTTAAGAAAACTGCGTATTGGAGATTTCCGAAAATGAAGAAGCCCGGCCAATACGGCCGGGCTTCTTCATGTATTGCCAACAATGCTCTTAAGCAGCTTTTACCTTGGCTGCATCGATAACAAGATCGAGGGCTTTGTTGAATAGGATCCAGCGGTGCATTTCTGCGATGCGTTCACGATCCTTGGACAGCTCTTTGGCGAATTTATCCACTGGCGTCTGGGCGATATATGCTTCCTGTACGATGCGCTCGTTAAGTTCTTTTTGATCGACCTTGAGTTCTTCTTTTTCGGCGATCTTACCAAGTATCATCTGGGTCTTTACGCGAGTCTTGGCTGCATCTTTTGACCCCGCCATGAGTTCATCGCGCTGGGCTTCAATTTCCTTCACATCCATACCTTGGCGAAGTTGCATATTGGCGAACTCAATGAAGATGTTGTAGGCTTCACGATCAATGGCGGATTCGGGCAGCGGGAAATCCACCTTGGAGTTCAGCAGTTCGATTACATCCTGACGTTTCTTGGCCCGGATATCGTTTTCTTTGCGTTTCTGGATTCCGTCGTGCACTTGCTTGGTAAGATCTTCGATATCTTTCGCATTGGCACTTTTGAAAAACTCCTCGTCCATTTCGGGCAAAATCTTGGCGCGCACCTCAAAAACTTCGACGGCATACGTTGCCTTTTTGTCTTTCAATGCCTCAATGTTAAAATCGGCAGGGAACTCGTGCGTTACCTCAAACTTGTCTCCGGCCTTTTTCCCGACAATTCCAGCGACGATCCCAGGGATTCCAGGAGCTTCTTCGGCACCGGCTTCTTCCCAGGTGGTAGGCTGTGAGCCGTAGAGATAGGCGTCAGGGGCGATTTCTTTGACGGCAGTACCGTCAATGGTGCCTTCATACCCGACCTTTACATAATCCCCCTTCTCGGCACCTCGATCTACCACTTCAAAGCGGGCTCGTTGGGAGCGAATGGTTTCAATGGTTTTTTGCACATCCTCGTCAGTGACGACAACTGCTTCTTCCGTGATTTCGAGTCCTTTGTATTCGGGCAATTCGAACTCCGGATTGAGATCAATCTCGAAACGAAGCGTTGCATCAGCAGAAGGGGAAATTTCGTCCGTACCTTTTACATCGACGATGGTGTAAATGTTTAGCTTCGATTCTTCACGGATGTGTTTGAATCCCTCGGAGACCACCTTGTTTTTTAATTCGTCGGCAATGCCTTTGGCAAACTGGCGCTTGACCAAATGAGTAGGAGCCTTGCCTGGGCGAAAGCCAGGGAGACGAACTTGCGACGCAAACTCCTTGATGAGCTCATTTTCGTACTCGGTAATGGTAGCCGATGGTACTGAAAGGATGACAGCCTTGCGTGTAGGGCTGGTTTCTTCGATGGTGATAGTCACGAGCGGGTTCTTTTATGTGTTGAAAAACGACAACGTATCTTCTGCAAACAGCAGAAAAAAAGGAAAAAGGAGAAAACCAAAGCACTTCCAACGGTCAAGGGTGGATTTGCGGGCAGGCCATTTTCTCTGAATCAGGGTGATTTTACCCCACCTATTCCCCGTTAAGCTGTTGACAACAACGCGTCCCGGAGGCACGACAACGCTTCGTTGCACACATCATGTGTGCGGTAGACTTTTTTTAAACCAACCATGACCACAATCGTCGACATCCATGGCCGCGAAATCCTTGATTCGCGCGGCAATCCCACCATTGAGGTGGAAGTTGAACTCGCCAACGGCAGCATCGGCCGTGCCGCTGTTCCCTCGGGAGCCAGCACCGGTGAACACGAAGCTCTTGAACTGCGCGACGCCGGCGTTCCTGCCAAGGAATTTGCCAAGGGCATCAATCCCAAGACCCGTTATCTTGGCAAAGGCGTTCTCAAGGCCGTCAATAACGTCAATGACAAGATTGCTCCCGAGTTGATCGGTTTCGACGCGCTTGATCAGGTCGGTATCGACAAGGCAATGCTCGAACTCGACGGCACCAAGACCAAGGCCAAGCTCGGCGCCAACGCCATTCTTGGTGTTTCCCTCGCCACTGCCCAGGCTGCCGCTCTTGCGCTTGACCAGCCTCTCTTCAAGTATCTCGGTGGACCCAATGCCAAGGTGCTTCCCGTGCCGATGATGAACATCATGAACGGTGGTGCTCACTCCGACGCTCCGATTGATTTCCAGGAATTCATGATCATGCCTGTCGGCGCACCCAGCTTCCGCGAAGCTCTCCGTTATGGCGCTGAAATTTTCCACGCCCTCAAGAAAGTTCTGAAGGACAAAGGTCTTGCCACCGCAGTTGGCGACGAAGGCGGCTTTGCTCCGAAGCTCGAAAGCACCACTGCTGCGCTCGACGTTATCGCTGTCGCCATCAAAAATGCCGGATACAAGCTCGGCAAGGACATCTACCTCGCACTCGACGTTGCCTCCTCCGAGTTCTACGACGCTAAGAGCAAGAACTACATCTTCAAGAAGTCCGACGGCAAGAAACTCTCCGGTGACCAGATGGTCGAGTTCTACAAGGAACTCTGCAAGAAATACCCGATCATCTCCATCGAAGACGGTTGTGCTGAAAACGACTGGGCAACCTGGAAGAAACTCACCGACGCCATCGGCAACAAGGTGCAACTCGTCGGCGACGATCTCTTCGTTACCAACACCGAGTTCCTCAAGAAGGGTATCTCCACCGGCACTGCCAACTCGATTCTCGTCAAGGTCAACCAGATTGGTTCGCTTACCGAAACCCTCGACGCTGTCGAAATGGCCAAGGAAGCCAGCTACACTGCTGTTATCTCGCACCGTTCAGGCGAAACAGAAGACGCGACGATTGCAGACATCGCTGTGGCTACCAACGCCGGCCAAATCAAGACCGGTTCGCTCTGCCGTTCCGACCGTGTTGCCAAGTACAACCAACTCCTCCGCATTGAGGAAATGCTGGGCAGCAACGCCGTATACGGCGGCAAGCTCACCAAGCTTGGATTGTAATTGATATCTCCCGAGCCATACAGAGGAGACTCTGTTACGTTCGACAAAGGTCCCCGTGCAATAAGCACGGGGATTTTTTGTTTTTTAAAAAAATACTGACCGAGTAGTCTGCTTTGCTAGGGCGTGTCTTCAAAACGTACTGGAATCTATAGTTAATCCTGTAAATAATTGGACGTGATAATGGCGTCGCTAAGAGAGAGGTAAGCATGGTTTCGCCAGAAGCGTTTCAGGTTGGCCCAGAGTTGTTCGATCGGGTTGAGGTGTGG
>JAITVQ010000153.1 GCA_031285745.1 Puniceicoccales bacterium | reverse complement strand
CCGTTGATCCGGTAGCGAATGGTGCCACCGGGTGTCTCGGTGGAGAGGGTCACCATGCTTTTTACATCGCGTTTGATGAGGACGGACGAGAGTACCGGAAGCGCGGGATTGGCGCGCTTGGCCAGTGTTTCGCCCGCGACTTGGGCAGGACGAATGGTATATCCAAAGGAATAGTTTCCGGCCCGGATGATGTCGCGTTCCAGCGGCTGGGGTCCACAACTGGCTCCTCCCAGACCAAGTGTTGCGACATTCAGCGAGAGCACGGTCCGGTTGCTTGCGGGGAGTTCGCCGGGATGGTTGGCCATGGTCAGTTCCATGGGTGTCCATGGCAGGGCGGAAAATGCCATGATATTGTCCGGACGGAATAACGCGCCTGTTCCCGAATCGTCGGTTAGGGCAACCCAGCGGGTTTCCTCGCGGTTGGCCATGTCCATCGGACGTGGATATGCGACGACAAGGTTTTCAACAGTGCTATTGAATTGCCCGATCCAAGATCCTGCTTTCCGGTCGGCGTAGTTTTCATGAGGGCCGCGACCATACCATGTAACCTTATCAAAGCTGGGATTGATGGAGAGTTGGAATCCCGCATTGGGAATCACAATGTTCGGGCCATCCGCTGTAATCGCGTTGGCGGAGTGAATGGTGCCATCGAAGAAGACCAACCAGGAAGTGGTGGTTTCAAAATAGAGGTCGTTGATGGAGAGCTGACGGGTTGACGTAACTGTCCGGTTGCCGTCGCTGAGGCTATTGATTCGCGCCGCATATTCCCCCTGGGTCTTGATGCGGGTCGTGATACGAACCGCCAGGGGGTTCGATGCGTCCGCAGAGAAGCTTTCCACGGTGTGCTTGAGGTTGTGCAGTCCGCTGGCGAACCATTGTCCGGCAACCCATCTGTCGTTGTCGGTGGGGGCGCGATAAATGTTGAGCTGGGGCCCGGAGCCTTCGGCAATGATCTCCTTGCCGTCATAAACAAGGCTGGAGAGGGTTCCGGTTTTCTTGCTGAAGGTGGCGGAAAATTTATCCCCGGAAATGGTCAAGGTATCAGGACCATCCTTGCAGATCGGAGTGGTTGGCGAGAGCTTGGTGATATCCAACATGGCCGGACGATCAGCGGCGTAGGTGGGGTTGACGGGCTTATCAGCAACAAAGAAGCTCCTTGGCCAAAAACTGTCAGGAATCGGTAATTGCTCCCAGGCGATTTCATGTCCGGATTTCCCCCAATCGGTATCATTGGTGAGTCGGAAGCTCAATCGAAGCTGGTAGTCAGTGCCGTCGACATCGGCATATTTGGAAACAGGCAGGACAATCTTGGTTTTTTGTCTGGGGGCGGTCTCGGGAAGTTTTACTTCGCCGCTTTGGATGACAGTGCCATCACCAGTGATTTCCCACTGAAGTGCCAGATCGTTTAAATTCCTAAAATAGCGTCTATTGAAAATCTCCACTTCGCACATTTGTCCGGTTATCTGGGCAGTGACATCCTGATAGACCTTCTTCACCTCCGCGAGCGCAGGCTTGGGAGTACGATCGGAGAAAATGACTCCATTCAGGACAAAGGTGCCGTCGTTGGGGCGATCTCCGAAGTCACCGCCATAGGCAATGGTGACGGAGTCTTGGGTCGAGTTTCCAGTGGGAACATATTTGCCGTCCTTTTTCACCGCATAGATGCCTTGGTCCACCCAATCCCATATGCAGCCGCCCATCAGGAGTTCACTGGATTCAATGGCATTCCAATAATCGGCCAGATTGCCCATGGCGTTGTTCATCGAGTGGGCGTATTCGCAGAGGAAAAGCGGTTTGTCCTTGCGGGCACGAGCCTGCCCGTTGACCCAGTTGACGTTGGGGTACATGATGCTGTCCACGTCGGCTATCTTGTTGTTGCGCTCGTAGTGGATGGGGCGGGTGCTGTCGATGGCACGGATGGCCTGGGCGGCGGCAGTAAAGTTGGCTCCTCCTCCTGCCTCATTGCCGAGCGACCACATGATGACGCTGGGATGGTTGCGGTCACGGCGAACCATGTCCGTATTGCGTTGGACATGGGCTTTTTCCCATTGCTTAGGGTTGGAAAGGGAGTCTTTCCCGTAGCCGTAGCCGTGGGATTCGACATTGGCCTCGTCCACGACATAGATGCCGTAGCGATCACAGAGCGTGTACCAATAGGGGGCGCAGGGATAATGGGAAGTGCGGACGGTGTTGATGTTATTCTGCTTCATGAGCAGAATGTCGCGCAGCATGCTTTCCCGGGAAACATAATGTCCCGTGGTCGGCTCCGTCTCATGCCGGTTAACCCCTCGAAGTTTGATGGGTTGGCCGTTTACCAAAAACCTGCCGCCCTTTACTTCAACCTTGCGAAATCCGACTTCGCATGAACGGACATCGAGCACCTTTCCGGAAAGGTCCTTTAGTTCGAGGACGAGGGTATAGAGGTTGGGATCTTCGGCGGACCAGAGGCGAGGATTGGTGAGATTGCGGGTGAGTTGGTGGTCGGTCGTCCGTTCTGCGGTGAGTACCATGCTGCCGCTCATCGAGGGTGCCAAGGTGCCTGCCTTATCTTCGTAGAGGGTGGCAAAAATGAGAGTATCCGTGGCGGAGCTTTGGCCGGAGATTTTGACGACCCCGTTGGAGAAGGTGTCATCGAGTTCCGTCGTGACGTTGAAATCGACAATGCGTGTTTTCGGCTCTGCGCTCAAATACACGTCGCGGAAGATGCCACTCATGCGCCACATGTCCTGGTCTTCCAGATACGCGCCATCGCTGAAGCGATAAACCTCGGCGGCGATGAGGTTGCCCTTGGGCTTGAGGTATTTTGCGATGTTGAAGCGGGCGGGGATGCGGCTGTCCTTGGAGAATCCGACGTATTGGCCGTTTATCCACAGGTAGAAAAAGGAGTCGACCCCGTCAAAGGTGATGAAGACATCCCGTCCATCCCAATTGTTGGGAATGTCGAAGGTGCGCCGGTAGGAACCGACTTCGTTGCGAGTTGCGAAAGTGGTATAATCCTTGGGCGGCTCGCTCATTACGCGCGGCCAGTCTTTCTTAATGGGGTAGGTAACATTTGTATAAATGGGGATGCCGTAGCCATGCATCTGCCAGTTCGAGGGCACGGGTAATGTTTTCCAGGCTGCGCCGTTGAAATCCGTCTTATGGAAATCTTTTGGTCGCTCGTCAGGTGTTTTAACCCAGTTGAACTTCCAGTCACCGTTCAGCGAGTGGTAATAGGGGGAGGTGGTTATATCGACCTTGAAGGCGCTGGTGGTATCTGGAAACGAGACGGATGTGGCGGTAACAATCTCTCTGTTGAGAAAGAGGTTTTGTTCAGATTGCCACTCGGTGCCATCGGGCTGGGCTTGAAGCAAGGGTGTTCCGACCAAGCCGAAAATCAGTGCGGCCAAAAATGTTGGTAGGTGACGCATGAGGAGAAAAGATTAGTTAAGAAAGAAAACCTGCTTTGGTGAGGTTTGTTCCTTGGACAAACATTCACCAAGCTGAAAAGGAGCGGGGTAGAAAGGGCGATGACGGCAGCTATGGCAATACCGATGCGCAACCGGACCTAAATTTCCTATCTCACAGATTTTCGAGCAACCAATCAGCAGGCGAGCAGTGGCTATCTGCAGCGCCTCCCAGCATGGTGTGCAGCATCGCTGCATCTTCCTGTGCGGCATAGATAATTGCCGGGTCGTCGGTGCATGCTTTTAACCGTTCAGCCAATTTTTCCGGAATGGCGTCATTCTGCAGATACTCGGGCCATGCAGGGCGCTTGAGCAGGATGTTCATGATGCCGAGATATTCGACGCCTTTGACAATTTGTCGCCCGATCATCCAAGTGATGGGGTTCGCCCGGTACACGATGGCACCCGGAATGCCAGCCAAGGCTGTGTTGAGTGACATGGTCCCGGAGCTGGCCAGTTGGGCGCAGGCGGTCTGGGCGGTGCCTCGCTCAACCAAGTCAATGCCACGCGCCGCATCGCTCCATTTAACCATGAGCTCGTAAAGAACACTGCGCACCGGCTCACCGGGATGAATCACGACTGCGCGGCGATCGGGATGGTCCTTGTGATAGATTTGCCAGGCTTGGAGGAGAATGGGAAAGATTTTTCGGACTGGCTTGGGGCGACTGCCGGGGACGAGGAGGACAGGCCCGTCGGGCGAGTAACGCACCATCGGTTTGTGGCGGGGATTGACAAACGGATGGCCGACGAAACGGACAGGAAGGTCAGTATCCTTGTAGCAATCGACTTCAAACGGGAATATGACCCCGAGGCTGTCGAGCACCCGAGCCATTTCAAAACGGCGTCCCGATTTCCACGCCCAGATTTGCGGACTGATGTAATAACAAAGCTTGATGGCGCCGCCGCCCTTCTGGGACAGGCCTTCCTTGGTCAACCGATCGGCGATGCGGAGATTGAATCCCGGATAATCGACAAAGCAGACCATGCGCGGTTGATATTTCCGAATCCAAGCCAATGTGCGGTCGAACAGTTTTTTATAGAAACCGTAGTTGGAAATAACCTCGACGATTCCCACCGCAGAGAAACGCGTCATGTCGAAGAGCAACTGGGCGCCGGATTCCGCCATGTGCTGCCCGCCCAGCGCGGCGATGTTCAACTCGGGACGGCGGGAGAGCAGTTCTTCGATGATGACCGCAGAGTGTTCATCTCCCGAATGTTCCCCGGCAATAAAAAGGATATCCACCTTTGCATCATTGCGTGGTGCATCAAAGGCAGGGGGAAGTTCGGCAAGTGGTGCCACGGGATTTTATCGGGAAGGAGGATTGCTGCGGATGATATCGGTAATCTGGATGGCAACTTCCAGGGCGGATTTGCCCAGTTCCGTGCCCACCTTGGGATTTACGTGATTGCGGACACACTGGACGAAGGAGCTCAACTCCCGGGTCAGTGGTTCGTCTTTCTCGATGGGTATCTCCTCGCGTTTGATATCGAAAATGGTGTCCCCTTGCATGCGCGTCAGATGTCCGCTCTGATTCATGAAATCAATGGAAAGATAGGCTCCCGGCTGGAAGACGCGCAGCTCACGAACCTTTTTCATGCTGACCCGGCTGGTGTTCAGGTTGGCAACGGCTCCATTGGCAAAGGTGATCCGGGCATTGGCAATGTCTTCATAAGGCGAGATGACATTGACCCCGAGCGCGTCGATATGCGCGACCGGCGACTTCACGAGCTGGAGAATAATCCCGATATCGTGAATCATGAGGTCGAGGACTACCCCGACTTCCGTGCCGCGCGGATTAAAGGGGGCCAGTCGGTCGGCAGTCAAATAGCGGGGATTGTTAACCGCCGTTTCGAGATAACTCATCACGGGGTTATAGTGCTCAATGTGGCCGACCTGGACGATGCGATCCTTGGCCCGGGCCTTGGCAAGAATCGCCTCGGCCTCGGCAAGAGACGTGCAGAGTGGTTTTTCAATGAGCAAGTGACATTGTGTTTCCAGAAGCGCCAGGGCGACTTGGCAGTGCTTGTCCGTAGGGACAACAATACTCACGGCGTCACAGGAATTTCCCAGCTCTTCCAGTGAGTTGAAGCGGCGGCATTTATGCTTTTCGCATATTTCGGCGGCCCGGGCATCATTGGTTTCAAAGATACCGGCGAGTTCACAGTCGGGCAGGGCGTCGTAGATCCGGGCATGGTGCTGACCCAGATAACCGACACCGGCTACTCCACAGCGAATTTTTTCCAAGGTGCTCATTGCATGAAAACGATCAGTAAGAACTAAAAAAAGGTGGGGCGGAACAAAAACTTTGGAAAAATCGTCACCTCCCCACCTTGTTCCCTTTGGTAGCGCAGTCGGATGTCTGCGCTACCGACAGGATTTACAGCGAGTGGATGCTCATCTTGTCCACGGCCATGGCAGCTTCCTTGATGGATTCGCCGATGGTGGGGTGGGCAAAGCAACTGCGGGCGATATCCTCGGCACTGCCGCCGTATTCCAGGTGGGCAACAATGGTGGAGATCATCTCGGAAGCGTTGTGGCAGATGATCTGGGCGCCCAACAGCCTGTCGGTCTTGGCATCGGCGACAATCTTGACGGCTCCATCCGTGGCATTGGATGCGATGGCGCGTCCGTTGGCCATGATGTTGAATTTGCCGATTTTGACTTCGTAACCCTTGGCCTTGGCATCGGTTTCGCTCAGCCCGACATTGGCCAACTCCGGTTCCGTGTAGACGACTCCGGGGATGACATCATAGTTCACATGGCCTGCCTTGCCTGCGATCATCTCCACACAGGCGATGGCTTCTTCCTCGGCCTTGTGGGCGAGCATGGGTCCGGCGATGGCGTCGCCGATGGCATAGACACCGGGAAGGTTGGCGTGGAAATGGTCATCGACGATTACCCGGCCCCGATCATCCAATTTCAATCCGGCCTCGACTGCGCCGAGGGTTGACGTGTTGGCCCGGCGCCCGACTGCAACCAGGATTTTGTCGGCGGGAAATTCCACCGGCTTGCCGTTTTTCTCGGCGAGAAGGACGACTTCCTTTTTATCCTGACGAACTCCGGTAACCTTGGTTTGCAGTTCGAAATCGAGGCCCTGTTTTTTGAAGGCGCGCTCGGCGACCTTTGAGGAGTCCTGGTCGAATCCGGGGCCGCCGATGGTCGGCAACATTTCGACGATGGTTACCTTGCTGCCGAGTCGCGACCAGACGCTGCCTAGCTCAAGTCCGATGGCTCCTGCGCCAACGATGACGAGCCGGGCCGGAACCGAGCCAAAGTTCAAGGCATCGGTGGACGAGACGACTTGCTTGCCGTCGAATTTCATGAAGGGCAGTTCGACCGGCACTGAGCCTGAGGCGATGATGATGTGCTTGGCGTCCAGGGTTTCAACCGTGCCATCAGGTTTTGCGACCTTGATGGATTTGTTGTCAGCCAGTGTTGCTGTCCCCTGGATGATGGTGATGCCGCGTTTGGTCACGAGGGCATTGACGCCGCTGCGCAATCGCTCCGTGACAGATTGCTTGTTCTTTAGCATGGCAGCGACATCGACGGAGAGCTTGTCTCCTCCTGTGATGCCTTGCGAAGCTCCGTGGGCAGCGGCATGATAGACCTCGGTGGAGTGGAGGAGGGCCTTGCTGGGAATGCAGCCGATGTTCAGGCAGGTACCGCCAAGATAGGGGTCTTTCTCGACAAGGGCGGTTTTGAAACCGAGTTGGGCGGCCTTGATGGCGGCAACATAACCACCGGGACCGGCACCGATAACAATGAGTTCAAAAGAGGACATGATATGTGACAGGAGTGTTAAGGTTTTCTAAGCGTGAGCCGGATGAAGCATGAATTTTTGGGAAAGACAAGGATTGCGAAGGCATTATGATATTTCCCTGGGGATTACCTGTAGTATTTGAAGGATGCGGGAAGACTGATTAATGGCAATTTGGGACAATCCGGACGTCCGGAAGTCATGATTTACGGCTCAATGGGACAATCCGGAGTGCCGGAAACCATGCTTTTTCTCCTGATGATCAAATCCGCGCTGTCGGAAGCAGTGATTTACGCGTAAACTACATAATCCGGACGTGCGGAAGATATGAACGCGGGATAAATGGTTAAATCCGGACATGCGGATTTGTTCAATGACGGCGCAACCATGTCATTCGGTTGTTCGGAAGAAGCCGAAAATACTGAAATATACGAAAGGATTCTCCCGGGAGGTCTGGCATTTCGAAAAATGGAGCCCGACAGGCTTGTCGGACATGTCGGACAACGAGGGGGCGTTATGCCATCCAAACGACTAATTGCGGCTGGAAGTTGGCCGAAGTTTTGTTCTTATGCGCCACATGCAGAAGACGACATCCATGCCTGTGGCCTTGACGATAGCCGGTTCCGATAGCGGAGGCGGGGCGGGGGTTCAGGCGGATATTTTATCGTTTGCAGCCAATGGAGTCTATGCCGCCAGTGCGATTACCTGTCTGACTGCGCAGAATCCTGCCGGAGTGAGCGGACTTTTTCCAGCCTCGCCGGATTTTGTGCTGGAGCAAGCCCGTCAAGTAGCCCGTTTTTTCAAGCTGGGCGCGATCAAGACTGGAATGTTGCTGAATGCAGAAATTATCGGCGCGGTGGCCGAGTTCGTGGATGAGCACAAGGAGGTGCCTTTTGTGCTCGATCCCGTGATGGTGGCAACCAGCGGGGCACGGTTGCTGGAGGAAAGCGCGATTGAGGCGTTGCAGACCAAACTTTTTCCCAAGGCGACGTTGATTACGCCGAATCTTGACGAGGCGGCAATTTTGCTGGGGCATCGTCCTGCCGATGAGCCCAATGCCATGATCGTGGATGCCCAGGCCTTGGCGCGAAAATTGGGGCGGCCATTGTTGTTGAAAGGTGGCCATGCGGGCACTCCGATTTTGCAGGATGTGTTGGCTGTGCCCGACGGGACCGTGCATGTTTTCAAGGCGCCCCGATGCGAAGACACTGATACGCACGGCAGCGGTTGTACATTGGCCTCGGCGATAGCCGCGCATCTGGCCTTGGGGCGCAGTTTGAGCAATGCAGTGGAGGCGGCTCATGCCTATTTACAGGAGGGCATGGTTGCGCCGGTCACAGTGGGAGAAAGACATTATATCGCCCACCTTGTTGATAGAGTGAAGGTGTCTTAAAAAAACAAAACCGTCGATTGCTCGACGGTTTTGTTTTGGAAAAATGACTTCCGAGTTTTAGCGTCCGTAGTCGGCATTGACGATATCAACGCGACGGTCTTCGGCAACTTCCGCCTTCGAGCCTGACTGGCGGGCATACTGTTTGCCGTAAGCCTGAATCTCGATATTACCTTCAGGAATGCCGGTTCGGACCAGGTAATTCTTCACGCTCTGGGCGCGTTTGTCTGAAAGGCCAAGATTGTATTGGTCGGTGCCGAAATGGTCGGTATATCCGGCCACGATAAGCTTGGTATTGCCGGCACTGGCAGCGATGGCGTCCAACTTGCTGCGTTCGGAAGGATCTACATTGTACCGGTCAAAACCGAAATAGACGGTCGACATGATCGCGGCCCGATTATAGCGCCCGGTTGCGGAATCGAATAGCCCGGCAGCATTTTCCCCGGCTCCCGAACCGCGCATGCCCAATCCATCGCCATCTGCTCCGCCATGCAGGGATGAGTTAAGCGAGGGATCGTTGTATATGGGATTGCCATCCTTGTCATAACCAGAAGGTGCATTCTTGGGGCCGCAACCGACGAGAGCGGCTGCTGCGAGCGATAGGAGGGCGACTTGGAATAGTTTCATTGGTGGAGGAAGTGGGTTTGGTTGAAAGAGAGCGAGTCAGTGTAATGCAAATTATCTGGCGCCGTAGTTTTCGTCAACCACATCGGCGCGACGATCTTCGGCGACCTGGGCCTTGGTACCCCCGTGACGGGCGTATTGCTTGCCGTAGGCCTGTACCTCGATATTACCCTCGGGAACACCGAGCTTGACGAGGTAGTTTTTCACGCTTTGGGCGCGTTTGTCGGAAAGTGCCAGGTTGTACTGGTCTGTACCGAAATGGTCTGCGTAGCCGGCCACGATGATCTTGGTGCCCTTGGCCCTTGTGGCAATTGCTGCCAGCTTATCCCGTTCAGCCGTTGCGACATTATATTTATCAAATCCAAAATAGACGGTGGTCAATATGGCGTTGGAATTGTAACGACCTGATTGTGAATCAAACAAATTAATGGTATTGGCCGCAGGCGGGACGCGGGGCGGCAGCGTGTCTTCCATTAAAACAGGCGGCGGCAGGTTTTGATTAACAGGAATTGTTTCCTCCGGATATCCTGACGGGGGATTTTTGGGGGCACAACCAGCAAAAATAATTGCTGCAAGCGGAAGCACGGCGAAATGGAAAAATTTCATGTCGGATGAAAAGGGAGTTGATAGTGAGGAGAAAAGGCTCTGGCTCTGCAAGGTATTTTCGGCTAAAAATCAATAGCGAGCCATGCTTGGGTCACAGGCAGTCGCCCAGCGATCAATCCCACCCTTTAGGTTGGTGACCTTGGCAAAGCCCTTGGTGCGTAAAAACTGGGTGACTCGCATGGAACGGCCTCCGTGGTGGCAATGAACAATAATGGGTGTGTCAGTGGGCAGGGTTTTCAGATGTTCCGGCACAGCATCCATGGGGATGTGCCGGGCCTGTCCTATCTTGCAGATGGCGACCTCATCAATCTCCCGGACATCCAGCAAAAGGGGCGGAACCGGGCGGGCCAGCCATTCCTGGGCTTCCTCGCAGGTGATTTCCAAGGGGATGTTTTCCATATTTGGTAAACCGTTCTCCGAAATGGCAGTATTGCAACTGTCGTATACATAATTTGCGGCTCCAATATTCGTAATATGAGGCGTTTGTCCACAGAGAGGGCAGTCGGGGTTCCTCTGAATGCGCACAGTACGCACCCGTCCGGCCAGCAGGTCGTGCATAAGCAGGCGCCCCCGGAGCGACTCTCCGGCGTTGGTGATGAGTTTGATCGTTTCCATTGCCATCAGGCTGCCGATTACCCCGACCAATGCTCCAAACACGCCTGCTTGCTCGCAGGTAGGCACCGAGGCGGGATTGGGCATCTCGGGGAAAAGACACCGATAACAGGGACCTCCCTTTGGCGTATCAAAAAGCGTCGTTTGCCCCTCAAATTGAAAAATACTCCCATGAACCAGTGGGCGTCGGGCGAAAAAAGCGGCATCGTTGGCTAAATACCGTGTTGGAAAATTATCAGTCCCGTCCAAGATGACGTCATAGCTTGAGAATAAGCTCAGGGCATTATCGGACGTAAGCCCGTCGGGGTGTGACACCAAACTCACATGCGGGTTCAGTGCATGGAGGGCTGCCATGCCAGCCGTCAATTTGGAGATGCCGATATCATCTTCGCGAAAAAGAATTTGCCGTTGCAGGTTGTGCCGGGCCACGGTGTCCGTTTCGGCAATACCCAGTGTTCCGACCCCGGCAGAGACCAGATAAAGCGCGGCAGGAGAACCCAAACCCCCCAGGCCGATCAACAATACGCGCGCATTTTTTAGCCGTTGCTGTCCTGCTTCTCCAATCTGGGGCAGACGCAAATGGCGGCTGTAACGGATTTTTTCGATGTCGGAAAGTGACTGAACGGGCGCACCGGGCATCTTCCCACGAAAAAACACCCTTCGCTATTAGTCAAAGCAAAGCAAATGATTATCTGGAAAAGAGAGTTTTCCCCCATTTCTCCAAGTCCTTGTTATATTTCTCGTGCGATTTCATCATTGTTAATTCGTGGAATTTTAAACAAGCCTGTTGTTCTACTGACTTCGGGATTGATCATTGCCGAATGTCTGTAGTTTTCTGAGGCATAGTTTTCCCATGTCATCCAAGTTGCCCGTCTCCCAGCATACATATCATTTTCCACGCAAGTGGATATTCTTTGGCATATTTATTATCCTGGTCATCGCCTCCAATACAGTGCGCCATTTCTGGCCGGTGGAATCGGGGCCAAGGGAAGGGCAGCAACTGGCCGATGTTCGTGAATTTGAGGTAAAGGAGGTCAAGGTCCCGGGGCATGAACGGGACATGCTTTCAATCAAGGCGGCTCCGACGGGGAAAAAACTAAAAATTGCTTTTCAGGATTTGAAACCGGCAGGGAAGCCCAATGCCCCGGTGCTGGTACTGGTTCATGGGTCAGCGGGTGGGTCCAAGCGACTGGAGCCGTTGATGAAGAAATTGGCCCCGCATTTTCGCCTGATTGTCCCCGATCTGCCCGGGGCAGGCGGTTCGCAACGTTCTGCGGCAGATTATTCGGTGGAAGCCTCGGCGCATGTGGTGATGGATTTGCTCAAACAACGGGGGGTTGAGTCGGCGAATTTTCTGGGCTTCGGCAACGGTGGGGCAGTTGTGCTTAATATCGCCCATGCGGAACCCCAGCGGGTGCAGTCACTGTTGCTGTTATCCTCCGTCGGCACACAGGAATTTGAGCTATTGGGCAATCACCTCGTAAACAAAATTGTCTATGGTTTTCACCTGTTCTTTGTGAAAGTCTTTGAGGACATCATTCCTCATTTTGGTTTACTGGACAAAACTTCCATCAACATCCCGTATGCCCGGGGTTTTTGGGACAGTGATTTTACCGAGATTAAATATTACATTCGCGACTATACCGGGCCGTTGCTTGTTGCGCATGGCGAGGGTGATTTGGTCATCTCGGCGGAGACTGCCAAGTATACGGCTACGCTGGCACCGCAGGCGGAGACTTTTTATGCCGAGGGTGGACATTGGGTTTTTCTTCGTGAGCCGGAAGTGGTCAGCGATAAGTTGATTACCTTTGTGAATGGTGCGATGGCGGGAGAAGCCGCCACGCGTACAATTACCGGGGAACCAGAGGAGCCGCCCCCGCCGCCCCCGGCAGAAGGCTCCCGGCTGTGGATGCTGATGTTGATTATTATTGTCTGTGCCTTCGTGGCGGAAGACCCCACCTGCCTGGCGGCGGGGTTGTTGGTTTACCAAGGGGTGCTTAGTTTTACAGCGGCCACAGTTGCCTGCCTGATCAGTATCCTGATTGGGGATTTTACGCTTTACATGGTTGGTTATGTACTGGGTCGTCCGGCATTGCGCAAAGCTCCGCTTAAATGGATTATCGCGGAATATGAAATCGACCGGATGGCCGGATGGTTCAAAAAGAAAGGATTCCAAGGGCTGCTGTTGATCATGACCTCGCGCTTTATTCCTGCGAGCCGCCTGCCGACTTTCGTGTGCGCGGGAGTGATGCGTTTGAGCCTGTGGCGGCTGGGGATTCTGTTTTTTATCGCAGCAGCGGCGTGGACCCCGGCTTTGATCTGGCTGGCCGAAACAATCGGCGGTGATGTGGTTCACAAGTTTGAGCATTGGAAACACCAGGCGATGTGGATTGCCATTGGGCTGCTGTTCTCGGTGTGGTTCCTGATGCACGTGGTGGTGCCTTCTTTGACCTGGCGCGGACGTCGCCAACAGGTAATGAAATTGCGCCGATGGAGCCGGCATGAATTTTGGCCGACCTCGCTGCTGTATGGGCCGCTGGCTTTATTTATCCTTTGGGAAGGTGTGCGCCGATTTAGCCTGTTGGGTCTTACGGCTGCCAATCCGGGCCTGGGCCGTCAGGGTGGTTTCACGGGGGAAGCCAAGAGCACAATGTATGATGCGTTGAAGGCTGCTGCACCCATTGCCGAATGGTGCCGAATTCCCGGAGGGAAGGGGGCGGTGGAAGAGCGATTCATGGTGGCCAGGGATTCCATGCGAGAGCATGGCCTCCAGTATCCCGTGGTACTAAAGCCCGAACTTGGCGACGATGGCATGGGCGTAAATGTGATTCGCAGCGAAGCGCAGTTGCGCGAATGGCTGGAGCGTTTCCCGGAGGATTCGATTTTGCAGCGATGGGTCGATGGTCTGGAATACGAGGTGGTCTGGAGTCGCTTGCCGGGAGAAGCCAGGGGTCGGATTTTGGCAGTGGTCGAAAAACGCCCTGTGACTGTCTTGGGTGATGGGCACCGTACCCTGGAAGAATTGATCTGGGCCGATGACCGGGCTGTGTCGATGGGAAGCCTGTATCTGCGCCTGAATTGGCGGCGGGCCGCAGACGTGATTCCGGCGGGGGAAACGGTGCCATTGAGCGTGATAGGCACTCACCGTTGCGGAATACGCACTGTTGATCGACAGGAGTTGCGGACAGAAGCGCTTGCGGCGATCTTTGATCGCATCGCCGACAAGGTCGAGGGTGGCTTACACTACATGGTCTATGACATGCGTGTCGAGAAAGAGGCGATGCTGCAGGATGGAACAAAGATAACGATCACGGGGGTGAGTGGAGCCGGTTCGGTAAGCTCGCGCCTGCACGACCAATACGTTCGCTTGGGCTACTCCTTTGCCAGTTCGCGCAGGCAGATTCGCCGGGCCTGGGTGGCTGCCGAGGTGCTGCGGACGACAGGCGTCAAAACTGCATCACTTTGGGAAACCCTTGCGACTTGGGGTGAAGCGCGTGGCCGCCAGTTGATTGATTTACGCAGTGAATAGGCTGCGCAGGCTTTTCTTGCTTTTAAATACCGGGGAAGGGCCGGAGGTAATTTTTTGTTTCAAAAAGCTTGGGGATTATCCAGCCTGATCCCTTTCCCATGACCTTAGTCCAAAGACTTGCCGCATTTTCATTTGCTTTTGTTGTGCCGTGCCTCGCGGTATCGTCATTGGGGGCGGCTGAAATGGCGGTCGGGTGCCAGGGACGGGTGATTCCCCAGTCACGAATTATTCGGTTGGCCGCACCCGCTGACCAGGGAACGCCGATTATTCAAAATTTACAGGTTGAAGAAGGTGATTTGGTAGAAGCCAATGGCGTAGTCGCGGTGTTGATGGCGGAAGGTCCCGCTACATTTCTCAGGGAACAAGCCATTCGGAAACTCGAAGCCGCCAAGGCCGGGCAAGACTCGCTTGTCCAAGCTGAGAAGCAGGCTCTGGCGGAAATCGCCTTGCAGAAGATTGACGCACAGAACTCGCTCGCGATAGCCGAGGCTTCCCTGGCTGCTCTCAAGGTTCAAGCGACTCGCCGCCGCCTTTCCGATGAGGGCGTGAAGGAGATTCAGGCCCAGATCGACGCGAAGACGGCTGTACTGGAAATGCTAAAGGCCAACCGGCCTGCCTACGTGGAGCAACTGGATGCCAATGTTCGCAGTGCCCAGGTGCAGGCGGATGAAGCCAGCGGCTCCAGGGGAAGGATTGCCAATGCTGCGCTGAACGAGGTGCGGACTGCCCGGGAGGTTTCCTTGCGAGAGTACGATGCCAAGATCACTGGCGCTGCCGGGGAGATCGACGTACTCAAGGCCCAGTTGGCCCAAGGTTCGGTTCTGAACAGGCAGACTGAGCGTGAGCCTGCCGAGGCCGTGGCGGCAGAACAACAGGTTTTGTTGGCCAAGGAACGTCTGGCTGCGGTCCAGGCATATGCGGACACAACGAGGGCCCGTTATGCTGCTGATGGTATGGAAGCAACGGCGTCCATTGCCGAGGCCGAGTCTGGAGTGCGGCTGGCCGACAACCGACTTGCCTTGACGCATATTCGCGCGCCGTTCAAGGGCAGTGTCCTGCGGGTGTTCGCCCGTCCCGGCGAGGCGGTTGGCCCCAACGGTGTTATCGAAATGGCCGATCTATCCAAGATGGCCGTGGAGGCCGAGGTCAGCGTGGCCGATCTGGCCCGGGTGAAAGTGGGTGGAAGTGCCGTTATCCGAGTGCCTGGATTAGACAAAGACTTTCACGGCAAAGTTACGCGTATTGGGTTGCGGGCTGGGCCGGGTGCCTTGATGGATGAAAATCCCGCCGCATTTAAAGATCTCCGGGTAATGCCTGTTTTTATTGTGCTGGATGATCCCGCCTCGCTCTCCGGCTATACCGGAACTCAAGTTACGGTTCGCATCACTAATGAGTAAACCGGGCCGCAGTATTTTTGAGCGTTTCATGCCACTCGGCATTCCGCTCGCATGGTTGCAGCTAACGGCAGAGCGCAAGCGATTTGCCGCCGCCGTGGCTGGAATCACTTTTGCCGTGACGATGATGCTGTTCCAGATGGGGCTGCATACGGCACTGTTCCAGCAGGTGTTGACACCGTTTCTTAAACTGAAGGCGGATGTTTACATTTTATCGTCACAATACGAATACATCGGAATTCCCCGATCATTCTCTACGACGACGCTGAATCGGGCACTGGCCTTGCCCGAGGTGGAGAATGCCTATCCGCTTTGGATGTCGCCATTGCCGTTTAAAAATCCCGAGACAGGCAAATGGCGCGACTTGTTTGTCATGGCATTTGAGCCGCACCAGCAGGTTTTTGCCGATCCGGAAATTGATTCGCAACGTAACAAGCTGACTTCCGGCGATACGGCCCTGATGGATTCCAAGGCGCATCCCGATTTTGGCCCCTTTACGGAGTTACTGCAAAAACAACCCAGTGTTTACACGGAGCTGAACGATGCCGGTGTTCTCATCAATGGCTTTTGCACCATTGGCACCACTTTCGTGGCGGACGGAAACCTGATTACCAGCCGGGATGTTTTTATGCGGGCTTATCCGGGGATGACTCCGGAAAACATCATGGCTGGCATTGTCCAGCTCAAGCCGGGAAGCGATGTTAACACCACTGTGGAAAAACTGCGCAAGCTGCTTCCCGACGACGTGAAGGTGCTGACTGCCGAGCAAACCATGGCGATGGAGAAAGCCTACTGGTCGGACCGGACGCCGATTGGATTTGTCATCACGGCGTCGATGCTGGTGGCGATCATTGTCGGGGCGGTGATCGTCTACCAAATTCTCTACACGGATGTGAGCGATCACCTGCCGGAGTATGCCACGCTGAAGTCCATCGGATTTTCCGACGGCTATTTTGTCCGGCTGGTTTTGCAGGAGTCGGTGATTCTCTCGGTGTCGGGATTTGTACCGGGGGTCTTGTTGACCCTTGTGCTATATCATCTCACACGAACTATGGCGGGAATTCCTGTCGAGTTTGATGTGCTTAACCTGGCTGCGGTCTTTTTCCTCGCTCTGGGGATGTGTCTGATCGCCGGAGCACTGGCGACCC
>JAITVQ010000004.1 GCA_031285745.1 Puniceicoccales bacterium | reverse complement strand
TTCCATTATCATTTAGTTTTCACCAAATCACCCACGTTGTGAGCGAACCCGTTACATATTTCAACCGGCACACCGAAAAAGTTGAAACCGAGCAAATTTACGGCGAAAAACCGATGCGCTGGGTATATGAGACTGTGCTGGGCCGTCTGGCACTCTGGGCCTTGGTTCGCCGGACATTTTTTTCCCGATGGTATGGCTGGCGGATGCGACGCCCGGGTAGTCGCGCCCGGATCAATCCGTTCATTGCCAAGTACGGGCTGGATCCCCGGGAGTTTGCCGAGGAAGTCGGATCTTTTCGTTCTTTTGATGACTTTTTCTCTCGGAGACTAAATCCGGCGGCTCGGCCCCTGGCAGAAGGGGATGAGGTGGCCGTCTTTCCGGCGGATGGAAGGCATCTTGGGTTTTCAGATGCAAGCGCGGTAAAACAGATATATGCCAAGGGACAGGTGTTTGATCTGCCCTCTTTGCTGGGAGATACAGCCTTGGCTGAGAAATACAGGCATGGGGCGATCATCTGCTCCCGGCTGTGCCCTGTGGATTATCACCGTTTTCATTTTCCGGCAGCAGGGATTCCCGCCGAAGCGCATTTGCTCAATGGCTGGCTGTATTCGGTAAATCCGGTGGCATTGCGGATGAATGCAGGGTACCTATGGGAAAACAAGCGGCAGCGATTGATCCTGAAAACCAAAGAATGGGGAGACATCGCCATCCTGGTGATTGGCGCAACCAATGTGGGAAGCACGACCTTTACCTACCACGCGGGCAATCATGTCTCGAAAGGCGAGGAAATGGGCTACTTCAGCTTCGGAGGTTCATTCATGGTGACGTTGTTTGAGCCGGGAAAAATCCAGTTGGCGAATGATTTGCTCCGGGAGAGCGCCAACGGGCGAGAACTTTATGCCCGCATGGGCAGCATTCTTGGTCGCAAGGTGGAATCCGCTTGAAAAAGGCTGCCCGAGCATCACGCTGCCGACTGCATGTAATGCTGCTCAGGTGGTGAAATTGGCAGACACGCTGGATTTAGGTTCCAGTGCCGAAAGGCGTAAGGGTTCAAGTCCCTTCCTGAGTACCATACCTACCCGCCATTCCCCATGCCCCGCCCAAGTTATCTTTTATTTGTATTTTTGCTCGCAGGTATGATTGCCGGGCTCACGGCAGCGCCATTTACCTCTCCCACTCCCCAGACTCGCCAGATTGCCCTTGGAGATATTTCACAGGAAAAACCCATGTTTCGGGTTTTGCTGGAACCGGACCAAGACTTTCCGCCTATAATCGCACCTGGTCCAACCGACTGGTTGGCCATGCACGAGGAACCGGGACAAACTTTCGGCCAGTACATATCCTCTGGAGCAAACTGGCGTAATTCCCAAAGAAACGTCATATATATACTACCATTGGGAAAATTCTCTTCTGCCAACAGTCCCTCTCTGGAACTATTGCGCGATTACGCTGCCAGATTTTTCCAGATGGAGGCAAAAATCCTCCCTGCCTACCAACCGACGGAGCAGGAGTTTTCCCCTCGGAACAACTCCTTCACGAATGAGCGCCAAATACTGGCAACGGAAATTCTGGAGTTTCTGCCGACCCGTTTACCCAAGGACGCCTATTGCCTGATCGCAGTGACCATGGACGATCTATATCCTGCTCCGTCGTGGAATTTCGTATTCGGGATGGCCAATCTTTCCACGCGAGTCGGAGTCTTCAGTTTCGCCCGTTACGCCCAGGGGCTTGATGGAGCAGATAATACTGCCCTCCAGAAACAAATCCTGCACCGCGCCTGCAAGGTGCTCGTTCACGAGACGGGACACATGTGCGGAATCCTCCATTGTGTCTATTATGAATGCCTGCTGAACGGCAGCAATCATCTGGCTGAAGCAGACAAACGTCCCCAGCAGCTTTGCCCGGTTTGCCTACGAAAACTAAAGTTCTGCATCGGGTCAGGGTTTGACCCCGTCAAACGCTACAAGGAGTTAGCCGAGTTTTACCGGAAGCAGGGGTGGTCTGAGGAATTGGCCTGGACAGAACGGCAGCTCGCCAAGGCAGAATCATTGAGAAAAAAGATAGAGAGCAAGGAGCAATCATCACTCCCTGCCAAACAATAGCCGCTGCCTTCCGTCGATTACGACGCCTTAAACAAGGCGGCATCCAAGATCGACCACAAATGGATAATCCATCCCATAAAGACCAGCCATAGCAATCCGGCCAGTACAAACATTACTATCGCTATCAAAAGGCGTCCTTGGATCAGCTGCCCCAATCCAGGAATGAAAAAGCTGGCGAGTGCGGCGATGACATTGCCTGTTGAACCTTGAGCCATGAGAGGAAATAAAATGCAGATTTAAAAAAATGCAAGAAAAGCGGCACCCTAAGCTTTTACAAATATCAGCATTGTTTGGAATTGGCCAAACACCAGCGAAGCATCCCTTGATTAAATGGTGGCCGGGGGCGGAATCGAACCGCCGACACAAGGATTTTCAGTCCTCTGCTCTACCGACTGAGCTACCCGGCCAAAATAGAGAGGCGGAAGAAGGCAGATTCATTCCAGTGAGTCAACGGGTTTTTTTGCAGGATTTTTCCCAAACAGCAGCCGCAAACTATTGAAACAGACAATTACGGTTGATCCTTCGTGCGCAAAAACCCCCAAGTACAGGGGAATCCCGATACCAATACTGGCCAAGACCATGATTAAAATAGTCCCCAAGGAGATCGTCAGGTTCTGCTTGATAATCCGTCGAGCCCTTACACTAAGCTTGCGCGCATCCAGGAAAAGGTTGATCCGGTCATTCATCAATACGACATCGCATTGCTCAAGGGCGGCATCCGCGCCACGGGCACCCATGCCGACCGCGACATAGGCAGCCGCCAGGCTGGGCGCATCATTGACCCCGTCCCCAACCATGGCGACATGGTGTCCTTCTTTTCCCAGCTTGGTTATGAAATCCACTTTCCCAGCAGGAGTCAGTCCCGCCCGGATATCCTGTATGCCCAACTGCTCGCCCACCCCATGGGCCGCCTCCCGGCGGTCTCCTGTCAACATGACAGTCCGAATACCGAGTTGCCCTAATTCGTCCATCGCAGGCTTGGATTCCTGACGAATCTGATCCCGCATGAGAATCCTGCCGACGACATCCTTGGAGATTACCCATATTTCAGTATGGTCCGCAGGCGGCGCAGGCACCTTCGCCGCCCAATCCGCCAGCGGGCCTCCCTCAAACAACTCTCTTCGCCCGAGTACGCACGGTATATTATCTACATTACCCTTCACTCCCTGCCCAACCATATTCTGGAAACCGGAAACCGGGGATTTTTCGACATCGTGATACTTGCCGTAGGTCACTATCGCCCGGGCCAGGGGATGTGTCGCATTTGATTCCAGCGAAACCGCCAGCCGCAACACATCATTCTCCCGTCCCGTTGGAAAACTCTCCAACTTGGCTACCGCAAGTTCCCCTGTGGTCAGAGTGCCGGTCTTGTCGAGCGCCACATAATCCACCTCGGCAAGCTTCTCCACCGCTGCCCCGCCCCGAAACAATATCCCATGACGCGCTCCCCATGCAATGGCAGCAAGAATGGCAGAGGGAATGGAGAGGACAAGGGCGCAGGGACTGGCCACTACCAGCAAGGTCATGGCCCGGTAAAAAGCCGAACTTTGTTCGGAAGTGTTGGCAAACGGCGCCAAACCAAAACCCAGCCACCAGACAAAAAACATCAACGCCGTCAGCCCCAGGATGAGAACCGTGTAGCGGGTCCCAAATTTATCCGTGAACCGCTGGCTGGGCGCCTTCTGCTTTTGGGCATCCTGAATGAGCCGGATGATTTTTTGCAGGGAGCTTTCACTCGCCGGGCGGGAAACACGTATCTTCACCGCGCCCCACAGGTTGACTGTCCCTCCGAACGTGTTGTCGCCTTTTTGTTTTGAAGCAGGGAGTGCTTCCCCGGTCATGCTGGATTCATCGGCGGATGTTTCTCCTTCAAAAATCTCCCCGTCCACGGGAAAAACATCCCCGGGGCGGACGAATATAATATCTCCCGCCCGGACATCCTCGACAGGAGTCGTCTGCGGTTCCCCTCCGTCGCGAACCACCAGCGCGGTCTTGGGTTGGTTCTTGAAGAGAGAATCTATCGCCCGCTTGGTACGATTCATCGCGAAGGCTTCCAACGCCCCGGATGCAGAGAAAAGGAACAACAGCAACGCCCCCTCGCTCCATGCGCCAATGCAAGCCGCCCCAATTGCCACCGCCAGCATCAGGAAATGGATGTCGAGCTTCCCGCGCGGGATATTTCCCAACGAATCCACAAACGCATCCCACCCGCCCAGTACCATCGACCCGACAAAAAACACCAGGGTCAACCAGGTCGGCGCACCGAAGTGAGGGCTCAACCAGCCGAACACCAGAAACAGCGCACACCCTCCGGCCAACACTGCCAGCAATCGCCAGTCCTCATCCTCATGGGAATGCCCGTGATGATGATCATGACCATCCTCATCGTGCCCGTGATCATGGTGCCCATGATCATGCCCCATCTTGCCATCCGGCAGGGGTGCTTTCGCAGGAGTCTCTCCGGAGTCAGGAATGAGAACTCCGCGGACTGACTGCACACTGGCAGTCCGTGAATTCATGGCGTCGAGAGCCTGCGTGAATTGTGACGCCAACGCAGCCGCTTTGACTTCTTCCGGAGCACCGGCTTTGTCCACGAAAAGAAAATCCGCCAGGGTTTCCTGCCACGGCGTATCCTTATCCTCGGGAATGACTGTTGTCATGCACCGCAGCTTTGCATTTTCATTCGCCCTGTCAATCCGGCGGCAAAGCGGAGAAAAATTCACCGAAACTCCCCGCTTTTTTCCGTATCCGAAACACTAATACGACTGCATCCATTTTTTGGATGCGGAAAAAATCTTCCCGTTTCGAAAACTTTTTTCAATGAATTGCCTTTACTTTTTTAAGAGAACATCTAATTGTTATCTCCCGGAGTAAGACAAAGCTCCTCTATGAACACCAGCGTCTCCTACGAAACTCTTCTCACTGTTTCCCTCCCAGAGGATCTTCACAGCAGCCTCATTACCTACCAGTCCCTGCATGGGTTTTCGTCGGTTAGCAACGTTGTCCGCTTCGCTCTTGATAAATTTGATATCGCGCAACTCAGCCCTGCCCCGGAGGCAGCACGCCAGATTTCCTTTCGCATCCCCACCGATCTGCGCAATCAACTTAAAAAACAGGCACAGACCAAACAGGTCAGTCTCGGACATCTTATTCGGGCAGCGATCACATCGTTGCCTGAAAAACCAAAACTAATCCCAAACAAGGATACACCCATGGCTACAAAAACCAAGAAGGCACCGGCCAAGAAAGCCGCTCCTGCCAAGAAAGCACCCGCGAAGAAGGCTCCTGCCAAGAAAGCTGCTCCTGCCAAAAAGGCACCGGCTAAGAAGGCTCCTGCCAAGAAGGCACCGGCTAAGAAAGCCGCTCCTGCCAAAAAGGCACCGGCCAAGAAAGCTGCTCCTGCCAAGAAGGCACCGGCTAAGAAGGCTGCGAAGAAATAAGCTGACTTCTCGGGAGGGCTCCTGTCGGTTCATCCCGACGGAGCCGGCCGAAAGCAAAGACACCTGAAACCAACCGATATCAGGTTACAGGAAAAATTACGGGTATTCCCTTGGAATTCCCGCGTGATTTGTTCTCGATTTATTTCTCAGTCATTTGACTTGCAGCCCAAGCTGCGTGATAAATACGCGATAATGCAAAATACCTCCTGCGGACTTTTCTGTCTTTCAGTCAAATGAGCTACACCACCGTGACTCCACCTTCCGGTGACAAGATCACCATCAAGAACGGCAAACTTAATGTTCCCGAAAATCCGGTCGTCCCCTTCATTCGCGGCGACGGAACGGGCCCCGATATCTGGGCAGCAAGTGTCCGTGTTTTTGACGCCGCCGTCCAAAAAGCCTACGGAGGAAAACGGAAAATCTCCTGGTTCGAAGTTTTCGCCGGAGAAGAATCCTTCAAGAAATTCAACAACTGGCTTCCCGACGACACCGTGGAAGCTTTCAAGGAATACCTTGTCGGCATCAAGGGGCCGCTAACCACACCTGTTGGTGGTGGCATCCGCTCGCTCAACGTGGCGCTCCGCCAGATGCTCGACCTCTACGTATGCCTCCGGCCCGTGCAATGGTTCACCGGGGTTCCGTCCCCGGTGCGTCACCCCGAGAAAGTCAACATGGTGATCTTCCGGGAAAACACAGAGGACATCTACGCAGGAATTGATTTTGAGGCAGGAAAAGAAGCCGCGCTCAAAACCATTGAATTCCTCAAGACCAATTTCCCCAAGGAATATAAAAAGATCCGCTTTGGCGAAACGCCCGATGTCGTTGGCATCGGCATCAAGCCCGTCTCCAAGACCGGCACCCAGCGCTTGGCGCGCGCCGCCATCGAATACGCCATCGAGCAAAAACGCCCCTCCGTCACTTTTGTCCACAAGGGCAACATCATGAAATACACGGAAGGCGCCTTCCGTGACTGGGGCTACGAACTCGCCAAGACCGAATACGGCGCCGTGGAAATTGACGGCGGCCCCTGGTGCAAAATCCCCGAGGGAAAACGCGGCGCCGGACTTCTCTTTAAAGATGCCATTGCGGACATCACCCTCCAGCAGGTGCTCACCCGCCCGGCGGAATTCGATGTCATCGCCACGCTCAACCTGAACGGCGACTATCTCTCCGACGCCCTAGCGGCCCAGGTCGGCGGCATCGGCATCGCGCCCGGCGGCAACATCAACTACGTCACCGGGCACGCCATCTTCGAGGCCACCCATGGCACCGCTCCCAAATATGCGGGGAAGGATGTCGTCAATCCCGGCTCGGTCATCCTCTCCGGCGAGATGATGCTTCGCTACATGGGATGGACCGAGGCGGCAGAATTGATCCTCAAGGGGCTCAATGGCGCCATCGCCTCCAAAAAGGTCACCTACGACTTTGCCCGCCTCATGGAAGGGGCGAGCGAAATAAAATGCTCGGAATTTGGAACCAACATCATCCAGCACATGTAATGTATGTGTGGATACTGCATTGGACAAAAGACTTGCCAAACGCATCTCAAACCTTAGTTCACTCCACCAATCCAACTCTCACCAACCACAGAAAATCACATGAAAAAAACCCTCGCAGCCGCCACCCTCGCCATCCTTGGCTCCGGGTCGCTTTTCGCCCAGACCGGAATTCCGGATTTTGATCTTAGCGGAAGAATCGCATACGAGTCCGAATACATTTACCGCGGTAAGGAACACTCCGACACCAACGTCCAGCTCAGCGTCCTCGGCAAATACAGCATACCCACCACGGGATTTGCCGCTTACGGCGGTGTGTTTGGCATGCTGCCGATCAAGCAGGAAGCCAACCAGGTGGACTGGACACTCGGAGGCCAGTATGCCGTCGATATGTATACCATCGACGCCGGTTATGTGTTCCACTCCTATCCCAACCAGAAGACCACCAACCCTGGCATCCCCGGCGGCTGGCAGAACCCCATTACCAATCGTGGCGTTTACAACCGGAGTAACGAAATCTACATCGGTGCCCGCGTTGATCTGGAATGGTTGACCCCTGCAGCCTATATCTACTACGACTTCAACCTCCAGCAGGTCACCTACGAAGCCTCGCTCCGCCGTCAGTTCGAAGGCATAGAATTCGGTATCCCCGACATTGCCATCAACCTGTCCGTCTATGCCGGTTACGTTTCCGCCAACCAATACAATGGCGACCAACGTGCCGCTGGCGTTCCCAAGTGGAGCAATGATTACGGCTACATCGGTTTCTCGGCGGATCTCATTTACCATGTGACCAATTACGCCGATATCGGTGTGGGTCTTCGCTATGCCTGGAACAGCGATAACTCCTCGTTCGACATCCCCGGCAACACCGATGACAACCTCTGGTGGGGCACTTGGGTCCGCTTCAACTACTAAAACAGCGGTTCAAAACATTCCCGAGGACGGTGCAGGAAACTGCACCGTCTTTCTTTTATATATAAGCGTTTCCTCAAAAAACCGTCGGAAAAGGGATTGACTTGCCTTTGAGCACTCCCATTTTCCGCCATTCCTTTTTGAAAATGAAAACTACGTTAGCCAAGACCGCGAACGATACCGAGAAGACATGGTATGTCGTTGATGCTGCTGATCAGGTGCTCGGACGCCTCGCCGTCAAGATCGCTGCCATTTTGCGCGGGCGCCACAAGCCCACTTATACGCCGCACATTGATACTGGTGATTACGTTGTCGTCATCAATGCCGACAAAATCCGCCTCACCGGCAACAAGGAAACCGACAAGACCTACATGTTCTACTCCGGTTGGGTCGGCACTGCCTACCGTCGCAATGTCGCCCACATGCGTACGCACAAGCCCGCATTTATCATCGAGCACGCGGTCAAGGGAATGCTTCCCAAGAACAAGCTGGCTAATAAGATGATTGCCAAGCTCAAGGTCTATGCCGGTGCCGAGCATCCGCATGCCGCGCAGAATCCTGTCGCTTTCAAAGGTTAATCCGTAACTTTCCTGACATCCATGAGCGAAACCGCCACTGATACCTTTGTTGCCGTCGGACGTCGCAAGACCTCCTCAGCCCGCGTCCGCATCACCAGCGGAACCGGAAAATTCTCCGTCAACGGCAAGGATCTCGAAACCTACTGCTACACGGAAACCCTCTCCAAGGCCGCCACCCGTCCTCTCAAGACTGCTGAAGTCGAAGGACAGATTGACGTCTCCGTCAATGTCTCCGGCGGCGGTTCCAACAGCCAGGCCGGAGCCATCTCCCACGGACTCGCCCGCGCCCTCGAGAAAATGAATCCCGAGTACCGCGCCGTTCTCAAGAAAGCCGGACTCCTCACCCGTGACGGCCGCATGAAAGAACGCAAAAAGAGCGGTCAGCCCGGCGCCCGCAAGCGCTTCCAGTTCTCCAAGCGCTAATCTGCGTTATCCACGAACTGCAAAAAAACCTCCGAGACATCTCGGAGGCTTTTTTGTGTCGTCTGTTACCACGAAAGCGGAATTGGGAACGACGAGTTCCAAATCGTCAGTGAAGAACATTCCGACATCTCAAGACTGAAATAAATTCAGTTAAACCCTTCGGGAAATGGGAAGAGATCTATTATAACCCCCTTCTCGTTATCCCAATAAAAGAATGCATCTTATCAGCAAAAGCACAGAGCCACTGAAAGTGGCTAACGTAAATAACCGCCGGTGAAACCGGCGGAAGTTAGAGAGTAATACCTCAGCCCCGGAGGGGCTGAACTACAAGTTTGCCCACTAGCCTTGAATGTCGTTCCCGATGTCCCCATCATAAGATGAAATACCATAAATGCCCTAAAGAAGAGTTTTGATCAAAATCCTTTGTGACCCTTACGTCTTTTGTGGCTCAACTTCTTTAACCCGCACCATGGAAGATTACCTTAAATTTTAAACTTTTTATTTTCAATTTCTCCTCCTTGCCCCCTGTCAGACCCTCGCCGGGATTTCCGGCGCACCCATGACGCCGTCATTTGCCCTGCCGGGATTTCCGGCGACCACCGTGACGGGTGCATTACCCTCGCCGGAGTTTCCGGTGCGACCATGACAGCCGCTTTCATCCCGCCGGAGTTTCCGGCGCGAGGTCTGACGCTGTCATTGGCTCCGCCGGGAAATATTTTTTGGCCAATGACACTGGCAGAGTGCTCGCCGGAAATCCCGGCGAGGGTAATGCAGCCGTCATTTTGTCTATTTTCGAGCATTTTTCGGCAATTTCACCCTTCTGAATATATGATTAAAAACTATACTCGGTCTTTGCTTCTACCTCTTGATCAAATCCCTCCTGATTAAACACCACCAGCGATCATCTAGACCCGCATTTCATAATTCCACTTTATCGCCGCCTCCTCCATTGCTGCAACAAAGCTATCTTTTCCATCCGAGTAACCGTCGATATCAGTAGGAAAGGTTTCTGCCAAGCGAGCTTTCAGACAGCCATACTCCTCCCGCACCGTTTCATGGGCTCGTAGATAATCTCTCACGGCCAAATGGCGTTCGATATCCCGAAAATTATCAAACTGAAAAGCGTGGATCTGGTGCGTCCGGTTATCGCCACCCTTGCGAAAATACCTTCTGCCCGGAATGCCCAATTCCCCCATCACCTCATAGCCCAAGGCAACAAATTGGGCGGAGTAATCATCGACCCGGGAAATATCATTCACCACCGGCATCATATCAATGATGGGCTTTGCCTTCAATCCCTCCACTGCGGTGCTCCCGATATGGAAGATATTAATCAACTCATTCCCCAGGATTTCCCGGATACGCTGTGCTTCCTCCTGAAAATCTCTTTCCCATCGCGGGTCATGATTAACGACTCTGACAAACATGCCTTTTTCTTTTCCACTTTTGGCAGCAACATGAAACACTAATTTTATTCCATATTTAAAACTTTCTATTTCACTATTCCCATGCCTACCACTACCCCGTCTTCGGTTCGGCCATCATCTTTCCGCCGCCACTTGCGCTGGTGGATTATTTCCGGAGTCATTATCATTGGTATCTTAATTTACGGCTTCACCCAACCCAAAGAACCCGGCGCAGACTGGTTTGCTCCTACCGATGGTCCGAT
>JAITVQ010000090.1 GCA_031285745.1 Puniceicoccales bacterium | reverse complement strand
ATACAAACAACTCCAAAAGGAAGGTTTCTCACAGCTTATCTTTTGCCAGAGAAGACAAGAACCCTGAATAAACTAATTTCCTAACCAAACAGGATTGTCCACATTTCGGATCTCCCTGCCCCTGTCCTACCGAATATATCCCGACACCAGCCCACTCATCTGTGCAGGAACAAGGGCTTCAACAGATATGCCATCATCCCCAGCCTTTTCCGAAACCACGGCCCCGGCAGCATGCAGTTGCCCGAGAATATCATAACGATCATGAGGAAGAAGTAACCGGGTAATTTTGCGTTGCACTCCTGTTAACCGATCAAGTTCAGCAATAAGGCCAGCCAATCCTTCGCCACTCCTCACACTGATGATGTGTGCCTCAGGATGCTGTGCTTTGACAGCCAACCGAACCACCGGATCGCTACAGGTATCGGCCTTATTGAAAACCGTCACGATATTCTTCTCCACCGCACCGATTTCAGACAATACCATGCGAGTGGTCTGCAAATGGGCTTCATATTCCTGCGACGAGATATCCACGACGTGAATCAAGAAATCAACCCTGACCGCTTCTTCCAAGGTAGCCTTGAATGCCTCAACCAGCCTGTGAGGCAGGCGACGAACAAAGCCCACCGTATCCGTTAACAAAAGCGTCCGCCCGCTCGGCAATTCAAGACGCCGGGTAGTCGGATCTAGCGTGGCGAACAGCTTGTCTGCCGCAAAAACATCCGAACCGGTCAGCTTATTCAACAATGAGGATTTTCCTGCATTGGTATAACCGACAATGGCGGCAGTCGGGAGAGGGATACGATGACGTTGCTTGCGCTGAGTCGCCCGCTGACGAATCACCTCCTCCAACTCGCGCTTCACCTTGGCAATGCGTTCCCGAATCAGACGCTGGTCCATCTCGATCTGTTTTTCTCCTGCATCGCGCTGCATCGCCCCACCCCCACGCTGGCGGTCCAGATGCGACCATAACCGCTTGAGCCGAGGTAGTTGGTGCTGAAGCTGGGCTAGCTTGACTTGCAGAACAGCTTCCCGCGTGGAAGCCCTTGAGGCAAAAATATCAAGAATGACTTCCTGGCGGTCGATAACGCGCAGCTTGGTATCGCGTTCCCAATTCCGTTGCTGGGCGGCGGAAAGTTCATCATCGAAAATCACCAGATTGCAATCGGCCGCACGGGCCAGTGCCGCAATTTCTTCCATTTTACCGGAACCAACGAAGTAACGGGGTTGATCTTCTCTCAGCTTGGCCACCAGCTCTCCACCGATTGGGATATCCAAATTGGAAACCAATTCACGCAACTCAGCCAACAACGCTTCTGCATCTTCGGAAGTTTGGTTACCCCGTTGAAGCCCGACAAGGAATGCCGACGGAGGAGCCGGATTTTGGTCAATAGGATCCATTTAAATAGGATAAAAGAGATAATCAAAAAGGGATTTTCAACCGCGAATAAACACGAATGAACACAAATTGACAGTCTGCGAAAGCCGAAACGACAAACAACGATCTATCATTACAGTAGCTTCGCTTCCTGCCCAGACACACGATCTTCTGCAAAAGCCGCTTTGGATTCGCGCTTTTTCGCGTCCACTCGCGATTTCCTCTAATATCTACAGCAACCCCAGTTCCATCTTACCATCCTCGGAAATCATCGAGGATGTCCACGGCGGCTCCCAAACTATCTCCACATGGGCTTCATGGACTCCCGGCACAGTCAATACACGATTCCTGGCATCCTCGGCAATAACTGGTCCCATCCCGCAACCGGGCGCAGTCAAAGTCATGGCAATATAGACCTTGTGCCTGTCAGTGTTCTCGACGGGAGCGACCTGCATGGAATAAACTAATCCCAAATCCACGATATTGACGGGGATTTCCGGGTCAAAAACGGTCTTTAGCTGCCTCCAGATCTCCTCCTGATCCGGCGCTCCCGTATGTCCGGCGTGCTCGGCAGTGCCCCGCGACCCGGTTTCGTCAGTGCTGCCACTCCCTGATTCGGAGTCGGTAGGAATCGGTTCATCAATGGCATCGGCATCAGATCCGTTAATCCTGAACATCCCGTAATCGCATACGACAGTAAAGTTACCGCCAAGCCGATGGGTAATATTGATCTTCGTCCCCGCAGGCAACAACACCGGATCCCCGGCGGGAATGACAGTCGCCTTGAGCTCGCGCTTGAGAACGCGGTCATTGGTCTTGCTGTCGTTGGATGGGCGGTAGTTGAACATCGAAAACTTTCTTGATTACACGTCCGTCAGGGCAGTGCCGGATACACGGGTAAAAGACAATGCTGGAAATACAGTCCGAAATGTCAAATCCCTCCGCGCGCTCCTATGGGCGAAAAACCTTCCTGTTATTCTTGTCCTGTTACAACTCTGATACCCGGAATGACCATCTCAATAGCCCTTCAATTAACATTTAGCAAAAATTTGCCCCACCGAAATACTTTTTATCTTGGCATAATCCAGGTCCATTTTATGTTTGGGGGTTCTTACCCTTTCAACCGCGTTGCACAAACGCGCAACTGACTACACGAACTTCATGGTACGCGCTTTTTCCCGGATTCAACGTCTATCTGCTTCACTTGCGGTCATTTTGGTTGCCTTAGCAGTAACAAATCCACCTGCCTCGTATGCGCAGGCCCAACAGGCTGGCCAGACAGAGCGGAAAAAAAGTCCGCAAGAGCTTCTGGCTGAAAAAGCGGAACGGAATTTTGTTGAGCGCAAGTACGAAGAAGCATTGGCTAGTTATCAGGAATTGCTGACCAAGAGCGGTTCCGCCATGCTAGAAGAACAACGTGCTTTCCTCCAGCTCCGGATCGCCAGTTGCCATTTTTATCTCAAGAAATGGGAGAATGCCGAAAAAGGATTATTGGAATTTCTGGATACCAAAAAGTATCCCAATGGAACCGGAGACATTATAGATCCACAGAATAATTTCCGGGGTGCCGCGCAAATCACCTTGGCAGACGTCTATTCCCGCCAGAAAAAATGGGATGCTGCCATTGATGTTCTCCAACGCATCAGCCGGAGCACGGACATCCGCATGGATGACCGGACCCGCGCCACTGTCGCCCTGACCCGAATGTTGGAAGGCAAAGCCAAGGATGCCGGTGGAGACGCCGTCAAAAAAGCGGCTGAGCAATCCATCGAGATAATCAAGCCCCTCCTTTCCACCAGAAACTACGCGCTGCCCGAAATCAAGGAAGCCGCCAACCGCCTCGTCGAGTTATATACCAAGGCGGGACTGGTCAAGGAAGCCCGTGCCCTGCAGGACGAAATGTCGGCCCAGATATCCGGCTCACCCCTCGATGTGGCGGTGGCCAACTTCCAGCGCATTGAGATGGGAGACAGCCTGTTTGAACAGGCTGAAAACGAAGGCGACCCGGATCGACGCATCCAGCTTTACCGCAGTGCCCTCACCAGCTATCAGGAAACGTTGCGCCGCAACAGCATCTCGCACCTGATCGACAAGGCTGTTGAAATGAAGAATGCCGAGGTCGAAGCGATCAAGACCCGTTACACCAATCCCACGGAAGAACAGCAAAACCAGATTGCCAAGGTTGCCGCGGACAGGGACGCATTCGTCAAGATAACCGAGAATTTCAAGAAGAACAATGATTACGACGCCTTCATTTCCTATCGGATTGGCCTTTGCCTGCTCGAACTGAAGCGCCCATGGGAAGCCTACATTGCTTTCAAGGATATTTTTGACACCAACCCGAATTTTTCCCGAGCGTCGACAGCTACTTATTATTACATCCACACCTTAAAAACCATTCACCGCAATAAAGAGGCGCAGGCACTCTGCCGGGACTTCCTCCAGAAATATCCGCATGCTGAGGAAACCGGTGACGTTGCCGTGCTTTTGGGTGAAATTTCCTTTGAAGAGGACGATTACAATGAAGCCGTCAAACAATTCCGTTGGGCGCGCGACAACGTAAAATCCCTCAAGCTAGAATACAAGGAGTGGATCGACTGGTATATCGCCGCCGCCTTGTTTGCCAATGTGGACTGGAAAGACGCCCAGGAAGCCATTGTCAGCTTCATTTCCAAATATCCCAAGAGTACGCAATTGGAGCAGATGTACTACATGCGGGCGCTCTGCTATTTCTACCAAGGCCTCTATAAAGAAACTCTTGCCGGATTTGACGACTACCTCAGCAAATATCCCAACGGACAATTCCGCCCTGATGCGCGTTATCGCCTCGCAGTCGTGACCTTTGGTCTCAAGCCCAACAACGACAAGGATGCCCAAGAAAAGATAAACGACGTTGTGAAGCGCTGTAACGAGTGGCTTACCGACTACGAAAATCCGCCTGCCGCCATCGCCCAAGCCATCCTGCGCCAACGGCCTGAAATCTATACATTGCTCGCCGATGTTTACATCCGCCTTTACGAGGACAAGAGCAAGGCCAACACCCCCGAGCTGAAATTAAAGAACGTCACCAAGGCCGTCGATTATTACATCCTCGCAGCCAAAA
>JAITVQ010000239.1 GCA_031285745.1 Puniceicoccales bacterium | reverse complement strand
AGCAACGACAGGTTCTTGCACCGGCTCTACCCTGGGCATCAACGGCGGCGGGGCGGTTCGTTGTGTCCTCGACTGGGTCGGCACCGGTGGCGGTGCCGCCGGGCGCGGATTTTGATTGCCGCGCTGCTGGGCAGCCCTGCGGGCAACCTCTTCGCGGATTCTGCGAATACGTTCATTGTCTTCGGCAGAATCATTTTGTTGCGGTTGCGGCTTGGGTTGGCTGTCTTGTGCCGACTTGAATAACTTGATCAGGAATGGTCCGCCGAGAAAAAGCGCAACCACGATGATCTGGATGATATTTCCCACCCAGTCCCCGTCACGCGCGGCGAATACGACTGCCTGAAGTTCGGTCATTAGGCTTAGAGTTGTCCCGAAGGTGGATGACCTTGGTCACCGGGTTGCCCGATGCTGTGGCGCATCTGTGTGTCGGACTTGATGTTTTCCAGACGGTAAAAATCCATGAAGCCCATCTTGCCCGTGCGGAGCGATTCGGCCAGCGCGAGCGGGACTTTTGATTCGGCTTCAACCACCAAGGCGCGCATTTCCTGTACCTTGGCCTTCATTTCTTGCTCAACGGCCACGGCGGCGGCACGGCGGATTTCCGCCTGGGCTTGGGCCATGTTTTTATTGGCCTCCGCCTGGGCAGCCTGAAGTTGCGCGCCTACGTTGTCACCGACATCAACGTCGGCGATATCAATGGAGATAATGTCGAAGGCCGTACCGACATCAAGGCCGCGGGACAGCACGGTTTTGGAAATACGATCGGGGTTCTCGAGCACGAATTTATAGGTGTCCGCCGAACCGATGGTCGTTACGATACCTTCACCGACACGGGCGATGATGGTTTCTTCTTGGGCGCCTCCGATGAAGCGCTCCAATGAGGTGCGTACCGTCACCCGGGCTTTGACCTTTACCTGAATACCATCCTTGGCGACACCGTCGATGGTGTGACGTCCGCCTTTAGGATTGGGACAATCAATCACCTTGGGATTGACCGATGTCAGTACGGCTTCCAACACGGATTTGTTGGTGCCGCGGGTGGAAAGGTCGATGGCGCAGGCTTTTTTCCAGTCCAACGGGATGCCGGCTTTTTCCGCCGCAATAAGCGCCTGTACCGTATGGACAATGTTGCCTCCTGCGAGATAGTGAGCTTCGAGCGGATCAGTTTCAACTTTCAGCCCGGCTTTGAGCGCGGTGATCCGGGCATCAACCACCAAGGCGCAGGGAACTCCGCGCAAGCGCATGGCAACGAGCTGAAGCGGTCCGACGTAAGCATTTGCGACCCATGCGCGCAGCCAGATGCTGAAGAAGCTCGCGAGAAAGATCAGCACGATGATGGCTATGACGGCGCCGATGATTCCGAGGATAACAGGCAGCGACATGGCAAAGACGGTGGGAAACATCATGGATAAGTTTAGGTTAAAGGTTATTAATCAAGGCGGAGGCTTAAACGAGTTGAAACACCTAGTGGCATTTAAAGACTTTTCCACAAAATTCTTCTTTGGGGTCACCGGAGGTACAGTTCACTTTCTGCTGGAGCTATTTTAACATCTCTTGCGCAATGTTTACAACTTGGCGTCCTTCGTTTTCCGGTTTTATGGCCGCTTCTATTACATCCAGCATATCTTTGCCGCTATTTTTCAAAAAAAGGTCCAGGCGGCAAATTTCCTTCCAATCCGTGACCAAGCCAAGATTCCGGGCTAGGGTGAAAGCTTGCATGGCCTTGACGAGGTTTCCGCCGGATAAATAATGCGCCTGGAGCGATTCGATGGATACGTCCATGTCGGCTTCGAGAACGGCAATTTTTGCATCGATGACCAATCCGCAAGGAATACCTCGCAACTTTATCGCGACAATCTCCGTCAATGGAATAGTAATCCCCTTGAGCCAGGTGCGAAGCCACGCTTTCAAGACATCCAGAAAGTAAATCGCAATCCCCACTGCTGCAATAAGGACAATCATCCTGACTACAGTTGAGAGCCGGATGCCCTCTTGGATTGCGAAGGTAACCATCCCCTGTGGTTACTTTGTTTTCCCAACCACCAGCCTCAGTGTCTCACGGCCTACGACGACAATACCTTCTCCTTTTTCCAGGAATCCGTCGCGGGAAACCGCCTCATATTGACGGCCATCGACACGGACAAGTCCGCTGGGAGCCAAAACTGTCAGGGCTGCACCCTGTTGTCCGATGAGAGTATCGTCCCCGGGTGCTTCAGCTCCTGCTCCCTCGATGGTTGCATCAAGGAAGATTTTTTTCCCCATTCTGGTCTTGGGAAGTACTTTTACATAAAACCAAAATCCCACCAGCATTGCGACAAATACGACGGACATCGCCAATACCCCGGCCATCATACCTTCTGTATAAAAAGCCATGCCTACTCCGCCAATAACCAAGAGGGTTCCGAGGATGCCGCATATCATTCCGGGAAGAAAAATCTCCGCCCCAATCAAAACCAGTCCCAGGAAAATCAAAAGTGCAGCAGTCCCCATGCCTGATTTCTCGGCAAGGGCTCCGGCTTCAGTGGCGGCTTCGGCGAATACAAGGGGGAACATGATTGGAATAATCCTCGGTAGCTAGGTTTGCCGCAAGATGGAAATTTATCCGATTATGTTGCCTCGACTTCCAAGGCATCGCCTCGCACCTCGCGGACAATGACGTTCTGGCCCCGGTCTACCATGCCAGTCGGGGAAATTGCGTTGTAACGCTTTCCGTTGATTTCAACGACCCCAGCCAGACGCAGGTCAGTAATTGCCGTGCCGGTATCGCCTGCCGAGGGAAGATCTATCGAGGATTGTTCCGAGGGAAGAATATCGGCACCAAGGGACGGGCTTATCTCTCCAGGGGCGACTTCGGCTTCCAGGATAATTCGATTATGGAGGACACTTTTGGGCAAATATCGCCACAACACGGCTACTGCGATTCCGAACATCACCAATCCCGATCCCAAATTGGCCAGCGGGGTCACAAACATTTCGGGGGTGAATGAAAAGTCATGTTGGGGCCATACGTCCAGCATGCTCCAGACCAGACCTCCCAGCAGGCTTACTATCCCCAATGTTAATGTAATGTAAGTCCCGGGAAAGAAAATCACCTCCACAACAATCAGGATTACTCCGATCACCAATAGCACCAACGGTTCGTATCCTGCCAGTCCTGCGACATAATTTCCGGCGAAAACAATAAAGAAAAGGATGCCCGCAGTAATCCCGAATGCGCCGAAACCTGGGGTCTTGTATTCGATGAATATACATAGTCCTGCTATTGCCAGCAATATGGGAGTTCCCCATTGGATCAGCAGTGCCAGATATTCCGCCCAATTTTTTTCAAAATAGGTCACCTCATATTTTTCCCCGGCGATTTTGGAGACAAGAGAGTTCAAGTCATTGGCAATGCCTGCCGCCAAGATTGGGATTGGTGGTTCGCCATAAGCCTTAATGGCTTCCTCTGCAGTCAGTGAGAGCAATTCACCTTTGGGTTTGATCACAACATCACCAATCTTCAGCTCGTAGTCGGCATCCATCATGGCACGTTGGACCATTTTTCGATAATCGCCTTTTTGCTGGGCGAGGGAGCGCACCTTGGCATCGATATAACTGTGCAGTTTTTTCTTCATTGTTTCGCCAACATCGCTGCCGTCTCCCTTTACGACGTCCGCTGCGCCCATTATGCCCTTGGGGGCAAACCATATTTCATCGGTGGCATTTGCGATATAGGAACCTGCCGAGATGGCTTCGGTATTTATGTAGGTGACGGTGTGCCCGGGAAAGGAGGAAAGCCCTTCCATTATTTCAATCATAGCCCCGAGTTCTCCGCCCGGAGTATTCAAATCCAAAAGAAAAACATCTGCCTTGTTGCTGATGGCTTCTTTTAAGGCTCGGCGCGCCATAAATAATGTCGGCTGCCCAATGGGACCGTCCACGCGCACCACGTAGACAGACTTTGGGGCAGTTGAATCAGCCTTTTTCGCTTCTGGGGTGGAGGCCGCTGGTGGTGTTTCCTGAACGGGTTCCGGAGTGGTATCGGTGCCAAATAATGCACTGGGCGCTAATATGGCGAGAAGTAGCAAGAGTAGCGCAGGGAAAGAGGGCATGGCGGTTTATTTTAAGTCAGGGTGATTAAAAGTCCTCGATGCTGCATGACCAGCCTCAAAGCGAGTTTCTTCTCTCCAAGGATTGCTTCTCTTGCTTCCTGTGCTATGCGTCACAGGCAAAACCCATAGCCTTATGCTGCCTATTGCCATTCTTACCACTGGAGGAACCATCGACAAGGTGTACCATGATGCCTTGAGCGAGTTTTCTGTCGGCGCTCCCACGGTGCCCCGTTGTTTTCGTGAGGCTGGGATTGATGGTGTTATCGCCATTGAGGAAATTTGCCGCAAGGATAGCCTTGAATTGACTGATGAAGATCGTGTCCGTCTTCGGGCTGCGGCAGAGGCCAGACCGGAAACCCGCATCTTGATTACCCACGGCACCGATACAATGACCAAGAGCGACGAGGCTTTGCGTGGAATTCCGGGTAAGACTGTCGTCTTTGTGGGAGCCATGCAACCGGCTCACTTGCGCGAAACAGATGCGCCTTTTAACCTGGGGTTTGCCACCGCTGCCGTTCAGCTCTTGCCGCCCGGGGTTTACATTGCCATGAACGGCCAAGTCTTTTCTGCCGGTTCTGTGAAGAAGAACCGGGCAGCCGGTCGGTTTGAGCGAATTTAGGGAGTGTCTTCAAAACATGCCGAAATCTACATGTTACTCCTATACCCAGGGCGCTGGCCTGTTGCCCTTGGTCCTCTCCTGCGCTCTTTGTGTTTGATAATCGGCCTCTTTCGTCGCTCACAAAACGGCTATGTACAACTGCAGAGCCTCTAGAGTGTTTGACAATTTCACCAATGCAACTGGCAGAGTAGCCAGAGTGTTTCACATCGGTATGAGAGCTTTTAGCAGAGTACCCGCTGCGTTTGACAATTATGTCCGTGCAACTGGCAGAGTACTCGCTGCGAAACGCATTTGTATGAATGCTAATTGCAGACCTTATATTGTCAAACACTCCAGGAGGTCTGCCGATTGCATTGGTGAAATTGTCAAACACTCTGGCTACTCTGCCAGTTGCACGGACATAATTGTCAAACGCAGCGGGTACTCTGCAGTTGTGTTTCCTCCCGTCCGATTCTGCAAAACCTACCTTGCCAATTACGCATGGAGTTTTCTTTCCAAGGCCCCATCGGCGATTGCTTCATGCTGGCATTTTGAAGACACGCCCTAAGCTACAGGGCTCTGTATGCGGTTAGTTTTGCTGGAACCTTAACCGGGCAAACAGGCTTTTGTTTTCACTGATTGGCTGCGCAGAGCGCCAGTATTCAGTAGTGGTTCCGTTGCCGTTATCCGTGGAATCCACAAGCGTTCCTCCAGATGTCCAAACTTTGAGGTCAGTCGAGAACTCTACTGTGCGGGAGACGTCGCCGACACTATTGGCATATGTGAAAGCAAAGACGAAATACTTTCCTGTTTGTCCGCTGACTTCAAGGGATTCAATGCTTCCGCTTCCCAGGCTGGCTCCGTTGTTGGAAGCCAGAGGATTCATCCCCAGCACATATTTTGTGAGGTTATCGATGCCATCACCGGTTAGGCTTTCGAGCGGAGTTCCTATGCCCGGATAAAGCATGGCCCACTCCGCATAGTTGGCCCCGCTGCCGGGAGTGCCCCAACTCGCATCGCTGGCTCTCCAGTTGGAGGCTACATTGTGGTCGGGGGCATCGTAGGGACTGATTAATTCCAGACTGTATCCGGTATTTTTGGCATTCTTGTCCCAAGGGGTTCCCTTGGTGTCGAAATCATAAGTAAACTCGTGAATGATCGTGCCGCCCTGGCTGAGTGTGAATGTTTCAATGTTGTTATTGAATTTTCCATCCGGGCCGTATGTGCCGGCAATGCGTCCGACATTTCCATAGCGAATGGCAAACCCGGTAACGTTTTTCACAAGCAGGATGCGTTCATTCGGTGCGAGCGTGACTCCGTCGGCGAAGGTGTAAGTGATTCCACTTTTATTGCCGACAAACGATACGTCGCTGAGATCAAGAGTCCGGGTGCTGATATTGAGGAATTCGACGTACTCAAACTCTTCCTTGGTTTCCTTATAGGCACTTGGGTCAGTTCCACTGTCCTTGGAGTTTTTGATGCTCTCAAATCGGGGATCGGCAAACTCCCGGGCTGTTGGATACCCCGGAGCAAACATGATTTCACTAACCACGAGTTCCTGCGGGGAAATGGCGGGCATGGCTGCGGCGACAAATTGAACTGCCGGTGACCAGCGACTCCAGCGCCCGGTGGCATCCTTGTGGCGGACGCGCACACGATAGGTGTGCCCGGCCTGGGCCGCGCTTGAGGGGATTTTGACAGTATCCGTCGAGGAAGTGATTTCCTCAGAGCGCCAGACATCGGTTACTTCATAGATGCGGGGCTTGGTAGCATCGTGAAGTGGAATTCCCGGCGCGGAGATTTCCGCAATGCGGTATTGAGCTGCGGCGAAGCTGCTTGTTCCGCTATATGCGCCTGTGCCAAAGACAAGGTTATTGATGGTGAACTCGGCAGATCCGACATTGCGGGGTGCTGTTGGTCGAACAGGCACCTGCGAGTCCGCCCCCTCGGATTCGAGATATTTATAACCGTAACCATATTGAATTCCGTTATTCGCCGCCCATGTTCCACCTGTCCATGTGTTGGTAGCATACTCCACGAGATATTTCACGGAGCCAGCAAAGTTGGCAGTGGAGAGTGTACGCACCCAAGTCCCACCGAATCGACTGTCTGTATAAGGCGTTTTGTAGAAATTACCAAAGTGGTTGGTTTGGGCATCTCCTGTTCGGGTGCGCGGATTTCTGTTCCACATGGCTGCGTCCAGCGTCGCCCAAGTGGCTGTGCCGCCGGCGGGATCATCGATGAACCGCGCATATTCGTCAATAAGCTGGCCGATTTGTCCGCCGCTGGCGGATGCATCTTCGCAAACCAGATCCAGCAATTCGCGGGCGCGGTTTTTGAATTCAAGATTCAGCGCAGAAACATTCAGGCAGTTGTGTTGGTCGATCAGGCCCCCTTGGTGTTCCTTGGCGATGAACATCATATCGAGATCCCACGGCAGTACGGTCCAACGTCCGTCTGGAGCGTGATAAAAACCGTGGTTCCATCCCTTGCGCAGGTCAACATTGCCGAGGATTCGGTTGGCAGAGTGGAAACTATAGTAAGTGTCGAGATCGAAATTTGCCCGCCACCATGCTGCATTGGTATTGTTGGCACTGTTGGACCAGGCAGACTTGAAGGCAGCCCAGTCCGAACCATCCAGCGGGAATCCATCACCATCGTGTTTTAAATCCCCGGCGCCGCCGTTTTCTATTTTATAAATATTTCCATCGTCGAGGGCACGGTCATCCAAGAAGCTTCCATCGAAATTTTCCACGGCAAGATAGAGCCCCCACAGGTCGCCATTATAATCATTGTTGGGATTTCCTGCCTGATATTGTGTCGATGCGGTTTCGCTGCTCCCAGTGATCACGCGGAAGTGCATAAAATGAGTGCGCGATGCTGCCATGCCGAGGAGTTCGTAAAGGCGGAATGACAGCGCTTCCTCAATTCCGCCCATACCACGGTGAACTGTGGCCCAGGGACTGGCACAGCCGTTTAGGTTTAGTTTATCCCACGGGCTCTCATAAAGATTGCCGAAGTTGTCACGGGCGGCGAGTCGCTTGGAATTGTGGAAGAATATACGCCATTTATTTTTTCCCGAAACGTATGTGGAGCCTTCGCCGCGATTCGCGAAACGTATGTGGTCGTATACAACGCCATCGTACACGAGGGTGCCGTAGAAACGCTGACCATTGTATCCGCTGTTGTACTGGCTGTTGGTGACGTCGGAGGCATTGGCGATAAGGTGATATACCGGCAGTTTTTTCTGCATATCTGCCGAGTAGGTGACTTCGCTGCTGGTCGAATCGAATTTGCCCTTCCATTCGGGGATTTCACCATAAACGAAATAAGCGAAATTGGCTTCAGGATCGTCAGAGTAAGGAACCGTGACGGTGTTTGTTCCATACGAAGCGGCTACTTGGTAACGGATCAAGGCACGGTGAGTTTGTACACTGCCGGGGATTACGCCTGTATAGGTGCCATCTCCATTGGCAGTCATCGTAATGTCTGTCCAAGTACTATCAAATCCCGTATCTGTTCTCCTGATATAGTTGCCGGGATTGACTTTTTGATAGCGAATTTTGACGGAATCAAGGGTACTGGATTCCTCGAATTTTGCGGTCACGGTTATGGCATCACCAGGCTTGGGCTGGGTTATGTCCTGAGTCACTTCATTGATGGCAATGGAGGGAGCTGTCGTAGTATAGACTGAATTTTGAGCCCCTGGTGTGGGTGCTCCTCCTGATGCAGCGACATACTCAACAATTTTGGCATCAATGGTAAGGTCGGAGCTGGCTAACGCGCTGTTGAATACCTGAATGGCGATGATGTTTTCGCCTTCGTTGAGAAATGAATTGGCGTTGGTGATGATGAACTCATCAAAATTGTGGGGGCCGGGGTCGGTGGCTTCATTGGGGTAGTTGTCTGCCCTTGAATTGTATGCAGGCTCGGCAGCGTCGATGGTACTCATGCGGACCCGTTTGACCTCGGTTCCGTTGATCCAGACGACACAACCATCATCCACGCGCAAATAGAGCTTAATGGCAGACGGTACTTCGCCGGGATTGATTGAGAATTTTTTCCTAAGAAATATCGACCAATAGTTACCCTGCATGTCTGTTAACACGGTGTTATCGTCGTCATCGCCATATCCAATGGAAGTTTGCCCAACCAGCCATGTGTTGTCTTCAACGAAGTTCAATTCCCGCCATGCTGAGATGGGGTTGGAAGCCTCGTCCTTGCCTTTGCGGTAACGCCAGTCCGGATCATTGGGGCCCAAGTATTCTTGGGGACCACTGGATGCGGCTTGGTTGCCGGATGAACGCCACGAGGAGGGGAGGGAATTGTCGAGGTTGGGATTGAGTAATTCCATGGACGGGCCTTCGCCACGTGCCGAGGTTGGCCAGGGAAAACCGACGCCATACTCCACTTCGTCGATGACATTTTTGTTTGAATCACGCAGGCGGACCAATTCACCTTCATTGGCTAATTTTCCGCTCCAAGGGCCAATTGCTGTCACGGTTGGCCATCCTTGGGCAAAGGCGGCCATATCCCCCGTGATAACGAGATATGAACGAGGTCCCATCGTAGTCCCGGCAGGGAATGTATAGGTGACCCCTTTGTTGAATTCCCAATTGGATAAATCAACAATGTCGTTGGAGTTATTATAAAGCTCGATGAATTCCGCAGTATTGGTGACTCCGTCAGGGGCGTAATTTATTTCATTAATAACGATAGGCTGCGCATGAATGCAGGTGCACCAAAGCAGTGCGACGATTGCGGTGAGGCTTCGCAGGAAAGTAGAGGGTATAAGCATGTGGTGTGTTTTCCGGGGTGAGCAGATTTAATCATTACACAATAAAACATCCTATAATACATAATGAATCTAATGCAGCATATGGGGGAAAATCCTTGAAAAAGAGGAGAGTTCAAGACCAATTTAACTGTTTTTAGAAGAAATAGTAGAAAGCCACTGTCGATAAGGGGGCGTCGCTTGGAGGTTGCCATTTTAGGCCAAACCGATTGGGTGAAATCATGCACAGGGAGCATGAACATCATTGTTGTGATGCGGGTGAGCATTCCGGCGAATTATATGTAGCTGCGATTGAGCGGCTGCGTGAACATTCCCTGCGGATTACTGAACCAAGAAAGGCCATGCTGCATGCTCTGGCTGATTATCGCAGGCCTGTTTCGGTTGAAGAGCTGCACAAGGAAGTCGGGGAGAAAACTGCTGATATTGTGACCATCTACCGTAGTATTGAAGCATTTGAACGCATCGGTGTTGTTCAGAGGCATCCCTTGGAGTCGGGAAAGAATCTGTATGAATTATCCATGGCTGCGAATCACCATCATCATGTGATTTGCCGGACTTGCGGGCGTATTGATCCTCTGGATGGCTGCGTGGTTGATCGTTTCGAAGCTGCTGCGCGCAAGTTGGGCTATACTAAGTTATCCCATGTTTTCGAGGTCTATGGTGTGTGTGAAAATTGCGTAAGAGTGAAATGATCGACACGGCCTTTATTTTGGGCGCGGGGCTGGGAACGCGCTTGCGCCCTTTGACTGAGCGAACCCCGAAGCCACTTTTACCCATCGGCGGGAAGCCCATGATTTGCCATGCGATGGACAGGTTGATTAAGGCGGGTATAAAGCAGTTTATCATTAATACGCACCATTGTGCCAATGCCTATGCGGAAGTGTTTCCAGATGGCACATATCGAGGATGCCCAATTAAATTTGTGTATGAGCCGATTCTGCTGGATACGGGGGGTGGATTGAAAAATATCGAACCATTCTGGGGCACTTCGACTGAGTCGATTTTTGTCTATAATGGCGATATTTTTGCCATGCCGGATTTATCGAATCTTGCCCGTGTGCACACTGCGGGTCAGTCGGAAGTCACCCTTTTGCTTCGATCCCAAGGTGAGCCATGCAATGTGCGATTGGGTGATTCGGGTAGCGTTTTGGATATGAGGGGTAGGTTGGGCCGCGATGACGGGAAAGCCTGTCTTTTTACCGGAATTTACATCGTTCATCGGAATTTTCTGAAGACACTCGAACCCGGCAAAGTTGAGTCCGTGGTGGAAGGTTTTTTACGACGAATTATTGCCCGACCGGATAGTATCCAAGGTCTTTTGGACGATTCCGGCTTTTGGTATGACCTGGGAACCGTTGTCGATTATGAACGGGTGAAAGAGGCTTATAGTGATGTGAATTTCTAGCCATGCTTGCGTGACCAAGGATTATGCTATCCTTGGCAAAAACTCGCTTTAAGCAGGCTGTTTTAAAATGCCCTCCTTCTGAAGGCGGGCAAACAGGGCCAAGGCCGATTCAGCACGGTTTAAAATGTAAAGATGGAAGCCGGGGGCACCTTGGGCCAGTAGATCACGGACTTGCTCAAAGGCCCATTCGACACCGGTGTCATGAGACAGTTGACTGTCTCCTGCGCAGGCTGCGAGGCGACTTTCCAGCTCTTCCGGTAAACGAGTTTTGCCAAATGCGCTGAATTTGCGGGCTTGTTCCAAGGAAGACAGCGGGAGAATCCCCGGCAGGATTGGCACGGTTATGCCTGCCTTGTTGCAGCGATTCACAAAGGAAAAGTAGTCAGCATTATCAAAAAACAATTGGGTTGTGATAAAGTCCGCGCCTTGCGCTACCTTATGAGATAGCCAGCGCATGTCGGTGCCCATGTCTGGAGATTCAGGATGATTTTCTGGGTAGCCTGCAACACCAATGGCGAGTTTTTTGCCGCAACGTTCCCGAATAAGAGAAACCAAATCCGAGGCATGGGGGAGGCCGTTTGCATGTGGTGTAAAGGAGGATTCTCCTTTGGGCGGGTCTCCGCGCAAGGCCATGATTCCTGAAAACCCTGCCCCAGCCAGTTTATCAATGATCCCGGCAAGCTCATCCCGGGAATGGCCGACACAGGTGAGATGTGGGACGATATTGTATCCGAAAAATTGATTCAGTAATTCACCATATTCGATGGTACGTTCACGGGTGGAGCCTCCGGCTCCATAAGTAATGGAGGCGAATGCAATGCCGTAATCTTTCAATGCATGGGCTGTCTTGAGAATTTGACGGGCACCTTCTTCTGTCTTGGGTGGAAAAAACTCAATAGAGACTGTTGGCTGCGTTGACCGCAGTTGCTCTGTGATAGAAGAGGGAATTGACATATGTTAATCAACAAATCGCAATTTGATGATTTGTAAAATGGAAAATCATAAATGACGACTACTTTGCCATTGCTTGGGAGCGGGAATGTACGCCGAAAACATTGGCGTCGGGCCTCTGAAGTTCAATGCCTCTGCCCAAACAAAAGCCCTGCTGAATTGCAGGGCTTTTGTTTGCGATAACAAATCGGGTTATCCTCGTCGTGAGGGCTTCGAAGGCTTCTTTTCAGACTCCTCGACGATTAAAACGGAAGGCGCTGCTGATTTTTTGGCAGTTTTCTCCATTTGGCGTTTAAAGAATTCCCCGAAGACTTCTGCGCGAGCTTGAGCGAGTGATTCTTCGCGAACTTCTTCCGAAGACCGCTGGCGCTCGTGGTCACTCATCATCCTGCGTAGATGCATTAGTGCCAGATGTTGCAACTGACGAACCCGCTCACGGGTGAGTTTAAATTTTTCTCCGACTTCTTCGAGGGTTAGGGGACGATCTCCGTCTAGTCCGAATCGAAGCTGTATGATTTCTGCCTCACGAGGATCCAGTTGGTTGATCATCTCTTGGATATCGTCGAGAGCGGTTTTTCCGCGCAGACTTTCAAAAGGAGTCGCTTGGTTTTCGTCGCCGATGAGATCACCAAATGATGTATCGCCATCCTCTCCGACAGGTGCTTCCAGTGAGGCTGGGCGAGTACTGATGCTTTTGAGGTGGGCGATCTTGTTGATGGGAAGCTCCATGATCAACGCGATTTCCTCGTTGGTTGGCTCGCGATGCAGTTCTTCCGAGAGTTGGTTGATGACTCGGCGCATCCGGGCGATCCTGTCAACAAGGTGAACCGGCAGGCGAATGGTTTTCCCATGCGATGCGAGAGAGCGCTTAATCGACTGCTTAATCCACCAAGCCGCATATGTGCTGAGTTTGCCGCCCTTGGCGGGGTCAAATCGTTCGACAGCCTTGATCAAGCCCAAGTTACCCTCGCTGATGAGGTCCATGAGAGGGAGCCCGAAGTTTTCGTAATCTCTGGCTATCTTAACCACCAGGCGAAGATTGGCCTGTACCATATGTCGTTGGGCATCTTGGTCGCCTTTCTGGATACGGCCAGCCAACTCAACTTCTTCTTCAATTGTGAGCAACGGAGTTTTGCCGATGGCTTGCAGGTACGACCGAAGTGCCGTTCGTTCCGTGGAATCCAATTCCTCCTCGGAACCTGGAACATCAAAGTCCGACACTTCACTAACAACCGGCTGTCCTGAGTCCAAGACGGACTCCTGCTCATTGTTCATTTTTGTGCGTGAAGGTGCCATGTATACTAAGGTTATTACAATAAGCTTTTCTGCATTTCTTCCGAAATAGCAATAGCTTTCATCACACTCATGGATTTATTTATCGTCTCTTGGTATTCGGAAGACGGAATTGAGTCAGCGACCAAACCCGCCCCAGCTTGAACGAAAGCTTTGCCTTCCTTGAGCAGCGCACTCCGAATGGCAATGCAGGAGTCGTGGTTGCCGCTGAAGGAGAAATAGCCCAACGCCCCACCATAAAATCCTCTCTGGGTGCCTTCCAGTTCAGAGATAATTTGCATGGCGCGAACTTTGGGAGCTCCGGAAAGAGTCCCGGCTGGAAAGGTGGCCCGAAAGAGATCGAAGGCATTTTTCCCAGCTTGAATCTGCCCTTCGACTTGTGAGACAATGTGCATCACATGCGAATAGCGTTCAATGGCAGTGTATTCCGATACTTTTACTGAGCCAATTTCGCATACACGCCCGATATCATTGCGGGCAAGGTCCACGAGCATAAGATGTTCAGCCAGCTCTTTTTCATCCGCTAGAAGTTCTTTCTCCAATTGTTTGTCATCAGCGTCGTTGTGGCCTCTGGGGCGAGTTCCGGCGATGGGGCGAATTTCGACATTGCCGTTTGTTAATCGTACATGCACTTCGGGCGAAGCACCTACTGCCTGAAACCCGAGGCCGCTTTCCAGGATGAACATATACGGCGACGGATTGATATAGCGAAGCACCCGGTAGATATCTATCGGGCTGCCGGAAAACTCCCGTTCAAACCTTTGGGAAAGCACAATTTGCACTCCATCCCCCGCGTGGATGTATTCGCGGGCTTTCTCAACAGCGGCCTCGAATGCGGGACGGGAGAAATTTCCCTTAGGCTGGGGTATCTCGATATTCTCGATTAACGGAGCCGGAGCCAGCATGCGGGGTGTTTTGAGCGTATTCAGCAAAACCTTTAATTCAATAACTGCCTGATCCCATACCTCGGCAGGATTTTGTCCCGCCTCTATGCAGGCATTAACGCAGAGCCGGATCCGTTGCCGTGCATGGTCAAACATCACCACGCTATCCATGATCATGAAATGCAATAGCGGGACATTTAGTTCATCCTTCACCGGCAGAGGGACACTGGGCTCAATGCAGTGAATAGATTCATAACCTGCAAACCCCACGGCGCCGCCGGTAAATGGCGGCATATCTGGCAAAGGTACCGAGCGATAAGGAGTCATTATTTTTTCTACAATCGACAACGGGTCGGCTGGAGTGGATACCGTCTCGGAGCGCCCATCCCTGTCTGTGATAATGGTCTTATCTTTCCACGCTGTAATACTTTTCCGGGGACGTGACCCTGCAAAACTGTAACGCCCGATATGCTCTCCTCCTGTTACGGATTCCAATAGAAACGAGGCGCCCCTTGTTCGCAATTTGGCATACACGGACACCGGTGTCTCCATATCTGCCATCATGTCGGCACAAACGGGGATCAGATTCCCTTTTTGGGCAAGATGAATAAAAGTATCTTTGTCTGGAAAAATTTTCACGAAGACTGACAAGATGATTTTCGCAGCCCTCTGTAAAAGAAAAACCAATGGATAATAAATTTATGCGGTGAAAGAAATCTCCCTAGTCGAGGAAAAGGAGTAACCCATTCCATCCATCACCTTGTTGGTGAATCGAAAAACTCCTTTCTGCAGAGAGTAGGACAGCTTTAGGCTTTTAGTTTTTGCGCGAAGGATTAAGCAAGACCGCTTTTCGTACTCATGTCCATGCTTGCCAACACACCGCTCGCCATCCTCGATCCCGAGATCAATAACGCCATTCAGGCTGAAAAAAAACGCCAGCAAACTCATATAGAATTGATTGCTTCTGAAAACTTTACTTACCCGGCGGCGATGGAGGCTCAAGGGAGTATCCTGACCAATAAGTATGCCGAAGGGTATCCGGGCAAGCGCTGGTATGGCGGATGCGAGTTTGTTGATAAAATCGAACAAATCGCCATTGACCGGGCCAAGCAACTATTCGGTGCCGAGCACGCCAATGTGCAGCCGCATTCAGGAGCCCAGGCCAATTTTGCAGTTTACACCTCCGTACTTCAGCCGGGTGACAAGATTCTTGGGATGAACCTTGCCCACGGCGGCCACCTTACTCACGGCAATCTGGCCAATTTCTCCGGCAAACTCTACCAATTCGTCCAATATGGCGTTCGCGAGGACAATAACCTGATTGATTATGATGAATTGGCCGCGGTGGCTGCCCAAGAGAAACCTAGGATGATCACCGTTGGCGCCAGTGCTTATCCGCGAATTATCGACTTCAAACGAATGGCTGAAATTGCCAGCAGTGTCGGCGCCTACCTTTTTGCCGATATCGCCCATATTGCCGGCTTGGTGGCGGCAGGCGTCCATCCGTCCCCGGTTCCTTATGCGGATTTTGTTACTACTACTACCCATAAAACCCTGCGTGGCCCCCGGGGTGGGTTGATTCTTTGCAAGAAAGAACATGCCAAGGCGGTTGATTCCGCTGTATTTCCCGGAGCGCAAGGCGGACCACTTGAGCATGTGATTGCAGCCAAGGCGGTATGTTTCGGTGAATGTCTTAAGCCGGAATTCAAGGTATACGCCCAGCAGATCGTCAAGAACTCCCGGGCCCTGGCAGAGGCGCTGATCAAGCGTGGCTACAAGCTGACCTCCGGTGGAACCGAAAACCACTTGATGCTGGTCGATCTGCGGGAAAAATTCCCTGAACTTACCGGAAAAGTTGCCCAAGAGACCCTTGATCTGGCCAACATCACCTGCAACAAAAACACGGTGCCTTTCGAGACGCGCTCTCCATTCCAGGCTTCTGGGATTCGCCTTGGCACGCCTGCGGTCACCTCGCGGGGAATGATGGAGCAGGATATGGAAACCATCGCGGGACACATTGATACCGTGCTCGCTGCCATCGGCACAGAAAAGCAGGACGCTGCGGTTAGTGCGGTAAAGGAAGGGGTGCTGGCGCTCACCAACCGCTATCCCTTGCCTTATTAACATTGCCATGTTTGGAAAACATCGGTGTCATTCACTGGTGCCGATGTTTCCAAACACATGTTTATGTAATGTCTTTCCAAAATATCTTTCTCAAATTTGTGCTTCCAACGAATTCAATTAAGAGTATACCAAGCTCTAGAAACTTTTACAGGCTCACCCCTAAACTCAACTACTCCCCCATCATGAGAACTACCCGTAAACGAAATCGTCAGGGCTTCACGCTCGTCGAACTGCTTACCGTTATCGCTATTATCGGCATCTTGGCTGCGGTGCTTGTCCCCGGCGTTCAGGCTGCGATGAAGCTGGCGCGTAAGAATGCTGCCAGCGGTAACGTCCGCCAGATTGCCCTTTCTTATCGCATATTTGCTACCCAGGGTGGCAAGTCGCGCAGCATCCAGGAAGGCTCCAATCCCAAGAACGGTCAGGCATCCACTCCTGCACAGTACGCTGAAGTGCTTGCCCGCTACGCTGACCTGAGATCAGGCGAAATTTGGTATATCGACTCCGACGATAAACTCTCTGCGCAGACCATTCCACCCAATGTGTTGTCGCAGGGTGACGATGGTAACAACCTTCTTCAGTCAGTATCTCCCATTTCTTGGGCGGTCGTAGTTGGTGCCAGCAAAAACCTTACCGACCAGTATCCTCTCATCTGGACACGTGGACTTGATACCAGTGGTACTTGGAAAGAAGATTCCCCTTGGAGGAGAGAAGGCGGACACATCGCATTTGGTGATGCCCACGTTCGCTGGTATGATAATCTTAACCTCGACGGCAACCGTCTGACCAATCTCACGAATGGCAACGAAACTTCCAGTTATCAGGAAGCCATTGGTGAAAGCGCCCGAGTCAAAGAAGATACCTAAAGCTAACTGGATAGGTATAAAAAAACCCGGCAAATATTGCCGGGTTTTTTTGTTGTTTTTCGAGAAGGCCTTCTCGGGCTGCTCGGAATCATGACACCGTCTGCTCCGTCGAAGTAGCTTGGGGTAATTTCCACTATTTGGCTTACGGACTCGCGGGAGTTCATCACTCCATCTGTTTTCCCGCTTTGCTGTTATCCGTTTATTTTTGCTGGGTTCCCATGAATTCCGGCATGGTGGCATTATTGCTGGCGGAGATCCCGTCGCGTCGGACTACTTTCAACAAGGTCAGCCAGATGATTTTCAGGTCAAACAGCAGGCTCCGGTGGTCCACATACCAGACGTCATGGCGGAATTTCTCTTCCCAGGAAATGGCGTTTCGTCCGTTGACCTGCGCCCAGCCTGTCACCCCAGGTTTCACTTCGTGGCGGCGTGCCTGCTCGGGCGTGTACCGCTCAAGGTATTGGATCAGGAGCGGACGTGGTCCGACCACGCTCATGTCGCCGATCAGCACATTCCAGAATTCCGGAAACTCATCTAGGCTGGTTTTGCGAAGAAACTGGCCGAAGGGCGTGAGGCGAACTTCATCGGGAAGGAGATTTCCGTCGGCATCCCTGGCATCGGTCATAGTGCGGAATTTCACCATTTTGAAGATGCGCCCTTTCAGCCCCGGACGATTTTGCGTAAAAAATACCGGGCTACCGAGTTTCAGGCGAACCAGCAGGCAGAGTATGGCCAGCGGAGCGGCTCCGAAGAAGAGCACTGAGAAGGAAAACCAAATATCGAAGAGGCGCTTGAGCACAGGAAGGTCAACGATGAGAACGCAATACCGGAATATTTCAACAGCGGTTTATTGCGATGAAACGGAATTGACCTGGGACGTCGTAGCGTCTGCGGAGATTTGCTCGATGGAAAAATCGTCAAAAAACAAAGCCTCATCGGCTTCTTGGCTCATGCTCCGGATGGCAACCCCGACTGTGACGGCCTTATCCGGAACCCGGGCAAAGCCTGCCAACGGGGTCCAGTCGGCATAGTCGGCAGGATGCAGGATGGCTACTTTCCCGGAACCGATGACCCTACCGTTGGCGTCGTAGAAACGCAGCTCAAATCCGGTGTAGGTGCCGGGGTTGATGCGTCCCCGGCAAAAAGCCTGGGCCAGTATCCATCCGCCGGGAGCCACCTTGGCATAGCGGGTGAGGGTGGTTTGCTCGCTGCCCGAAATGCAGAGAGAACCGGAGCCTGTGCGAGGGGCCTCGGCGGAGTTTCCGAACTGGATGGATTGGTTTTCAAACAGGACAGTCTGCCACGGATTACGCAGCACGGTGATGTTTCGTCCGCTGGCCCATGAGCCTGCCTTGGGTTTTCGAAAACTGGTGGTGTCAAATCCGTCCTTGGCCAGGGTGACGGGAGGGGCGGTTGTCGCGGCGCTGTGGAGCAGGGGCTGCAGCCCGGCATTCCCGGCCCAGATCGTGAGCTTATGGTACACCTCCTGCCAGGCCGTATTTGCGGGGTCATAATGCTGCAGGATGCGGATGCAGGCGGTGGCGTCGATGTCCCCGGTGAAATAGGCATTCCAAGGGGGCGCGCCTCCGGGGTTGAGGGCGATGCTGCGCCATGACTTCAGCGTATCCAGAAAAATATTACGCGCGGTTATCTCCTGTTGCAACAGGTCGAGCATGGTGTGCGCCTCTTCCGGCGTGGCTGGAGTTATCCGCAAAATATCCCGGCGCAGGCGGTACCATTCGAGAAAACGCTCCGTGACGGCAAAGGCGCAGGAGGTCATGCGCACCCGTGCTTGCTGGCGGAACAAGGCGTCCTCATTGCGGATGCTGCCGGGATAGGGGGCGAAGGGGAATGCACTCTCGGCGGCATCCAAGGCCGCCCGGAGTTGTTGCTGGTCTTGCAGGGAGATGAGTTCCCCCATGTTCTCCATGCGCCAGAATTTTATCCAACGGGCCGGGCCGGGTTGGTCATTCCAGCATTGTTCGGCCTTGTCATAGAATTCACGCATGGGTCCTGCTGCCGCGCCATAGGCCTTGCTGTAGTAATCACGCAGCAACAGCGATGCGCTGAGGCCGGGGGTCTGGAGGAGCTTGGCCGCCAGCCAGGCCTTGGGGCCGTCGAATCCCCAGTTGGGGGCGAGCTCGCCGAAGAAAAGACTGGCTCCGTATTTTGCCCCGGTACGGATGGAGTCGATTTCACTTTCCAGGAAAACCCGGGGGATCAGATAGTCGGTGCCGTAGTAATACTCGTAGATGCCAAAATGCCGGGCACCACTTTCCGACCAGCGCCGGATGAGGTCTTCATCCTCCGCCTTGAATGCCGGATCGCGCCACTGGGAGCGGTCGGCGGTGACAACCGGAAACACGTTGGGATGGACGGGAAAGGTGGGCAGGTTTTCGCAGTGATAATAGGCGAGGCAGCCCAACAGCTTTTCGGGTGAAGGAGCGGAGGTGTCGGTAACGCCGTCATTCCAACGCATGGCATCCCAGTCTGTGCCACCGGGGTGGGTCCAGAGCGTTGTCGCGACCCGGTTCATGAACGCGAAAACATAATTGCTGTAGTCGGGCTTGCCGCGAAAATACTTGTTGCGCGGGGTGAGTTCGACGGAGGCGGTCGATTCATCCCACGTCATGTTGTCGTTGATCCCCAGCGGAAACGTGGTCGCGTCGGGATGGGCTTGGAAGTAGGCGGATGCCCTGCCTGCGGCATAGGCAGCGGCGCCGGGAACGGCCAGATTGGGTTGGGGCTCATGTCCGCCTCGCCCGGAAGGTTTCTTTACCACTCCGCCGACAATGGAGAAAAACTCGGGATGCGCTGCCCAGGCTTTTTCATCAAAAACGGAGTACAGCGCATGGCTGAAGGGCGGGAAATTCCCCAGCCCATTGTTGAGCGCCCATTGGCGTTCCTCCGGCTTGGTGAAGGAGGCGAAGCTCCGCCACGCATAGGCCGGTTTCTGGGTGTAAGCCCGTTCGGGCAGGCGTACCATTTTTAGCGGAACCCATTCCGCCCCCCATTCCCCGGGCAGCAGAAAACTCACTCCCAGGTAGTGCTGGATAAAATCGGCTGTCGCCATCCGGGTGGCGGTGTCACTATTCCCGCGAATAAACAGGGCATATCCGTTTTTCGGTTCCCAGCGCCAGGAGTCACCCCACCGCGAGGGCGCGGTTATATCCCGGTCGATGGCCGCCTGGGTTGTGCCGATATACACCCCCGGGAGTAATCGGGTGCCGGGTTTTTCCTCCTGAATGTTGGCGACTGTTCCCGTGACTGTTTCAATCCAGTGCGAGAGAAGCTGGGCTGACTCGCGTTCCTCATGCGAAGCATTTTTCCCGATAAAAATATGACCGTTAAATTTCCCGTTATGAACCAGCCAACGGCGGCCTGCATGCCCCGAAAATTCCGTTGGCTGGGCGTACAGTGACGGTGGGCTGGCCACGGCGGCCAGAAAAACTACCAGGGTGAACAGAATCGAAACAACGCCAGCGCACTCTTTGTTGATGATGCATCTGGCCTGTGGCAAAAATCCTGGGCCCACCCGGTTAAATCTCATACATTGCGCTACTATTATATTTGACGATGAGCGATGCGAGAGTGGTTTTTTTCAGGAGGTCGGCGATTTTTTTTGAGATACCCGACCAGACTTCGGACACCTGGGGGCCGGATTGGCCGCTCAGGCTGGGCTTGGATGCCAGGGCATCGGGGTCGACGATGGAGACTATCTCGTGCAAACTTATTTCCGTGGGCGGCTTGGCCAGGGTATAACCCCCTTGTTTCCCGCGCCGGCTGTGCAATAACCCGCCCGTGCGAAGCTCGTTGAGTATCTGGACCAGATAGTTTTGCGGGACTGCCTCGATCTTGGCCAATTCCTCGATGTGAGCCAGTTGACTGCCTCCGTATAGTCTGCCGAGTTGGGCGAGGACTCGACAGGCATATTCAAGTTTGAGAGAGATTTTCATGGGGCTGCTGTGTATTGATAGATGCAGGGCTTAATTTATGTCAAACTGAGATATATGCAAATAGAGGATAAGCTTTGCTTATTACGAAGCCGGCTTTTTTCGAGGCGATGGGCTTTTCCCGGCAGCGGCGGAGCTTTTGCGCGAAGTTGTTTTGGGTTCGGTCTTTTTGGCCGGAGCGCGCTTGGCGGTTTTCTTGGGTGCCTTGGCTTTGGACGCTTTGGGGCTGTCTTCCTCAGCGGGTTGAAGATTCTCGCCGGGAGAGACGGGTTCGGAATCAGGCGATGCGTCTGGTTTGTCGATGGAGGCCGTTTCGGGAGCCTTTGCGAAAACCGGGGGAACAAATTCGGGAATATCCGACGGTGGCGCTTCCCGGGGCGGAGGCGGGATAAAATCCTTGATGGGCTCAGCGGGAGTCTGTGGTTTTTCTGTTCGAACGGGAGCAGGGGCTGGTTGCGGCGCGTGTTTTTTCTGCCGGGCCATCCGCTCCAATTGTTGCGGCGAGGGCGGACGGGGCCAATGCCAGTTGGGCGGGTAGGGCGTGGGCTGTGGCGAAGTCTTGCCATTGTCCCGGGCCTGCGGTTGCTGGCGCTGATTCTGCTGAGGCTGTTTCTGACTTTTCCCGTCGTTTTGTTGCGGGACCGTTTGTCCGGATGGCGTCTTGGGATGAATTTTCAGTGACCCTGCCCTAGGCCGTTGCTGCTTGTTTTGCCGGGGATCTTGCGCCGGGCGGTTATTGCCGGAGTTGGAGGGGCGTTGTTGTGATTCCCGGACCACGCTGCGCTGGTGGTTGGGCTTGATGAGATAAAGCAGCTCGGGGTCCACGCTATTATCCTCGTCATCGAGATAGGCATCCTCGTCGTCATCTTCCCCCGGTGGCGGGGCATAGTCGGGTCGCTTGCGTTCCGGGGTCTGGATGATCTCGTCAGGCGGAGGGAAGTTTTGCGGGGGAGGCAACTGGACGACCTGAATGCTGCGCAGACGGGGCTCTGTGCTGACCGGTAGGCGGGGCTCTTCGCGGGTGGCCTGCGGACGGAGGACGAGTTCGGTGAGCGCGTTGTTTTCCCGGAGGCGCAACAGATTCTCCACGGCATCGGCCACGATGTCGGGTTGGATTTGGCTTTGCGGGGTCTGGGTAAACCGGGTGGCCGGATCGACTGCGCCGGGATTTCCGGCCAGTTGCAGATGGGCGGCTTTCACACCGGTGTCCCGGAGTTCGGCGAAAAGCGCCCGGGTAAAATGTTGCAGGGCGCCGTTGGCTACTGCGGTCAGGGCGGCCCCTGCGTTGTTGGCGGTGCGGGTGATGGCGATGACATGCCCGTGTCGCCGGATCAGCATGGGTAGCACTGCGCGCACGATGACCAACGGGCTAATGATCCCGGCTTCCAGCGCGAGTGGAATATCTTCCGCATGAGTGGCCTCAAAAGGTTCCTCCACGGGATAACTGCCGGCCAGGATCACCCCGGTGACAGTCGTCTCCTGCGCCAGGATGGCCGATACTTCGGCGCGGACCGAGGCGGGGTCCGTGAGGTTGACGGGTACCGGGATAAAATCCTCGTGACGGAAACCCTGCTGCGGAAACTGGGCGGCAAATCCGTAAACGCGAAACCCGGAAGTAACCAGGCGGCGGGCGATGCTTTGGGCTGGCTCGCTGCCTGCGCCGGTCAGAAATACAACATCCATGATAATGGGATAAGGCTAAAGTGATTTAAAAGGTGAAGTGAGGGTCGGCTCAAAGCATCGGCAGATGCTCTTCCTGCTGGGGGGACGATGAACCAAAGCAGTTGCCAATACCCGTAGGGGGCGCTGGCGGTGGCCGGGGAAAAACGCTCCAGGGCGAGCAATCCGCTCTGGCGAAAACCGATCTGCACGGTGGCGCGGCCTTGCCCGAGCAGAAGCCCGGCCAAAAGCTCGTGGTGCGGATTATGCCCGATGAGCAGGCGGTCATGGGTTCCGGCGACCAACTGGCGGGCCGTAATGTGCGGGTCGTCGTCGGGCTTGATGTGATTGCAAACCTGCAAGGGGTGGGGCAGTCCCGCATGCTTGCGAAACAATTCCGCCGTTTCCCTGGCCCGGAGCAATGGGCTGTGCTCTATGACGCCGACCTCGGCGAACTCTCCGGAAAATACGAAGCGGGCGACCTGTTCAATCTGACGGTGCCCCCGGGCGGTGATGGGCCTGCTTTCGTCGGGCGTTCCTGGCGCGGCGTCGGCATGGCGAAGTAAAAATAGGCGCATGAAAAAAGTGAAATTACAACAATATGCGACAGGGAACGCGTTGGGCAAGCATGGGATGGCGATAGTGGATAAAAATACGCCCGAAGAGTCTCTGGGTTCCTTGCCGGGGAAGCAGGGCTTGGGTCATCGGGATAGGGTCTTGGTCTAAAACCCCAAGGAAGCCTCGCCATTCTTCGCAATAGTCCGAAAAAGGGAGAACCACGGATATCGCGGATATGAGTGGGGAGAAAAATAAATGAGAGAAGAAAATTATGCCATTTGAGGCTGTGGTAAGATATTCTTCCTAGTGAGTCCCCACTGGTGTCTCTCCAGGAATCTCCACTGGGATCGCAGGCGTCTCGCCTGCCCTGTGTCTTGAGGTTCTGACATAACCGAAAGGGAATAATTTCCCTCAAGATTTTATTACCCAATGCCGGCGGGACGCCGGCGATCCCAGTTTTTCCAACACGGGCAAAACCCCAATATCTGCTTCTCGCCGATATTTTTCGAAAAAGTCCTTTTCTGTCCCTGCCGATTGTTTTTGCTTTCCCTTTGTGCCTCTCGTGTTTTCCCCTTCTGCCTTCTCCCATCTGCCATCTGCCTTGATATTGCCTCCCCTTTGCCCCTTTGACGCTTTGCCCCTCATTCCTGTGCATCTCCGCCTCCATCCTGTCATTCTCGTGCCTATCTTCATAGCTTGCTGACATACTATTTATGTCCGAAAAGCCCCTTTCCCATACTTCGGATGATATGAAATAGTTCTGCGCAGCACTCTAAACAAGTTCGGAGAGTATGAAAAAGTTCTAATCAGCACTTTCAACAACTTCGGAGGGAGCAAAACAGATCCAATCAGTCCAATCCCACACTTCGGATGATACGAAATAGTTCTGCGCAGTACTCTAAACAAGTTCGGAGAGCATGAAAAAGTTCTGATCAGTACTTCCAACAACTTCGGAGGGAGCAAAACAGACCTAATCAGTCCAATCCCACACTTCGGATGATATGAAATCGTTCTGCTCAGTACTCTAAACATTTTCGGAGACCACTGAATCGTTCTGCTCAGCTCCTCCGACAATTTGCAGAGTTGGCGTATTCGGCGATTTTTTGCTTAATTTTCTACAAGGAATACGCATTTATCCGGTTTTGACAGGGTTGCTTCGCCGGGGTGACTGCTTCGTGACCGCAATTCGAGGGAATTTTGTCATGTAAAGATATTTCCCATTCTGACTGACAGCTTGCATCCGTCCTGCCCCAGCATGCCCCAAGACAAAACCACGGATAACGCGGATAAGAGTGGGATAATGAAAAGATAAATGAGAGAAAATATTATGACATTTGAGACTTCACAGCTTATCCGATTGTTTCTGTCTCCCCTTTGACGCTCTGACGCTTTGCCCCTTATCCCTATAGTT
>JAITVQ010000210.1 GCA_031285745.1 Puniceicoccales bacterium | reverse complement strand
GGCATCCAAGTATCATTGACGGCGTCGTTCTGGCGCGGGGTGATCCGGTAGATCACGCCTTCCCGGCTCCATACGACAGTGTTTACTCCGACGCTGGACTCGGTGCAGATGCTGGGGGTTTGCTTGAGGAACCAGACACGCATCTTGAAGCGAAAGTCCGTGCTGGTGAGTGCGCCCACCGGGCAGATGTCCACGGTGTTCAGCGAGTAATTGTTTTCCAGTTCGCGTCCCGGATAGCAGGTGAGGGTGTTGAACGAGCCGCGATTGACGAAGCCAAGAACAGGGTCCTTGGCGATTTCCTTGCAGAAGCGGACGCAACGGGAACAAAGAATACAGCGTTCGTCGTCGAGGGTAACGCGGGGTCCCAGGCGGGTTTTCTTGGGTTTGGGGTTCTTCTCGTCGATGTAGCGGGAATAGCCGCGCCCATACTCGGCGGAGTATTCCTGAAGCTTGCATTCGCCTGCCTGGTCGCAGATGGGGCAATCGAGAGGGTGGTTGAGGAGAATGAATTCGGTAACGCCTTCCCGGCAGTTCTTTACCGTGGGGGAGTCGAGCTTAACATTCAGTCCGGGAGAGACATTCGTGGCGCAGGCGATGCCGGGTTTGGGCTGCCAGCCGATCTTGGGTTTGCCATTCTCCATGACAAGCTCACCCGTGGCCCGGTCCCGCATGGGGCTGCCCATTTCCACGAGACACATCCGGCAATTGCCCGAGACGGAGAGCTTGGAGTGATAACAATAATGCGGCACCTCTTTGCCAATGCGGTGGATAGCATCGACGAGATTCATGCCGGACGGGACCTGGAAGTCCTCGCCGTCAACGGTGATGGTCACCAAATTCGTTTTGGTCTCTTGCGACATGGAAAAAACGCCTTGAGGGAGCGAGCGCGGAAAATTAAGTCCCGTGGCCCATCTGGCAAGAAACTAAAACGGAAAACGACCGCAGGCGGTTAAATGTTCGGGATATTGATGTTCAATGTTAGTGGAGGTCTGGAAAAATCGGACAATTGGGATGATCCATCCGGCAACAAGGAATTGAAACGCGGGCCTAATTGCATGCCTCAAATCATTTCCAGCTTTTTTATTGTTTTCCCTGCTTGCCAGAGGTGCCAGTGTTGATGAATTCTTCGGCATATGTCGCAAACGTCGCAAATCAATATGGACCACTTGGCCAAGTTGGCGCGCATCGCGTTAACGGAGGAGGAAAAAGCGCATTTTTCCGGGCAATTGGGGACGATCCTGAATTATTTCGACCAGTTGAAATCGGTAAATATGGACGGAGTGGAACCGAGTGCCCATGCTTTTCCGGTATATAATATATTAAGGGGAGATGAGCCGGGGCCGGCGTTGGATGTCGAGGCTTTGCTGCGGATTGCCCCGGCTTCCCGTGACAACCAAGTCTTGGTGCCGCGCGTGGTGGACGATGAAGGTTAACCTGAATTTACGATAATGTCTGATTCACTTTCTTTTAAGAGTGTCGCCGAGCTGTCCTCTTTGCTCGCGGCGGGAAAAATTACATCGCTGGAGTTGATGCAGTCGTGCATTGACCGTATATCGGCAGTCGATGGCAAGATCGGGGCTTTTCTTGGATTCGACCAGGAAGATGCAATTGCCCAGGCCAAGGCTTCTGATGAACGGCGGAAAAATGGAAAAACATTGGGACCCTTGGACGGGATTCCCGTAGGGCTGAAGGATAATATCTCTCTGGCTGGGCAGCCGTTGACTTGCGCCAGTAAGATGCTCAAGAGTTATGTTTCACCGTACGATGCCACGGTCACGGCGCGGCTGCGACAGGCCGGGGCAATCGTCTGGGGCTGGCTGAACATGGACGAGTTTGCGATGGGTTCCACCACTGAGAACTCTGCATGCAAGAAGACATGCAACCCTTGGGATATTTCGCGCGTGCCGGGAGGCAGTTCGGGAGGATGCGCTGCAGCAGTATCGGCAGGCATGACACCGTTGGCCTTGGGCAGCGACACGGGTGGATCGATTCGACAGCCGGCTTCCTATTGTGGTGTGGTCGGAATGAAGCCGACATACGGTCGGGTCAGCCGCTATGGGGTGGCTGCGTTTGCCTCATCGCTCGACCAGGTTGGCCCGTTGGCCCACACGGTGGAGGATGCCGCATTATTGTTGCAGGCTATTGCCGGGGCTGACTCGCATGATGGCACGGCTTTGGTCAATCCGGTGCCTGATTATCTTCGGGAGATGGATTCTAAGAAAGGACCGTGGAAGGTGGGAGTACCCAAAGAGTTTTTTGGCGATGGGTTGGATTCTGCCGTGCGCGAACAAGTCCAGAAAGCCATTGAGTTTTACAAGAAGGCGGGATGCACCATTACCGAGATTTCTTTGCCTGAAACCCGGTATGCGGTTGCTGCCTATTACATCATCGCCACTGCGGAAGCATCGTCGAACCTGGCCCGTTTTGACGGGATTCGATACGGACACCGGAGCGACAAGGCCACGGATGCAGTGGATGTTTATTCCCTGAGCCGCGCCGAGGGCTTTGGGCCGGAAGTAAAGCGGCGGATTATCTTGGGGACTTATGTGCTGACCTCCGGCTACTATGATGCATATTACGTCCGCGCCCAGAAAATCCGGACCTTAATCAGGGATGATTTCATGCGGGCTTTCAACGACGTGGACTTTATTCTCGCTCCGGTGTCGCCGACCATTGCGCCCAAATTCGGAGAGAAATCGAATGACCTGCTGGCTTTGTACTTGGGTGATATTTACACGATCCCTGTAAATCTGGCCGGACTACCGGCTATCAGCGTTCCGTGTGGTGTCGCCCACGAAATGCCTGTGAGCTTTCAACTTATTGGAAAACCCTTGGATGAGGTGACGCTTTTTGCGGCGGCGCGTGAGTTTGAAAAAGCGCACGATTTTGTCACCCGTCATCCTCAACTATAATTTGCAACGGGAACTCATATCATGTCCTCAACAGAATTTGAAATCGTCATCGGCCTTGAAGTTCACGTTCAACTCAAGACAAAGAGCAAGGTCTTTGCCCATGCCGCATATCACTATGGCGCGGAGCCAAATACACTGATCGACCCCGTGGTGCTGGCTTTGCCCGGGGCGCTGCCGGTGTTGAACAAGGCTGCCTTGACGCAAGCTGTCCGCTATGGGTTATTGGTTGGCGCCGAGATTCCTCCTGTATCGAAATGGGACCGGAAGAATTATTTCTATCCTGACAGCCCCAAAAACTATCAGCTTTCGCAAAAGGATTTCCCCATCACCATGGGTGGTGAAGTTGAAATCGAGTTGCCGGGTCCGGCCCGCAACATCATGGGCGAACACAAGGTGATTCGCCTGCACCATGCCCATCTGGAGGAGGATGTCGGCAAATTGAGTCACGCGACAGGCGGCTCCTTGGTTGATTACAATCGGGCAGGGGCTCCATTGTTGGAAATTGTCACCGAGCCGGATTTGCGTTCGGCGGATGAAGCAGTGGCTTTGCTCAATGCCATTCGCATGTTGCTTATCTCGGCGGGTATTGCCGATTGCGACATGGAGAAGGGGCAGATGCGTTGTGATGCCAATGTGAGTGTGCGGCCCAAGGGGCAGAAAGAATTGAATACGCGCACGGAGATGAAGAATCTAAACTCCATCTCAGGAGTTAAGAATGCCATCGAATATGAAGCCCGTCGGCAGATTCGCGAAGTGGAGGCTGGCAGAACCATCCAACAGGAAACACGAGGATGGAATGCCGAGACAGGGCGTACCTATACGCTGAGGACCAAGGAGGATGCCCACGACTACCGTTATTTTCCTGATCCCGATTTGATGCCGGTAAAGGTAAGCGAAGAGGAAAAGGCCCAGCTCAAGGCGACCTTGCCCGAGCGGCCTTATGACCGCCAACGTCGATATATGGAAGTGTTCAACCTGCCATTTACCGTGACATCCGTCTTTGTGCCTGATCGTCCGTTGTGTGAATATTTCGAGGCGGCTGTTTCTGAATATCCCGCTAATTCCTTGGGCATCGCGAATCTTATCGCCAATGACCTTTTGCGCGATTTGGCGGCGTCCGGCAAAGCCTCGGTAGATATGTTTGGCGAAGCTGATGCTTCGACTGTAACGGCGGCTTCACTTGCCGATTGCCCGATTAAACCTGCCCAATTGGCGGGATTGGTGAAATTGACCGACGAGGGAGTCATCTCGAAACAACAGGCCAAGGATGTCTTCACCGAGATGTTCTCCACGGGCAAGGATGCCTCCGTTATCGTGGATGAGAAGGGACTGCGGCAGAGCAATGATACTGGCGAGATCGAAAGTATCATCAAGGAGGTGTTGGCGCAGCCGACTTCTGCCAAGTCGATTGCCGAGTTCAAGGCAGGAAACGAAAAGGCCCTGAATGCCCTGAAGGGGCCTGTAATGAAAGCCTCAAAAGGGAAGGCCAATCCCAAGCTCGTCGACGAAATTATCCGGAAGCTGCTGGGATAGGACGTTGTTCTGTAGCTAGAGTAAAGAAGCTTTCTACTCTTCGCTGATTTCGGATGGATCTTCGTCCAGCGGCGATTCGTCGTTTCCTTTGTCTGCTCCATCGCGAGCAGCAGCACTCTCATTTTTAGAGCCAAACAGCGAACTTGGGGCTGAGCTTCCCGCCTCCAATGTGGGCAGTTTGGGCATCCAAGCTTTATACTGGTTCAAGCTGGCCTTCATTGAAGGGGTATATGGATAACCCACTTTTTCAAAGTATGGACCGAGATTGGCCTTGCAGTGTTTGGACCACAGGCGAACGAAGGTTTCCTTTTTATGGTCGTCAGTATCGAGCCGGTATTTCCGTTTTTTCCGGTATTCTGCGAACGTATTGCGAAGGCTCTCCCAGCCGAATTCCCTGATGACGGGAACATAGATGGAGAGGTTTTCAAATGCTCCATTGGCTCCATGT
>JAITVQ010000037.1 GCA_031285745.1 Puniceicoccales bacterium | reverse complement strand
AGCCCTTCCGGCTTGGGTTGCTCGGCATAGGAAAACTTTACCCCAAACTGGGAGCCATCGCCCAGCAAACCGCGAAATAACGGCAGATCATGCGGAGTGGAAATGATCAATATTTCGCGAATGCCCGCGAGCATCAACACCGCGAGAGGATAATAGATCATGGGTTTGTCGTAAACCGGCATGAGCTGCTTGCTGACGGCAATCGTCAACGGATAGAGACGAGTCCCCGAGCCTCCGGCCAGGATGATGCCTTTGCGCGATTTCATGGTGATGGGAATTTAGGATTTTGCCCCGAGGCGTTCCAGTTTGTATTGTCCGTTAAGGATGTTCTGCCACCAAGTCTCGTTATCGAGATACCAAGCCACCGTTTTGCGAAAACCGGAAACATGGTCCTGTTTCGGCGCCCAGCCCAGTTCACGCTTTATCTTGGAGGCGTCGATGGCGTAGCGCATATCGTGCCCGGGGCGATCGGTGACAAATGTGATGAGGGATTCGTATTTTTTCCCATCGGACCGGGGACGCAGCTCGTCCAGGATTCCGCACAGGAGTTGAACCAAGTCGATGTTTTTGCGCTCATTATTGCCGCCGATGTTGTAGGTTTTCCCGATGACACCCTTGGAAATCACCGTGTAGAGCGCCTCGGCATGGTCTCCCACAAACAGCCAGTCGCGGATGTTTTCCCCTTTGCCGTAAACCGGGATGGGATCACCCCGCAATGCCTTCAAGATAACCACGGGGATCAGTTTCTCAGGGAACTGGTAGGGGCCATAGTTGTTCGAGCAATTGGTCACCAGCACCGGGATGCCAAAGGTGTCGTGCCAGGCGCGCGCCAGATGATCGGAGGCCGCCTTGCTGGCCGAGTACGGCGAATGCGGATCGTAGGCGGTTTTTTCCGTGAAATAACCGGTCTCGCCCAATGTTCCGTAGACTTCGTCCGTGGAGACATGCAGGAAACGAAAACGGCCCTTGGATTCGGCATCAAGTGAGTCGAAGTGAGCCCGCGCACACTGGAGCAGGTTGAAGGTGCCGACGACATTGGTCTGGATGAAGGCACCGGGACCGTCGATGGACCGGTCCACATGCGACTCGGCAGCGAGGTGCATCACCCAGTCGGGTTTAAACTCGGTAAATATTTTGCGGAGCTTTTCCGCGTCGCAGATGTCGCCCAGGACAAATCGGTAGCGGGGATTTGAGGCAACATCCTGCAATGAAGCGAGGTTTCCGGCATAGGTCAGCGCATCAAGGTTGAGCACTGTGTGGTCGGTAGTCGCCAGGATATGATGCACCAGGTTTGAGCCAATAAATCCTGCCCCGCCCGTGATGAGTATCTTCATTGGTTAATTTTTGAGGTTAACTTTGCCACGTCCGCAGTGACATTTCGACGGCCTCATGGACTTCTGCCATTTTGATGCCCGTCTTTTGCAGTTTAGTCGTATCGAGAATACAGTTGGAGCGCGGGGTTTTGGCCGCAATTTTCATGAATTCGTCCTCGTCCTTGAAGAACTGAAAATCCTTGTGCGAGACGCCGGTCTTCTGGATCAATTTCACCACCTCGCGCGTGGTAATTTGCCCGGGGTTGGTAACGTTGTATATGCCGAATGGGACGCGTTTTTCCCAGCATTCGAATGTGGCCCGGACAAACTCATGCAATTGGGAGAGTGAATTGGTCGCCTCCAGCAGGTACTGGTAACGCATGAGCTTGGTCAGGTAGTTGCGCGGATTGTCGATGTGATCAAAGGGAATCCTCAACCGCCAAACATAACCATCCGGCTCGCCATCCTGATAGTTCCAGGAAGGGATATCCTGCCCGGGGCCTTCCCCATAGCCAAGGACTTCCTCGCCCAAGGCCTTGGTACCGCTGTAAAAGCTGCAATGGTTTTGGCGAAACGAGAAATTGGGGGCATCGGTCTCGAGAAATCCACGCCCATCGGGACGAGTCCCGGAAAAGATGCAGCCCGATGAAACATGCCCCCACGGAATGCCAACCTCGGCACAGGCGGCCCGAATGACCCCGGGCAACACCGCATTACCTTGCAGGCAGTTGGCCTTGTCCTTCTCGCAGGCATCAACATTGGGCTTTCCCGTGTAACCCGCCACATTGATCAGGAAGACCGGCTTGGTATCGCGCAGGTAGTTGACCAGTTCATCCTTGTTGGAATAGTCCAGCCGTTTTCTGGAAACACCGACATAGGCGATGTTTCTAGAGCGTAGGTAATGCTCGTAAGCCTGTCCAACATAGCCTGTAGAACCAAGGAGGGTGATCATTGATAGATGACGGTTACAGGATAAGTTCCCTGCGACAAGCCGTTTTGTAACATAATCAGAATACGAGGATTTTTTTACTTTTCTGTTACCGTTCCTGTTTATGCGTTTCGGATCAATCTTACAGTAAGGCAAAAGAGTCTGCCACAATCAAGGTGGCGTATTTGACTAAACAACTGGTTTTGTCAGGTTTCAATGGGACTAATTTTTCACTTCCAACATTTATTCTACCATGAATATCACCTCGTTGCATGGATTTTCCATTGCATTGGCATCCTTCACGCTGGTTTTTACCGCCTGCTCGGCGAATGATTCGAGCAAGCAGGAAACTTCCCTCCAGGAATCCGCCTTAACAAGCCGCGCTCCAACTGACACATGGCCACGTCAGTTGAAAGCTTCCGATGGCACCATTTACACACTGTATCAGCCGCAGGTTGACACGTGGAATGGTGATATTCTCTCAACCCGTACCGCTGTTTCCGTCCAGCAAACCGGAGACAAGGCGCCCACATACGGAATTTTGTTTCTTTCCGTACAGACCCAAACCGACAAGCAATCCCGGACGGTCGCGTTTGAAAAAGTTACTGTCACCAAGGTGCTGTTTCCCTCCGCCGAGGACAAGGCCAACGGTTGGTTGACCCAGTTGCAGTCCTTGGTCCCCCAGGAAGTTCACAGTGTCTCGCTGGATCGTCTGGAAGCCTCACTGGCCATATCTTCCGCCAAGAAGGTGGAAACCCAGCCGTTGAAAAACGATCCCCCGGAGATTATTTTTTCTGAAAAGCCGACACTACTGATTCTCCTGGATGGAGAGCCACAATGGCGACCTTTGGCTGGAACGACCCTGCAACGGGCCATTAACACCCATGCGTTATTACTGAAAGATATCAAAGGAACCCTGTATCTTCATCTATGGGATGGGTACGTGGAATCTGCATCGATAAAGGGCCCCTGGAAACCTACTGGGAAACTTCCCTATGAATTTACCAAGGTCCAAAGCCAGCTTGTCGCTGCCAAGCAAGTTGACCTTCTCGCTGGGCAAAAAGACCCCGGCACAGGAAAAATGCCCGGCTTGGCCTCCACTCCGCTCCCTGATCTGGTCATTGCCACAAAGCCAACGGAATTAATTGTCACGGCCGGTGATCCCAAATGGACGCCTATTGAGGGGACCAACCTGCTTTATGTCGCGAATACATCCGCACACATTTTTAAAGAAACATCGGACCAGCAGACCTATATTTTAATTTCCGGGCGATGGTTTAAATCTCCTGATTTTAAGGGTCCGTGGAATTTTGTTTCTCCGTCCAGCTTGCCCAAGGATTTTGCCAACATCCCCGATAACTGTCCCCAGGAAAATGTGAAGGCATCGATTCCCGGTACGCCCCAGTCGCAAGAAGCAGTCATTGCCAATAGCATTCCGCAAACCACCCGTATCGAGAGGGCAAAAGCCGTCCTGTCCCCTGCTCCGGTTTATGATGGCGGCACTCCCCAGTGGACTGTGATCAATGGAACACCGCTTCACTACGCAATCAATTCGACAACTCCGGTTATTCAGATTGATGCCAAAACCTTTTACGCCTGCCAGAACGGGGTCTGGTTTGTCGCCACTTCTTTTGACGGCCCTTGGGTGGTCGCAACCAGCGTGCCCACGGTTGTCTATACCATTCCTGCTTCGTGTCCGATCTACTATGTGACGTTTGTTCGGATTTATCGTTTCGATGAAACCTACGTATGGACCGGATACACTCCCGGTTATTATGGCGCCTACATTACTCCTGACGGTGTCGTCGTGTATGGCACCGGTTATTATTATGCCCCGTACACAGGCACCACGGTCTATGTCGCCTACCCTGTCACCTACGGCTATGACAGCACCCTCTGCTGGACTCCCTGGGCCGGATGGTATTTTGGTTTTGCGGCAGGATGGGCATGGGGAGATTGGTACTATTGGAGTTGTTATCCTCCTGCTCCGTACTGGGGACCGTATTGGCCTTATTGCTATGGATGGGGCTATAATGAATATGGCGGAATTACGGCATGGGGCCCCTATGGATGGGCCGGAACCTCGGGAGATATTTATCACAATAACGGACCATGGAGCAGTGTCTCACGGGCTACCGCAGGCTATGACGGGATAACGGGAAATCAATGGGCCAGCCAATATGGCCATGCCTATAATTCGACGACAGGAACCAAGGTCGCCGGGCAGCGAGGAGCCATTGAAAATGTTTACACCGGCAACTATGCCTATGGAAGCAGGGGCGTCGCCTATAATCAGAATACCGGAGGCGCAGCATGGGGACAGCACGGAACCATCGGCAACGAAGGTACCGGAAATCAAATCTCCGGCGGTCATGGCGGCTTCTACAATCCCAACACCGGCCAAGTCACCCATATTGCCGGAGCACATGGTGAAAATGGCGGCGTCCTTGACGTAAACGGCAATGTCTATGCCGGGAAGGATGGCCACGTTTACCAACGCAACTCCGATGGCAGTTGGAACCAACTCACCCGGCCCTCACCCGGCCAAGGCGCAAATAGTGGCCGAGAGATAGCGCCTATTACTGAAAACAATCAATCGGGCTCCACGCGCTTTGGACAAGATGGAGCTGGTCAGGCGCACCAAGAGATCGACAGGGCTTCGCTGGAAAGAGAACATGCCGCGCGGCAAAATGGGTTTAGCCGGGCGGAAGGCTTCCAACGCTCACGTCCCTCCTTCAGCCGGGGTGGTTTTGGCGGCGGAGGTTTCCACGGGTTTCGCCGGTAAACAATCAGGGCTCCACGAGGAATAATCCGGTCGTGGCAGCCCAGGCGTCGTCGATGGGCATGCGTTTCATCTCATGCCCCGCGCCCCAAGTGTCTGTATAGATAATCTGTTTTTGCTGTAGATTATAGCCAATGATCAGCCGCATATGTCCGCCTTGGGTTTGCGGAGGAATTCCTTCTTCCGGGGAGATACCCAGGACAAGCGCCCAAAGCAGAGGTTTCCCCTGATCAATGTAGGCTTTTACGTTTCGCCCGAATTTGTCGTATTCGTTTCTTTCAGCAATTCTGACCTGTTTCAAAAGCGTTTTATCCGCGCCATCCAATTCAGTCCCCCGCCGCTTGGCCTGATCGGCAATCCCCTGAAAAGCGCGTTGTATTTTTTTCACATATTGTTCATCGAAACCAAACAGTAGATTCACCCGAAGCCCGGTTCGTCTGGCCAGGTCAGCAAGTCCGTTTTTGAAATCAACAAACCTGGTGCCGCCACGACCGGCATTCATGAGTTTCGCCACATCGTGTTGGTCCACATTCTTTCCATAATAGCGCATTAATCGTTCGGAAGCGGCAGCGGCACAATATCCCTTGGCACCTTGGTCCACCATGGGAACCCCGTCTATATACCTGTCCCCATTGGCATCCGATTTGAGTTTGCTGCTCCCATACATTGCCTTGCTGGCGGATTGTATCCCCTTGTGCGAAGAAATTATCAGCCGGATATATTCAGGACGGAATTGCTCTCTGGGGTATGTCGTCATTTCCGACCTCGCAAAACGCTCCTCCATCATGGGCATGGTTGATTTTGAGCCGTTCCATCCCAGTAGAAAATTGGCGTCCCGGGTGCGCCAAGTCATCCCTTGGGCACGTGTGGCATTGGCTGAGGTGATTGCTCGCCGACTACCCTTGGTCCCAAGCCTGGCATCCAGTGCGTCACAAATCCACGAGGCCAGTTCATTAAATCCCTTTTCAGTTGTGTAAAATGTGCCACTGTCGCCTCGATTATATAACGACACAGTCAATGACTTCAGACGGTCTCCATCCACCCGAGCAATCACTTCCGGAATACCTATCCCAAATAAAGTCCCCGCATAAATACTCCGGGCCGAATCCTTTTGCTGGGATGTCCATTCATACCTCATTGTCTTATCAGTCTCCAGCAACCGGGTAACATCTCCCGACCACAGATCGGGGCGGAATATTTGCTGATCAATCGAAGGAGTCACCGTCAATGTGATCTTTCCTGTCACTACCGAAGGTTGCCCTTTCGTGGTTCTTTTTCCGAAATCCCAAATGAGAAAGTAACCAGAGTTATTATAATTCCAAAACCACCAACCGTTCACGGAGCGTTCACTGAACGACGAGCCTCGTTTGGGCGAGGAAGAAGATTCATAGTTTTTCCCGACCCCCTTTGAACCCAACCGTTGGGATAATGTCACAATGGCTTTATCTTTTAATGCCTTGAACGGAGTTTCCTCAAGTGTTCCCAGTTCGCTGGATGCTTCATAAAAATCAACTTCCAATACCTTTAGGCTGGTCTCATTGCAATAAGCCTTTGCGGCAAACAGCTTCATCCCGAACAAGGACCCCGGTAATATATCAAATCTCCCACTAAGTCTGTCTGCCAGAGATCCTGTCTGAATTCCCATCTCATTACATTTTTGAAAAAATGATTCTTGCTCATATTCCTGCCATTGGGGGTCAAGTATCAGACTGTCCAAGGCCTCCGCAGAAAACAACGCAGGTTGGGCGGTGAGAATAAAAATAAGGGTAAAGAGGGGTGCTAGGGTAAAGCGCAACATGATTGCCTAAATGTTAGCATGTACCTAACCATTCATTCAATTCTTAAATAGGAACCCCAGCTTAAGACTAAAAAGACTCAGCGTGGAAGGGGCGCTGTGGCAGTAGCTAAGAAATTGACGTAATAAAGAACTGGGTCGTCCTGACACATAGGTTCGGAAAGCGCGGCCGACCACTCTAACTTCCCTTTGTACTTAATAAACAACCTGTTTTTACATTTACGAAGGAGTTATTCACAGTAGAAATGTCCCTTCCGATTTCTCGGAAAGCGCCAAAACTTTAGAGATATCTCTCCCGACATTTGTCGAGACCGCCAAAACTTTTGAAATGTCCCTTCCGACTTTTGTCGAGAGTCCCAAAACAAATGAATTGTCTCTTCTGACATTTGTCGGGATGCCCCAAACTTTTGAAATGGTCGTAGCGACTTTTGTCGGAAGGGCCAAAACAATTGAGATGATACCAGCGACAAATGTCGGAACCATCATCTCAAAAGTTTTAAAGCTTTCCGAGATGTCGAAAGATACCTCTCAAAAGTTTTGGGACCCTCGACAAAAGTCGCTATGACCATTTCAATTGTGTTTCCCTCTTCCCGAATCTTCGAAAACATCTCTCCAACTTGGGCAGTAACCTCCTACTTTTTCGAGACAAACTCATCTAAGTGATGAGTGCCCGTCCGAGAGTTAGGAGAGATCTCTACCAATGTATTTACCCCTGCCAAAAAAGTCGGCCCTAACAATCACGATGTTCGTCCCCATTTTTAATTCTTAGGGACAATATTACCCTCCGTCCGACCTTGTTTCTCCTTTTTTAAATTGGAAAGGTCTAAGGATAACAGTCCAGTATCTTGGTATAGAGCTATCATGTCGGGTCCAGTATGTTTTGAAGACACACCCTGGGGAAATTGGAAATAAACTTATTTTTTGCTGTCACCGACAGGAACCGGAGAAAAACGTTCTTCCAAGTCCTCCAGGTTCTCCTGAAATATCTGCCGAAGGTCGGGCCGGTTTTCATATCGTTTATCTGCGAGAATCCTTCGGTAATAATCACGATACCATTCCAAAGCCTCTTCCGGCTTTCCCATGTCCTCACCAAGAATCATGGCATAAATTCTTCCTGCAAACCACACGCGATTTTTACACTCGGCAGCCCGACGGTAATACTCCGCCTCCATCGGGATGTTATTCAACTTATTCCGGGTTAATTGGGCCGCATAAATATAGGCGCGTGAATCGTCGGGAAAACGCGCAATGCAATCATCCAGCAACTTGAGGGCATTCTCGGCATACTCCCGATAAAGTGTCTGTTTCACCGAATCCTGCACTTTGATTCTTCCGCCATATTCTCGCGCGGCAATTTCCCAGTGGGCTTGGTCGTACCCGATGATATTTGCTGCATTAATCCAAAAATAGATATTTCCCGGATCGAGAATAATGGCGAGACGCATCATGGATTCGCTGCCGGCGCGATCGCGTTTTTCCCAATACGAGTAGGCACGCACCCAGGACATATCAGCCATAATGGAACGCAAACCGCCAAACATGCCCAGCAATACGCCCTGCCCCACGATCCCTTTCAGCTCTTCCGATCGAAATGCCGGTTGATGGGTACGCTGCCAATCCGCAGCAGGCTGTCCAACGAGCGATAATGCACAACCAGCCACACATAGCATAACCACGGCGATGATTCTTCGCCGCAGCCAAGGCCAGATGATGCCTGAATCTTTCATTTTCACCTAGATCTCCCGATCCGAGAATAGAAATACCGTAATGAACAACAGCACCGGCATGTAGAGCGCTCCATATCCGAGTGCAGATAGTACCGCAGATTGCGGAGCACCGGCAGGGCTAAGGACCAGCGGCACACCCAAATCGAATAATTGCAGATCGGGAATCACCTTCCCCACTCCATTTGCGAGAGTACGCACCCATGTCTCCTGATCAGGCTTACTAAAGGCGGATACACCGGCAGACTGGACCTGGCAAAGCAATATGCCCATGGCCGAAACAATGACTGCATACAAAAATGTCTGGGCAAAACTGCAAATCATGAGGCTTAGGGCGGCAACAACACCAAGGCGGAACCATTGCAAAAGACAAAACATCCCCAATCCCTTTAAATTGAGAAATGGAAGAGGTTCTCCATTGCGCGAAGCCGACTCCACGAGTTCGGGCATCCGGATGGAAAGCATCACGGCAAGCACTACACCCAATAAAGCGATAAATACACCCAGCAGGGTCCAAATTCCCAGAAACTTGCCCAAAACAAATTCCCAGCGTCGCACAGGCTTCGCCAGTAGAGTCAACGCAGTACGGTTATCCAACTCGGAAAAAAACAACTGCACCGTCATCACGATGGCGAGGATTGAGCCAAACAGGAACATCGCGCCAAATCCAAAGTCCGCAATGAACTTCAGTTCGGATTGTCCGAAGTTAAATGTGCGCAATAGCATCCCCGATGCGGCCAATCCTGCTGCCAATAAAAACAAGAAAGCAAAGAATCGCTGGCGAAGCGCCTCGACAAAAGTGTTTCCCGCAATCCACCTGACACGCAAAAGGCTACTATCGGTCATTGGATACCTCGTCTTTCTTTTCCGATGAAGATATTGCCAGTCTTTCCACGAATAGTTTCTCCAAACTTATTCTCGGGTGCGCGATCTCCACTAGTTTTGCCCCATTGGATTCCAATGCACTCGTGACAGCCAATCGGGTTTCATCAGATAATTTCTCCACCGTAAGGACTTGTTGCTCTCGACGAGCCAAGGCTTCTTCGACAGCCCCCTCCAGGATCAGTTTTCCTTTGTTTAAAATGGCCACCCGGTCGCAAAGTTCCTCCACCTGTCCCAACAAATGAGAACATAAAATAACCGTCTTTCCCCGTTTCTTCATTGCTAATAGAATCTCTCCAATCGCTGCAGCCCCCAATGGATCAACCCCTGCCGTTGGTTCGTCGAGAATTACCAGTTGGGGATCGTGCACGATGGCTTGTGCCAGTCCGATGCGCTGCAACATGCCCTTGGAATAAGTACCCACACGCCGAGCAGCCGCCTCTGTCATGTTAACCAGCGCCAGGGCCTCCTCCACTTGTTTATCCAGTTGGTTGCGGGAAACCCCGGCGACCCGCGCATAAAATCGCACCAACTCCCGCCCCGAAAGATGGCGATAAAAATATGGAGCCTCCGGCAGAAAACCGACATGGGATCGCGCCTTGGCCGTACCGGCTGGATTACCAAATATCAGGCATGTTCCCGTTGTGGCCGGAATAAGCCCAAGCAATATCTTCAACGTGGTGCTTTTTCCCGATCCGTTGGGACCTAATAGTCCGTAAATAGTATTTCTGGGGATATTCAAGGTCAGGTCTTCCACCGCCCGTAGCTTCACTCCCCGCAACCCTGTCCGAAAATCCTTGGTCAGGCCCTTTATTTCGATGGCGTATTCGGAATTCATGTCTGTATCAATGCACAATACGAAAGTCCTTGAAACATGGTGCACCCGAGAAGGAACGTTCCTCGGTATCCCGTATGTACGACTTCATCTGGCGTTTTATCTCGTCCAGAAATGCCGACACTTCTTTTTCAGTGCCTTCAGCTTGAAGAAAAACCCGGCCATCATTCATATTTTGAACCTGACCGGTGACATCATATCCGCGCGCAATATACATTGTTTGCAGACGAAAACCGACCCCCTGCACACGACCGGAGAACCAAACGTCCTTATGATAAACCTCTGAAGGCATGTACAGGCATTGAAT
>JAITVQ010000118.1 GCA_031285745.1 Puniceicoccales bacterium | reverse complement strand
GCTGGCGCAGGTGATGCAGTAGCTGGAGCCGGAGTCGCTGTCGCCGAGGAGGGAATGCCGAAGAGTCCACCCGCTGGGTAATCAAGCGATCCGCTGGAGGATGAAGTCGTGGCCGCAGGAGAAGTCGACGGTGTCCCCGATCCCAAGGAACTGGCAGGAGCGGTACCTGTGTTGGAAACAGGCGGCGTAATCGTAGCGCCCGGAATGCGTAGCTTTTGTCCTACACGGATGGTATCATTCTTGAGCGAATTGGCCGAGCGGATGCTGGCAACGGAAGTGCCATGCTTTCTGGCGATAGTTCCAAGGACATCGCCTTTCTGGACAACATAGATTTCACCGGAAGCCGCCCCGGCAGTAGTGCTGCTCTCAGTTGTAGCAACAGCTCCACTGGAGGCAGGAACCGTGATCTTTTGTCCCTCACGAAGCACTGCGTTACGGGAAAGGCCATTGGCCTTGCAAAGCTCCGCAACCGAGGTGTGCTCGCGCTTGGCGATGAGCCACAGACTTTCGCCCCGTTTCACGGTATAGGTCTTGCCTGCACCCACACCAACGGGCTCAGAAGCAGGAATATCAGCGGGGCCTGCTACCGGAGTTCCGATCGCCAAGGCAGCTTGGCCGCCAACCGGCTGTGATTCATATTGAGGGGGTTCCTGCTGTATATCGGCGAGAGTCGCGTGAGCAGGCGATGCCGGATGCGAAGGTACGGCTGAGCTAGTGGACCCCGATGGGGCAGATGATGTCTTGGGCACATAAGTCCCCGAGTAAATGGCAGTATTCGTGCTCGCATCATTCTGCTCAAAACCGGTAGTGCTTCGGCACCCGATAAGAGAGAGAAGTGCTGCGTGCACAAGCACGACGGCAGTGATGGTAATGGTGGATTTCATGACGGTGGAGTGGATAGTGAAGTTAGAGTTTTAAATGTATCAACTTTTTAGGGATACAAAGTTATTTCGATGATGTGGCGACAGAGTTTTTCAGGCCAAGTACAGTCTGTTCAAAAGCCAGCCCCCGGTCGGCATAGCTCTTGAACATGTCAAAGCTGGAAAAACCGGGGCTTAACAGGATAGCGTCCCCTGTTTTCGCTGCCTGATGCGCAGCAAAGACGGCCTCCGGTAGTTTTTTAAACACACGGCTGGGAATGCCTTGTTCCACGAAAACATCATGCAATTCAGGCCCGGTTTCCCCGATCAGATAGGAATATTTCACCTTCTTGGCCAATTTTTCGGCAAAAGCCCGGACATTTCCGCCCTTCCATTTGCCTCCGCCAATCCAATGAATCTGCCCGGTTATCTCCTCCAACGCACTCAAAACCGCGTGAAAATTCGTCCCCTTGGAGTCGTTCCAATAGGAAATCCCGTTGATTTCTGCCACCTTGCTCAGTCTATGCCTGGCCGGGGCAAAAACACGGGCAGCATCTTCCAATGCCCGGACCGGAAGCCCTTCCCCTGTCCAATAACGCAGAGCCAAGGCGTAATTCTCGCTCTGTGGATATGACGAAAAGACACTTCCATCGGGAATTTTTCCGGCAACTTCAGCCCGGGTGGCCACCTCGGTAAAGGAAGGAAGCTCCATGCCGAACTTTTTTGTGTATTCGACAACTGATTCGCCGACAATCAAACGACGGGATGCCAACCGGTCGATCAACTTAAATTTGGCCCGGAAATATGTCTCAAGGTCAGGATGCCGATCAAGGTGATCTTCGTCGAAATTGGTCCATAATAATGCTGTTGGAGCAAAATGCCGCATATCCTCTGCTTGAAAAGAGCTAACCTCGCAAACGGGCAGCGGCATGCGGTTCCCGGTCAGTTCAAAAACCCGTGAGAGCGGATAGCCGATATTCCCCACGGCCACGGCTTCACGACCATTGCGCTTATGCGCAAAAACCAAAAACTCAGTCAAAGTCGTTTTGCCGTTGGTACCCGTGACGGCAACCATCGATTCCGCCCAGAATAACGAGGCAAAATCCAGTTCACCCAAGCAGGTAACCCCCGCACGTCGAGCGGCCAACATCCAAGGATGGCTCTGCGCAAAGCCTGGACTGTATACAACCAAATCATGCTGGGAAATTTCCTCGGGACCAAATGTGGTCAGGACACCATCTCCACCCTTTTCGTCATAAGCGACGGAAGGCACTCCGATATGCGCAAGCAACTGGGAGACACTTTTTCCGCTCACGCCCCAACCAAGAACAGCCACAGGCCGGCTTAGTTTAGGCGCGATATTTTTAGGAATATCCATCGTCTGTTTTATGACTTTTGATTTAACGCAGTTTTAAAGTGATAAGGCCCGCTATCCCACACAAGAGGGATAACAACCAGAAGCGAATAACTATTTTCGTAACTGGCCAACCTTTCTTTTGAAAGTGATGATGAATCGGGGTCATCAAGAAAATTCGCTTTCCGCCTGTTCTCTTAAAATAAGCAACTTGAATAACAACCGATAACGCTTCAACGACGAAAACCGCTCCCACGATGACGAGCAAGAAAGGTTGATCGATCATGAAAGCAATGGCCCCAATCACCCCTCCCAACCCCAGCGCCCCCACATCACCCATGTAAACCTCGGCCGGGGACGCATTATACCACAAAAATACGATGCTTCCGCCCATTAGCGCCGCGCAAAGCACTCCCAACTCGCCAGAGCCTGTAACGTGGCTGATATTCAGATAACTGGAAAATTCATTGTGCCCCGCCAGATAGGCGACAATTCCGAAGATCAAAGTCGTGGAAATTACACAACCGATGGCCAGCCCATCAAGGCCGTCTGTTAAATTCACTGCATTGCTTGATCCCACGGACACAATGGAAAAGAAAGCACACGCAAGGGGTACTCCGAGCCAGAGAGGAAATGTCTGCCATGTGATTACCGGATATTTGACAAACGGCACCCACAACTCCAAGGCCTTTTCCCAGCTTTCGGAGGAAAGCAACAAAAGCCCGACTGCCAACAAAGCAAACAAGGTTTGCCCCGCCAGTTTGGTCCGGGCGGAAATCCCATCATGGCTCTTCTTGGAGACTTTCTTATAATCATCAACCCATCCAACCAGACTCATTCCGACATATACAATAAGCGCGGCAAAAACATAAACATTTGGACGCGCCCAAAGCAGGGTGGAAATCAGTACAGGGAACAATATCATCAG
>JAITVQ010000058.1 GCA_031285745.1 Puniceicoccales bacterium | reverse complement strand
ATAGCGTAGACACAAAAAAACCGCCGTTTGCACGGCGGTTTTTTATGCTAAGAAAGGTGACGTTATTTCGTCTTGGCGGCAACTTCCTTCAGACCAGCGCCGGCCTTGAACTTGACGCTCTTGGAGGCCTTGATCTTGATCTTTTCCTTGGTCTTCGGGTTGACACCGGTGCGGGCAGCACGCAGGGCAACCGAGAAGGTACCAAATCCAATCAGCTGAACGCTTTTATCTTTCTTGATACCAGCACTGATGCCAGCGAGTGTTGCTTCAACAGCACGCTCAGCACAAGCTTTGGTTGTTTCGGAGCCCAGAAGTTTTTGCACTTCGGCGACGAGTTCGGATTTGTTCATGGTTTTTTGTTGGGGGGTGGAGAAACTTGTTAACGTGTGTTAACATCACGGATTGAGAACAAAGGTTTTGCAGCGTCAATATATTTTCTGAAGCTTTTTTATTTTAGTTTCTAGGTGGGAAGTCCTCAAAAAAGGAGCTTGGCGGGCAATACCCAAGAAATTTTCACTCCTAAATTTGATAATATGAAGAAAGTTTCCAAGATCGTAGATGGACGATCAGCCTTGATTTTAGGCGGATCGATGCGCTTTTCTCTTCTCTTATTTCAGTAAAGTTACCAACCACGCAATTACATGCAATACGCCGCAGGAGGCAACAGCAGCAGCCAGATCGTCCGCGACAACGCCAAGTCCACCAGGAAGTTTTTGCAGTTTTTTTATTCCCAATGGTTTTATGATATCGAAAAAACGAAAGAGGGCAAACCCGGCAAAAAACCAGACAAAAGGATAATGGGCGGTTGCCATTGTGCCTTCCATTCCGACGTACACGAGTGGCATCGCAACAAATTCATCAAGGATTACACATCCGGGATCTTTTCGGTTCATGTGCAATTCTGCAACGGCGCACAAGACGATAGCCACGGCTGACAGCGCAAGCGCGATGAGCAGGTAGTTCACCCACGGGGTGTGGTTGAACCAGCGAAAAACCAGGCTGTAGAGCAACATCCCGGCAGCGCTGCCCCATGTGCCGGGCGCAGACATTCGGGTTCCCAGCGGCCCTAGCGTGGCAATGGCGGTTGCCACTTTGCCCGGCCAACCCGCAACTAACTTGGAATTACTCATGACTTGGTGGTCGGCTCTTCCCAGAAAATTTTCCAATACTTAATCAGATAACCAGTCCCTGATGTTACCGTGAGTAATGTTGCCGCGAAGAAGAAGCCCAAGCCGACTCCGTACCATTGTTCGACGTTTAGTCCAATAAAGCTGTCTCCCGATTCGATAGTCCACTGCCAGTCAGCTCTGGCTGCATTGACAAAGAGAAGAATTCCAATCGAGAGAAGTTGCAGGACGGTTTTAATTTTACCCGAACGCTCCGCCGCAAGTACTACACCCGAGCTCGCTGCTACGAGGCGCAACCCGGTTATCAGAAATTCACGAACAAGAATTATGACCACCAGGAATGCACAGTATTTTGGTAGTATTGGCGGCATTACCAATAGGAATAGCATCATGCCGATGGAAAGTATCTTGTCGGTTAATGCATCCATTAATTTTCCGAAATTGGAAACAACGCCGAGTTTCCTCGCCAACCAACCGTCCACATAGTCAGAGGCAGCCGCGAAGAAAAATAACCAAAAGGCAATCGTAGCTCCCCACTTCATCTCGATCGCAGCAAAGAACGCGATCACGAATACGGATGGAACGCGAATGATGGTGATGATATTGGGCAGGTGTCTCACAATGATAGGATTTTAGAAGTGTCGAGTACCTGATATAAGGCAAATGGTTTTTTCCCGAAAACAGGTTTTTCTGCCTGGAAACTGCACTGTGGGATGCCGTGAGTCTGGCAAATTTGCCAAAATCCGCAAATAGCTTGCATAGAAAAGCCATCACTGGCACTTGGGAAGGATACACGCATGAGTCGAAAAACCGATTCCTCCACGCCTGCGCGCAAGCCCCGGATTGCTGTTTACCCAGGCACTTTCGATCCGCTGACCTCCGGGCATCTTGATGTGCTGCGTCGAGCCAGCCTCCTTTTCGACCATGTTATCATGGCCATTGCGGTTAATGAAATCAAACGTCCGCTATTCACCATTGAGGAACGGGTCGCCATGGCTCGAGAGGCGCTAAAGGATGTTCCCAATACCAGCGTTGAGCCGTTGCACGGTTTGACGGTCATGTTTGCCAAGGAACGTGGAGCGGTCACCCTCATCCGGGGTTTACGCAAGTTTACCGATTTTGAATACGAGTTTGATTTGGCACATACCAATCGAATGCTTGCTCCGGATATTGAAACGATCGTCCTTATGCCGAGCAAGGAACAGTTCTGCACCAGTTCCACATTCGTCAAGGAAATCGCCCAGCATAAAATAGACGAGGTTGCCCAATTCGTGCCCCCGGGTGTCCTGCGTTGCTTGCAGGCGAAATTTGCTCCGAAAAAAACTCGGGCAAAGAAAACGCAATAACCGGATATTCGGCAAGGGACACTATTCATGACAGACGGTCGCGATGCCACTCCTCGTCCTCAGCTCGAATGTCCGTTTGAGAAAATTCATCCTTCCCAGCTCAATCGCGACGATACGTTCTTCATGTCTCTTGCCTACAATCAGGCGATTGAGGCATGGCGACAGGATGAGGTTCCGATTGGTGCGGTAATTGTCCATAAAGGGGAGATTATTGCCGCTGCGCATAATGCAGTGGAAACATTGCGTGATCCGACCGCCCATGCGGAGATGTTGGCCATTACCCAGGCGGCTTCCCATCTGGGAGACTGGCGGCTCAATGAATGTACCCTTTATGTCACCAAGGAGCCGTGCCCCATGTGCTCCGGGGCGACGATCATGTCCCGTTTGGGACGGGTGGTCTATGCGTGGGGTGATCCGAAAATGGGATGCCTTGGCGGAGCTTATCCCGTACATTCCCTTCCCCGGCTCAATCACCGGGTGGAAGTTGTTTCCGGCGTTCTGGAAGAGCAGTGCAGGGCCATTCTCCAAGCCTATTTTGCGCAAAAACGCGCAGAATGATTTCCCGGGATTTGACGAATCTTGATTAGTCTATACAATGGCTAAACAATGAGTAACGAAATCACCCCGCAAAACCGACGGAATTTCATCCGAAACCTTGCTGTCGCCGGACTTGGGCTCGGTTTGGCAGGATCATTGACTTCCTGTGCTTCCAGTGACTCCAAGTCATCGGATGCGCAACAACCCAAAAGTTCACCTGAAAAAACAAACATAAATAAAATCATGGCCTATACACTTCCAGAACTGCCCTATGCTTATAATGCCATCGAGCCATACATCGATGCGCAAACGATGGAAATTCACTATTCCAAGCATCACAATGCTTATGTGACCAACTTGAACGCGGCTTTGGCCAAGGAATCTTCCTTCACGGCTCCCGAGTGTGTCTGGGGATTGATTTCCGATCTTTCCAAGGTTCCCGAATCCATTCGTACTGCTGTCCGCAATAACGGCGGGGGACATGCCAACCATAGTTTCTTCTGGAAGCTTATTGCTCCCGGCAAGGACAAGGCTCCGGTGGGCGAGCTTGCTGCTGCGATTAACAAATCCTTTGGCAGTCTTGATGGCTTGAAGGAAAAATTCAATGCGGCGGCCACCGGACGTTTCGGTTCAGGCTGGGCCTGGCTGGTTGTCAAACCGGACAAGACACTCGCAGTGACCTCGACTCCCAACCAGGATAGCCCTGCCATGAAAGGCGTGGCGGATGTCTATGGCTGGACTGTCCTCGGACTCGACGTGTGGGAACATGCCTACTACTTGAAATACCAAAACAAGCGTCCCGACTATGTGGCCGCTTTCTGGAGTATCATCAACTGGCAGGTTGCCGAGGAAAACTACCA
>JAITVQ010000299.1 GCA_031285745.1 Puniceicoccales bacterium | reverse complement strand
TCGCCGGGATTGGTGAGAAGCTTGAGCAGCCAGCCGTAGCCCTCGCTGGTGCTGGCCGTCAGGTGGATTTGCTCGGGAGAGACCATGATGCCATGGCCCTGGTAATAGGAAGTTACCGCATCCCGGGCGGAGGGAAGCCCGCGAGGATGCGGATTATAGGTAATATTGTCTGGCGAGCGAAAAGCCGTGTTCAATTCCTCGGGCGACCACGCGAACCCGGCTTGCGTGGGATTCGATTCCGCAAGATCCCAAATGGACAACCCTTCTTCGCGACGTTTTTGTACAGCCTGCGAAAACGCATTATCCTCCATGCTCCAAGTGAAGCGGCGGGTGAACTCGGCGTGGCTCATAACCCCGCTGCTTTCTTGATAAGATCGACGCTTTCATCCAATCCACCTTCCCGGGCGCGCATCAGCCATGACTTCCTATAATGCTGGATGATGGGCTTGATTACGTTGCGGTATGCGAGCTTGTCCTGGGTGGAAGTTTTTCCTTCCAGGAAATTCCTAGCTCGCAGAATGGCAGCTTTCTGCATGTTGCACGAAAGCAGAATTTCCGAGGTGATAAATGACACTTCCTCGTTGGGCAGCTTGGTTCCGCCCTGCTTGGTTAAGGTTTCCGCCAGCCCCTTGATCCTTGTCTGGTCCGATTTTTCCAAGGCACTGGTTGCTGCATCCAGCTCGTCCATGGTGATCCCGGACATGGTGTCGGCAAATTTTTCCTCGGGCGAGAAAAGGATTTCCCAAAGCAGGCTTTTGTTGCGGATTTTCTTGGCAAAGAGGTTGTCGATTTTTGCGTAATCCAAGATACCTTGGGCCGTGTAGGTGTCGTTGTCGAAGAAAACAGCCCCGATGGCTTTGGCCATGTCGATATTGGCGTTGGCGGTCAGGCACCAGGCTTGCGTCGCTCCGGCAATGAGTCCGGGATACATGGAGAACCAGGGCTGATGGTTGCCGTTGTCGCCCCAGGACGTGATGAGCACCCCGTGCGCATTGTGGGCGAGGGCGGCTCGCACGGCCTCATTCACATTGGCCAGTGTGTTGTCCAACCGACCATGAAAAGTCTGCCATGAGGAGGTGCCGGGGGCGACGAGATATTCACAGCCTAGTTTTTCAAGTATCCCACATTGCTCGGCGAACGGGTGTCCGGCATCATAACCCCAAATCACCGGAACAATGTTGTCACGCGAGAGGGATATTTTCTCGGAATTTTCAAAGAGTACGTCGGCCCAAAATTGCATCTTCTTCCCGCGCGCCTTGACCAGTTTTTGGATTCCAGTGAGGTGCTCCAGATAAACGGTGCGACGTCCCCTGGCCTCGCATAATGGCTTGCTCCAGCCCCGGCCCAGTTCCCAGGGTTCATCTCCGCCGATGTTGAATTGCGGGCTGGTGAAGTTGGGCAGGTATTCGTCGTAGAGTTTTTCCACGAAATCGAGACTGGCTTGATCGGGCTTCAGGGTTCCGGCAGCCCGATGGGCGCCGAGGAGTTCATGGAAGAATCCCTGCGGGCATTCGGCCAGGTGTCGATAGGGGGCATGCTTGAGCCAACGATCCATGTGCCCGAAGGACTGCAAGTTTGGCACCAGCTCAATGCCGTTTTGCTTACAGTGGCGATCGAGTTCCTGTAGTTCTTCCGGCGTCACAGGAGACGAGTCTTTCCAGACGATCTTGTGGTCGGCGAAGGCGAATGTGTGCTCGATGTAGAGTTGAAATTGGTTGATGCGAAGTGCGGCCAGTTGCTCAACCAGGCGGGAGAGTGTTGCCATGGTTGGCACTTTGCCCCGGGAAATATCCAGCATGAATCCGCGCACCGGTAGGTCAGGATAATCGGTGATGGTTGCACAGGGGAGAGCCCCTGCGCAATCCTTGGAGAGTTGGGCCAGCGTCTGGATGGCGTAGAAGGCTCCTGCCGCATCCGCCGCATCTATGCGAATCGCGTCACTGGAGATTTCGAGTTCGTAGCCTTCGGAGGGATGCGTGGCGACTCCGATGGTGATTTTGCCAACAGACAGGGAGGCTTCGGGGTTTTGTTCGGTTTCGATATGCAGGTGTCCACCGGCCTTTTGCAGCGTCTTGTTTGCCTGCTCGTGGAAACGAGCCCATGAATCATCTGAGACAAGCAAAGCATGGCCTTTTTCCGCAAGATTCAATGTGCCTCCGTGCTGGACTACGGCACGGGGACGGGGGCATAAAAACGGCAGGCTGGGACGCATTGCTTCAAAAGAAATAAAAAGAGGAAGGCGGGCTCAATCTCTAATCCCCCGAAAAAGGCAGGTGACTGCCTGACTCGGGATATTGCTAAACTGGTGGAGGAGTCAGCAGGATGGGGGCCTTAAGCCCGGGCAGATATTCTGAAAACTCTTCTCCGGGTACGGCATTGCGCAGGACCCTTTGCACCATGCCCATCTTGGCGTCGAGATTGTCGATCATCGAAACGAAGACCGCCTCGGGTGTTGCGGCCATGGAGGCCGCTCCCCATTCCAGTTCACCCTGGTGGCTGAGAATAATATGCTCCAATCGCTCCAATAGTTGCGCGTTCAGCTTGTTCTTTAGCCCGTGTTTCCTCACCAACTGATAACCGAGTACCACATGTCCCTGTAAAATCCCAGTACGGGTCCTTTTGGTAACGAGACCTTGCATATATTCGGTGGTTTTCCCGATATCGTGGAGCAATATCCCGGCCAGCGCGAGCGAGGGATCGATTTCCGGATAAATCGGTAGAAGCGCCTTGGCGGCCCGGGCCATGTGGACGGTGTGCTCCAGCAAGCCGTGCCGGTAGGCGTGATGCATGGCTACTGCGGCAGAACTGGTGCGAAAGACATCACCGATTTCCTCAAAGGTCGATTGGACGACATTACGTAATCCCTCGTGCGGAATGGAATTCGTTATTTCCTGCAGGTCTTCCCATAGTTCATCACTGGTCTCGGGTGCGGTTTCCACCAGATTCTCCAGGTTTATGCTGTCCAAATCTTCCGTTTCTATTGCCTCGATTGTGCTGATACGCGGGGCGAACCTTCCTTGGTAGGAATCAACAGTGGCTTCGATTTGCACGATACAACCTTCATTGATCGCGCTGCATCGCTCAAAAACGGGAGAGTCTGAAAATATCGTGGCGGCAAATGTTCCTGTCCTGTCTCCGACCTCAATTACTAGGAAAGGCGCCCCATTTCGGGCGGTTTTAGTCGCGCATTTGCGAAGAATAAAGATACCGGAAAAAAAAGCGCCTTGTGCCAGTGCCTTGGCTGCTTGGATGGATAACGCGTCGGACATGACCGGGAGCATGTTTGCAGGATGGCGGGAAAAATGAAAGCGAAAGTTTTTTGGATAATTTTATTATCGAATGAAAATCTTCTGGAAACAAACCCAGGAAGTCCTTGTTTAGGGTCGCTATGTTCCGCCAATTCAAAATCCTTTTAACCGTTGCATGGATTGTGACCACGGTGTCCTTGGGCACAGTGAGCCTCGCTGCCCAGCCGCTGACCCTTGTCCCTCAGCCGGTTCAAGTGGAGAAAAAGGAGGGCAAGTTTACCTTGACCCCCGAAACGAAGATTATCGCGGGCAAAGGGACCGAAACCGAGGCTAGGCTTTTGGCTGAGCGAATCCGCCCAAGCACTGGCTTGCCCGTGACGATTTCTGAGGGGAGTTCGGGTAAGCCGGAAAACCAGATCATTCTGCGTCTGGATAGTACCGCTGCCGATGCGAAAGCTATTCCGGGCAGCTATACGCTGTCGGTTACCACCGAGGGCGTTGTTATCTCGGCACCGACGCCTACAGGGGTTTTCTACGGGACACAGACTTTGCTTCAACTCATGCCGCCGCATGTTTTTAGCGCGGTGAAAGTCGGCCACGTTGACTGGGTGATTCCTTGTGTGGAAATAACGGACGCTCCTTCATTTGGCTGGAGAGGGATGCATCTTGATACGGCCCGCCACTTTTTCCCCAAGGCGTTTGTCAAAAAGTATATTGATTTGATGGCTCAGATGAAAATGAACCGCTTCCACTGGCACATCGTGGATAGTGAAGGCTGGCGTTTGGAGATCAAAAAATATCCCAAATTGACCCAGATAACCGAAGATTCTCCGGCTTGGTATTCCAGCGAAGACCCGACCGATAAGAGCCGTCCGGCCAAATTCCAATACGGCTGGTTCCATGGCGGTGGTTATTATTCGCAGGAAGACGTGAAGGAAATCGTGGCTTACGCTGCGGAAAGGCATATCGACGTGATGCCCGAAATTGAGTTTCCCGCCCACATGATGGCTGCACTTACCGCCTATCCCGGGTTTGGGACTACCGGCAAGGTGCCGACGATCCGCAGTAATCATTCGCCGGACTTGATTAATATCGATGAGAAGTCCCTGAATTTCCTTCGGGATATCCTTGATGAAACCATGTCACTTTTTCCGTTTGAATTCATCCATTTCGGTGGCGACGAAGCTCCCAAGTGGCAGTGGGAACAAAGCGAATATGTCCAGAAGCGAATGAAAGAACTGGGTATCAAGGCAGAGGAAGATCGCCACTCGCCTCCGGGCAAGGATGGCAAGCCGAAGATCGTCAAGGCTGAGCAGGCTTTGCAGGCGTGGCTTTTCAATGAGATGGCCAGGCATGTGGCGAAACAGGGCAAGCGTCCGGTCGGCTGGGAGGAAATCATGCACGGCAACAATGTGGAAACACTCACGAAAAGCGCGGTTGTCATGCCATGGCTTAGCATGAACAGCGGAGTCAAGGCGGCGAATTCCGGCTTTGATGTGCTCGTTTGCACAACATTCCCGTTTTATCTGGATAGTTATCAGACCTCCGATCCCAGTGACAACTGGACCCTCTATGGTGGTCCGTGGACGCTGGCCCACATTTACAATTATGAATTTTTCCCCAAGTCTCTCAAACCGGAAAACCGGCATCACATCCTTGGTGCCCAGGGGCAATCCTGGTCGGAGTTGATGATCAAGCCGGAGAACGTGGAATATCAGGTCTTCCCCCGCGCTGCTGCTATTGCCGAGATACTTTGGACGCCCAAGGAAAAGCGGGACTACGATCAGTTTTCCCGTCGCTTGGTCGGACAGGCAAACCGTTGGCGGGTCTACGGTGTGAATTACCGGGCTCTGCTTCCGTTGCCTTCGATCTCTTGGACGCCGGGGGAAATCAAGACGGAATTTTCATCCCTTGAGTCCGATGTTACCTCCCAGATCAAGAAGGCTGGAAAGTACAGCGTGACATTCCGTTTCATGGCGGGAGGCCACGGGCTGGATATTCAGTCGGTGGAGTTGCTGGAGAACGGCAAGAGCGTTTCAGCGGACAAGCACGATGGTTTTGCCGGAGCGCAATTACGTAACAACGAATACAGCTTGAAGCTGGATAAGTATAACTCCCGCGCCAAGTACATCCTGCGTGTCGTGATCAAGGGGTCAGGAGGAACGGACAGCAAAGGCGAGATCGTTCTTGAGTAAGCATGCAGGAAGTCCCCTCCATGTTTGATAGGACAGGAGGGGATTCGTCGAACGGTGACCCAATGTTGCGTTCTGTTCTCTTGAGGAGTGCGTAGCTAGGAGCTTACCAACAAAAAAGCCCTCCATTGTGGAGGGCTTTTTTGAAATCTACTGTCTTTTTCGTCTTATCGCGACAAGCCCGATCAATCCAGCTCCCACTGCTAGAGCGTATGTAGATGGCTCCGGGATGGAGGTCACATCGCTCACGGATGTCCCGATGCGAATTTCATCGATGGAGAAAGAATTAGCTGCAGTCGAAACAAGCCCTATGCCATCGAAAGTTAGTACACTTGCAACTTCGTTTTCTTGAGAGCCCACCATACTTCCTAGAGTGTCAGAACCTTGATTAAGATAGGCTGAAACATATGTCTTACCTGTATCTCGATAATCCAAGCAGACTGTCATTTTGGTAACTGTTGCGTTTCTTTCTATTTTGGTGGACAGGCCAGATTGACCTACTCCGTAAATGGTCCCATCTCCATAACTCCAATACTTGTCAGACCATGTGTATGCTCCCACAAACAAATTATTGGTCCCAGATGTCCCATTCAATCGAAAGCCTGCTGAACCTGAGGCTGAATATGGAGTATTTTGGGCGATGAAAAAGCTCACCCAAATTTGTCCTCCTGTATCAATTTGGCTTTGCCAGGAATTAAGCACATCAGTCGAGAATGACCGATTATAGACACCATAATTCGTACCGTCTGCTGCTGATGTTTTCCCTGTGCTTGTATACCCATTAACTGAAAGGCTGGGGCTTTGCACCAACACACCGCTACCTCCATTGCTAACCCACATATAATGGTCAGCCCACCCATAATCAAGTCCAGACAGGTTCGCTGAGTTGGATGCATTTGCCACATTTTCACCATCCGCAGATGTTGTGTTGAACCCATCATATGCAATCAGGGCTGCATGGGATGTCGATGCCGCAAGTAGAAAAAGGGTAGATGAAGCAACGTATACTTTCACAGAATTTTACCTTAAGGGGTGTGTGATAGCTGGCAAGGGTAAATTATATGGGATGGCTGCATCGCCAATGGATGTCTGGTTCATGGTAGTTGTGCTCTTAAATAGAAGGTATCGCCATATTTTGCCTTAAAAAGACCAGAAGCGCAAAAGTGTTGTCAAAAAGAGCAAAACCGACTGGCGACTACTTGCTGCATGACATGTAACGAAGTGTGGTAGAAATTCTGCAGCCAACCGAGGGCGCCATTCGGATATTATAGTGTGCTGAAAATAGAAGCTCCCTCCGGTTCCATGTTTCGTCGATAGTTTCTAAATTAAGTGTATTTAAAAGTAAGGAAATCAAAAGACCTTGTGGAGTAGCTACTATGCAAATGTCCAAATGCAGAGTTATTGATATTTAAAATGAATAAAACTTATCAAGTGAATTCAAGAAGCTTTATTCCAGTTTCCGCGAATTGTTATTATTGCTAAAATGAAAATAATCTACATGCATCACCAGTGAATTTGTTCGACTACAGGGTCGAGCAAAGGCAGTAACAGAATAGGTAAGGTAGGGTCGAAGCCGGCTTTCGATATTTGAAAGCCGGCTTCTTTGTGTCGAAATATTGAAATGTCTATCCCTTTAAAAAATAGATGATTATGTGAATGATATTGGTCGATGTGATATGTTTTAAAGTAATATTCCACGTCCAATGATCTTTTGTTCGATTGTTTTGGAGATCGACGAGAAGGATAAGTCGATTGGATCTGTTTATTGGTATTTTTGTATTATTTTTATTGTATCCTGAATTTGTTTAATCGATCTATGTTTCTTTAGCATGATAAGTCTTTTGAAATTCGTCCAAGAATTTTTAAGAACCTCGCCCATGACCGAAAAAGCCTCTCTTGGCGCACGCGGGGAAAGTTATGCAGTAAAGTATCTTCGCAAGGCAGGCTATGCGGTCATTGCCCGTAATTGGAGAAATGGGCGAGATGAGCTCGATATTGTAGCGAGCAACGGAGATATGCTGGTTTTTATCGAAGTTAAGACCCGAACCGTGGTTGGCGGGACGGTTGATGACACCGGGCGGGGCTATTATTCCGTCGATTTACGGAAGAAACGGGCGCTACAACGGGCATGCCGTGCCTACATGTCCGGTTTGCGTTATCCGCCTGCCCATTTTCGTTTCGATATCATTGAGGTGAAAATTCATAAAAATGCCTCGTATGAGTTGCAGCATCACCAAGGAGTCCCATTGTTTACAAAACAATTTCGACCTTGTTCCCATGCCTGAATCATCTGAACGACATCCCTTTCTTTCTGGACTTAGCAAACACCGGGGCGCTCCTGCGACCTGCCTTATCATCTTTGGAGCCTCAGGGGACCTTACCTCCCGCAAGTTGCTTCCCGCTCTCTATAATCTGAGTGTGGATAATCTACTTCCTGCGGAATTTGCCCTTATCGGGTTTGGTCGCAAGCCGCTCCCCGACGAAGAATTCAGGGACATGTCCGCCAAGGAAATCTCCCAATACTCCCGGCGCACGTTTCGCCCGGAGATCTGGCAGCGGATTGGTGAGAACACATATTATCAGGCGGGTGCCTATGACGATCCTGCCGCCTACCAAGCCCTCAAGGAGCGGATTGATGCCGTGGAAAAGAAGCTTGGTCGCTCTTTGCAGGTGGTCTTTTACATATCCACGCCACCTACCGTCTTTCAGCCTATCTTGGAAAACCTGGGTAAATGTGGACTAGCCGCCCGGGGGTTGGGTTCCGAGACGGAATCCAAGGTGATTATCGAGAAACCGTTTGGCCGGGATCTAAAAACGGCCATGGAGTTGAACCAGACTATTACACGAAATTTTATGGAAAGTCAGGTTTTCCGCATCGACCATTACCTCGGCAAGGAAACCGTACAGGACTTGTTGGTATTGCGTTTCGGAAACTCCATCTTTGAACCTCTCTGGAATCGAAATTACGTGGATAACGTCCAGATTACGGTTGCCGAGGAACTGGGCGTCGGGACGCGGGGTGGTTATTATGACCATAGCGGTTCCACGCGGGACATGATCCAGAACCATACCATGCAGTTGCTCGCGCTGACGGCCATGGAGGCGCCTGTTACGTTGGATGCGGAGGATATTCGCAACGAGAAGGTAAAACTGCTCAAGGCGATTCAACCGCTTCGCCTCGACACAGACCGGGGCGATGCGGTGCGCGCGCAATATATCGATGGGCTTATCAATGGGGCGAAAGTGTCGGGCTATCTGCAGGAAAAAGATATCGCTCCCAATTCGACCACGGAAACTTTCAGCGCATTTCGTCTCAATATCAACAACTGGCGCTGGGCAGGCGTTCCTTTTTACCTGAGATCGGGCAAACGCATGGCTCGACGAGTCAGCGAGATTGCCATCCAGTTCAAGACGCCGGTGGGCGGGTTGTTTTCCAGCGACAATCGCTATGAATTGGCTCCCAATCGCCTCGTAATTCAAATCCAGCCGGATGAGGGTATCACCTTCACCACCAACTCCAAAGTGCCCGGTCTTGAGGCCCGCACCCAGCCGGTGAAAATGAATTTCCGTTATGCGACCACCTACGGGTCCAACACTCCCGAGGCTTACGAGCGGCTTATTCTCGACTGTATGATTGGGGACCGCACGCTTTTCATTCGCGGGGATGAGACGGAGAGCTCTTGGAAACTTTTTACTCCGTTGCTGGAGTTTTGGCAAAACCTCGGACGCCGGGGATTGGAAACCTATACTGCCGGATCCTGGGGGCCGTTGGCCGCCGACCGGATGGTCTGGAATCTGGGCCACGGTTGGAGAAACTCGGGGCAATAACGGGACCTGTTTTTGTGCACCGGTTATTCCTGTAAATTCAACTTTTGCCAGTTACCATGTCCTCGACTCTCCTTTCTGTTCTTCCCGGTGAAATAATGCCCGTTGCCAATGTCATGCCCGCGTTGGCCCGCGAGTGGGACTCAACCGGGGCTTCGCCGGAAATGGCCGTGCGAGCCTCGCAGATGAATCTGGTCCTTCATCTTGGGGCCGATGTCGACGAGGAGGATGCCAAGGCCCAGTGCGAAGTCGCGCTCCAACTCGCCCAGCGCCATCCCTGTCGTATCATCATTCTATGCCCTGATCCTTCGCCCAGCGCGACGACACCCTTGGAGGGAAAGTTGCACATCGGCTGCTTTGTCGAGGAATCCCGCGAGCACCGTTGCTGCGAAATGCTCGCGCTGGGATATCCCGTGCAAGGGAATACGCGGATTTTGGAGAACCAGCTTTCTGTCTGGCTTGAGAGTGACCTGCCCACCTACCATTGGTTTCACCGCGTTGGCGCTGATACCATTGCCCGGCAGTGGGTTCGGCTCGTGAAGGATTGCCGCCGGGTTCTTTATGACTCTTCGATTTGCCAGGGGGATTTTTCCACCATCCCGTGGGCCCGGCCCTATGCTGCCCGTGATCTGGCGGTGGCTCGTCTGCTGCCCGTGCGGCAGGCGTTGGGGCAATTCCTCAGTGCCTATCCGCCGAAACTGTTGGTGGAAAATCTGCGTTCGGTGAAAATCGAGCACTCCAAGGCGCGTTGTGGTGAAGCCACTGGCTTGCTGGCATGGATGAAGTCCTGTTTTGTGCGTTGTGCGGAAATTTCATCGCTGCCGCTGAATGCGGATTTCAATGACGCCACTGTCGAGACGACAGAAATCTGCCTTACGGTGGATTGCGATTATACCTCGGGGAACTTGTTTCATTGGGAGCATTCCTCCCAAAACAGCGAGGCGATCATCCGGGCAAAATTCAATGGGTCGGATTATACCCATCACCTGCGGGTTCATTTCCTCAATCCAGCCCAGGCTTTGGCCGAGGCCTTGTTTGCCTGACGCCAGCGGCTTAGAAGCGGAGTCCCGCGCTGACCTGCCATCCGTTGAAATGGCTTCCCCACAGGGCGGAGCCGGAGAGGAAAAACACGTTGTTTCCGCCCCAGGTGGCATCGTTGAAAATCCCGGCCCGCACTCCGGCTTCATAGAAATGCCTTGTGGTGGACAGGCTATGATGCCCGTCATCGAACATATCGGTGCGCTGGAAATAAGGGGTGAGGAATAGCTGTTTTCCCCAGGGCCTCCCAACGGGAAGAAACAGTTCTGCGCCGTTTGTCCAGATGTAGGCAGTGACGTAGCGCTGCTGGTCGTTTTTTGTACCCCAGACACCTATGTGGGTTGTGCTGGTGTAATTTGTGAAAAACCGGAGGCGAGGCAGTGTCGGACTATCTTCCGGATCGTCCCAAGCACCACTCCAGAGCGGGATGCTTTGGGAAGCTCCTACTTGGGTCACGCTGTTGAGTACGTTGGCGTACCAATTACGGGTGCTGCCATTCATGGATGGCGCCAATGCCTGGCTGACGGGGTTGTTGTAGCTGTAATTATTTTCCAGATACATGTATCCATAACCCACCATGACGTTGATGACAGTGTGCCGCCATGGATACCACCGGATGCCCCCGAATCCATTGAATGCAATGGAAAATCCATCGGTTCGGTCGTCTGCAAATCCTGCCCCCGGAGCAGGGACCTTCTCGTCATATCCGCTTCCTCCCAGGACAGCCCGGACATAGGGTTCGAAATCTCCAATATCCCAAAAATCCCGCCCCAGGCTGTATTCCCCGCTACCGTTTACATAGAGTTGGGAAAGACCATGCCCGGTCAATGAACTGGGAGACGTAAAGGTGCCCCCGGTCAATCCGGACGGCTGGCTGAACATGCAGGTAGTCATGTAACTCCTGACAAACTCGTCGGCCATTACCGTTTTGTAGTCAGCCAATTGGGCTTGCAATGCCGGAGCCGCCAGAAGTGCGGCGGCTGAAACAAGTGCAAGTTGCTGAAAATTCATGCCACGCGTCTTTATGAAGGGAACGCCGGAGCACAATAAGCGAATTTGTTCTTTTGTGGGGCTTGCAAAATGAAAGCAACTTCTCATATTTTTTTACATGAAGAAGGAAAACCCGTTGCTTGCCACTATCCTCGCCCATCTAAAGGTCATCACGAATGAACAGTCTACTCCTGCCCAGACAAAGGCAGCAATTGAGGCGTTGGATGAAATCTATGCGAAGCAAAACGAGGCTGTCCCCAGTGATTTACGTCATTTTCTGAATCGGCATAGCTACCAGAAAGCCGTGTTGTGGATTGAGGAGTCAGGCCCGATTCCACGGGGAATTTGTGGGCGCGGACAGTAGCTTATCAGGAGTGGGTGCCCTTATTTGATTAAGATGAAGTCGCGAATTTCCGCAGACGGTGGCCAGTCGTTGAACAACAACCCATTTGACGCCCTGGATGCGACTAATTTGCCTGCCGGACCCGAAAAAAAACCGGAACCGCCTGCTGTACCCAAGGCGCCGGTGAAATACGGAAAAGTCCACTTGCGTATTGAGAAGTCCGGGCGGGGTGGGAAAACTGTCACAGTATTATTTGGCGAAGGGATTGAACGCTTGGGTGGGGCGGAACGTGAGAAGCTACTGCGTTCACTGAAAAGTGCCATGGGGACGGGTGGGGCATTGGGGACAGTCGAGCCAACCTTGGAAATTCAAGGTGACGAAAGACCGCGTATTGCCGATTGGCTACGGGAGGCTGGGTTTCAGTGCAAAGGATAGTTGGGTCAGTCTGCAATATTATAGCTGAAAGCCCGAGAAGCCTCTCCCGACAATTGTCGAGGGAGCAAAACAGATCTGATTAGCTCC